>MHFM01000001.1:0-2023 GCA_001804205.1 Omnitrophica bacterium RIFCSPLOWO2_01_FULL_45_10b
TGCAAAAGCAAATCATCGCAGGAATTCTCGACGCTCACGAAGCTGCTTTCAGGGCCAGCTTTACGCCCGAAAATATAAAGCTGCTTGAGCAAATGGCAGAGGAAATTACGAATGCGTTTAAACGAGGCAACAAAATTATGCTTTGCGGCAACGGCGGAAGTGCGGCCGATGCGCAGCATATCGCCGCCGAATTTATCGGCCGTTTTAAACGTGAGCGAAAAAGCCTTCCGGCCATTGCGTTAACGACAGATACCTCAATATTGACGGCGCTCGCTAACGATTATTCCTACGAAACTATTTTTTCAAGGCAAATCGAAGGATTGGCTCAAGAAGGAGATATTTTGATCGCGCTTTCTACGAGTGGAACTTCGAAAAATGTGATTGAGGCTGTGAGAAAAGCCAAAGAAATGGGTCTTACCATCATTGGTTTTACCGGTAAGTCAGGAGGGGAACTTAAAAAACTTTCGAATTTTAATTTCGCCGCAGGCTCGCAAAAAACTCCCAATGTTCAAGAAATGCACATCACGGTGCTTCATGCCATTTCGGAAGCCGTGGAAGATGCACTTTTTCCTTCATAGCTGATGATCCCGTTAGAATTCTGAACTTAACGGGGTTATTTCAAATGCAAGCAGTTGAGACTGGGCAACAACCGTTATCATTAAAACCATCGTTATTTGGAGTTCTAACGGGATGATCCCAAAGTTATATTCTCATCGCGCGCTTTCACGTTGGGCTCGTCGAATGAGGCAAAAACACAAACGTATTGTCTTTACCAACGGCTGTTTTGATATTTTACATGCCGGCCATGTGCAATATCTTGAGCGCGCAAAGCGTTTGGGCGATTATTTGGTGATCGGCCTTAATTCAGACAAATCCGTCCGGAAAATCAAAGGCGCAGGCCGGCCAATCAATTCCGAAAAAGAGCGCGCGCGCGTTTTGGGCGCGCTTCGCTTTGTTGACGGTATTGCGATTTTTAATGATGAAACACCGCTTCGGCTGATCAAAACTGTCAAGCCGCATATTTTGGTCAAAGGCGCGGATTGGGCCATTCAGTCCATTGCCGGAAGCCGCGAAGTATCGAGCTGGGGCGGAAAGGTGAAACGTATTCCTTTGCTGAAAGGCCGTTCCACCTCAGCGATTTTAAAAAAGATCAATCAGTAACGTGTCAAAAAGTAAAGCCCTCAGGCTCATCGATGCCAATTTCAACCGCGCTAAAGAAGGACTTCGTGTTTGCGAAGACGTGTTTCGATTTATTTATGACGATCGAAACTTGATGAGTAGCTTTAAAAAGCTCCGCCATGAATGTTCGAACGTGTTGCTTCGATTTCCTGTTTCATACCGCATGTTAGTCAAGGCGCGATCCTCTTCGAATGATGTGGGAAAGAAAAGTGTCATCCTCGAAAAAAAGAAACCCCGCTGGAATGATATATTGATCAGCAATTTAAAGCGGTCCGAAGAAGGTTTAAGGGTCTTAGAAGAGGCTTCCAAAGTGGTAGCGCCTCGGGAATCCAAAAAATTTCAATCTCTTAGGTTCAGGCTTTATGAATTGGAAAAAAGAGCGCTTAAGCAATTTTAGGCTGTATGCCATTACCGATTTAAAAGCGGAAGATCCAAACATTCTTCTAAACATTACAGCGGCGCTCAAGGGAGGCGTTGATATTATTCAGTTGCGTTCTAAAACATTGACGGATCCAGCCTTGATTCGCTTGGGCATGAACATTCGCAAAGCAACGCGGAAATTTAAAAAACTTTTTATTGTCAATGACCGAGTGGATTTAATGCTGGCCATGGATGCGGATGGTGTTCATTTAGGCCAGCATGATGTGTCAATTTTCACAGCGCGCAAAATCATCGGAAATCGTGATAAAATTGTCGGCCGCTCGACCCATAGTATGGCCCAAGCAATTCAAGCCGAGCGAGAAGGGGCAGATTACATTGGCTTTGGCCCTATTTTCCAAACACCGACCAAGCCAACCTATCGGCCGATTGGATTGTCACAAATTCATGAGGTGATGAAATGCGT
>MHFM01000001.1:2030-2309 GCA_001804205.1 Omnitrophica bacterium RIFCSPLOWO2_01_FULL_45_10b
CCTGTTGTTTGCGTTGGAGGAATTGATCGCTCTAATGTTCGGAAGGTCATGGAAGCCGGAGCAGAGCGCGTAGCGGTCGTGCGCGCTATTTTTTCGGCAAAAAATGCATATCAAGCAGCGCATGAATTGAAAGGGCTTATTTCAAAATGAACACATCTCCGCAAAATACGGCTTTGCAATATTCCTTAATGGTGGTCGGAACCGTTGCCATTGATTCCGTGGAAACTCCGTTCGGAAAAAAAGATGCCGTATTCGGTGGGTCTGCTTCATATTTTTCTT
>MHFM01000001.1:2382-2494 GCA_001804205.1 Omnitrophica bacterium RIFCSPLOWO2_01_FULL_45_10b
CGCCCCATCGGTTTGGATCATTTAGCCTCAATACCCGGAAAAACATTTCATTGGAAGGGAAATTATGGCTCTGATTTGAACGCGGCCGAAACGCTCGATACACAGCTGAACG
>MHFM01000001.1:2526-3325 GCA_001804205.1 Omnitrophica bacterium RIFCSPLOWO2_01_FULL_45_10b
GATCGCGAGCCTAAATATTTATTCTTGGCCAATATTGATCCCGATCTTCAAATGGATTTGTTGAATCAAGTGAAACGCCCTAAATGTAAATTCGTGGCATGCGATACAATGAATTTCTGGATTCAGGGAAAACGGCCTGCGCTTGAGAACGTATTCAAACGAGTGGATATGCTCGTCTTAAATGACGGCGAAGCGCGCTTGCTGACCAAAGAGGCTAATTTGATTAAAGCAGCGCGGAAGATTCAAGCGCTTGGCCCAGGCACCGTCATGATCAAAAAAGGAGAGCACGGAGCTTTTCTTTTTCACGAAGATAAATTTTTTGTGCTCCCGGCTTATCCGCTTGAAGAAGTCTTTGACCCGACGGGGGCGGGAGACACTTTTGCCGGTGGCGTGATGGGTTATCTGGCCAAAACCGATGATTTAAGCTTTGAGAATTTAAAACGCGCCGTTGCCTATGGCGGCGTGGTTGCCTCATTTACGGTGGAACAGTTTGGACTCGATCGTTTGAGAACGCTTCAATTCTCTGAGATTGAAAATCGTCTCGCTGAATTTCGCCGGTTGTGCCACTTTTAACGCGGGCTTAACATAGTGGTAATGTGCTTGCTTCCCAAGCAAGATAGACGAGTTCGATTCTCGTAGCCCGCTTATTCATGATTCTTCTGATAGTTGGGTTCTCCGCCACACAGCGGAGCAGTGCCGCAGAGCAGCATAAGCTGCTCTGGCAGGCAAAGCGTTGGCGGATCCGCCGCGTTGTTTGGCGGAGATTCCCGCTGGCCGCTAATATTTTGCTTCGCAAAAT
>MHFM01000001.1:3338-6381 GCA_001804205.1 Omnitrophica bacterium RIFCSPLOWO2_01_FULL_45_10b
TCGGCATTCGCTTATGTCAGAATTACTTTCAAAGGAGGTTCTATGGCACATTATGTAGTTTTGGCGAGTTTTACGGATCAGGGGATTCGGGGAGTCAAGGATACAACGAGGCGCGCAAAAGCATTTCGAGAGATGGCACAAAAAATGGGCGCTAGCATCAAGGATATTTATTGGACGCTTGGAAATTTTGATGTGGTGTTAACCATGGAGGCGCCCAATGACGAAACGGCAACCGCAATTCTGACCAAAGCGGGTTCCTTAGGGAACCTCAAATCGCAAACACTGCGCGCTTTTGATGAAAAGGAAATGGATTCAATTCTTGCGTCATTCTGAGCCCTTCGCCTGTCACCCTGAGCGGAGCGAAGGGTCTCAGGGTAAACTCCACGAAGCACACGAGATCCTTCGTCGCTTTGCTCCTCAGGATGACAGATTTCCTGATCGGAGGTTGATTTCAGTCAAAACACCGTAATGATCCGAGACATAAATTCCTTTTTCATTCGGCTGTTTGAAAATAATTTCGCAGTGTTGGACTTTAAATGCC
Source organism: Omnitrophica bacterium RIFCSPLOWO2_01_FULL_45_10b (assembly GCA_001804205.1). Taxonomy (GTDB): domain Bacteria; phylum Omnitrophota; class Omnitrophia; order Omnitrophales; family Danuiimicrobiaceae; genus 01-FULL-45-10b. The sequence continues at coordinate 3,880 of MHFM01000001.1, forward strand.
GAAAGTAAATTTTTGTGCATGAATAAAAAGTCGATCCTACGGTCCGAAAATTTCACACTGTGGCCTTGAATAAACGGATTTTGATTGTCCCACGTGATTCCTTCCGCCGCTTCATTGCATAAGTCGTACACGTCTACGTAGCCCGCCTTTTTGATTTCCTTTATGGGGTCGCCTTTTGGCATATCATTGAAATCCCCGGCTAAAAGCCCCGGCTGTTTTAACTTATGCATTGCTTCAATAAGCTCCCTGGTTTGTCCTAGGCGCACTGAGCCGTCTTCTGAGCGCCAGGATAAGTGGGTATTGGCGATTGGTATCGTCTCCTGACCGATTTGAAGAGTGGCCAAAAGCACACTTCGGGTTTCATTTTCAAGTTGAGAAACGGTTTTATATTTTAAAACTTCTGAAGATACGATTGGCAGCTTCGAAAGTGTGGCAAGGCCTGCGTTGTGATGAGCGATGCCGCAGAGAAGCGGTGTTTCCATTTTGATTTTTTCAAAGAGGGTAGGCTCGAACACTTCCTGAAGACATAAAATATCAGGGTCTAGCCTAGCAAGCTCAGCAATTAAAAATTGCCAGCGTTCCTTAAAAGGCCCGTCCTGTTTCCATGTATTTAGTGTGGCAATCTTCATAAGCCTATTTTATAGAATTTGCGCATTAACTTAAATGATAAAATTTTATATGCGTTTTAAGTGATACCATTCAGTCTGATGCGCTAGCCATATGCCACAATCCATTGTGCCGCTCGAAATTTTTTCGGAAAAGGCTTTGTTTTGGATTGAATCTTCCAAGGAATTTTGATATAAGATACAAGCTTGGTTGACCAAGCGGCGCGTGTCTTAATCCGATTAGCTTTTATTTTAAAAACACACGTCTTGATTCTCCCATAAAAATAAAAAATATTTTGACTGAGGAACATGCACACCGGTTCCAGTAACGGCGAAGTTTTCTTCGGACGCGAAGGAATTTCTGCGCTTTTGGAAAAGCGTCTTGATGCTTTTCTGAAAGGTTATCGGCAGAACATCGGAATTATCGGCCCGCTTTTTTTGGGAAAAAGCTCACTCACCCAGCTTTTTCTAAGCCGCCTTACCAAAAGCGAGGTCGTTTCTGTGTACTTTCCGTGTCAGGAATTTGATTCTTTTGAGCGTTTTTCCGAACGCTGGATGGGTGAACTCCTCCGCAGTTTTTATAGCGCTTTCCAGAAGCCTCTTCCTCCTAATTTTCAACTCCTTATCCGCTCCTTAAAGGGAATCATCCCTAAAACCTTAGGACGAATGAAGTTAATAAGGAAATTGGTCCTGCGCCGCCGGTATGATCCGGCCTTTCAAGAATTGATGGCCTTAAGCGGTGTGCTTCATCAAGAATGCGGCCGGAAAATTTTGATCGTGCTTGATGATTTTGACCGCTTAGGAGAACTTAATTTGAATGATCCTTTCGCCGCTTTGGGCAAAGAAATCATGGTTCAGAAGGAAACATTATTTATCGTTACGAGTTCGTGCCGAACACGAAGTCAGGCGATCTTTCGCGAGAAGCTTTCGCTTTTATTCGGAAATTTTGAAATCATCGAACTTGGCCCCTTCGATTTCAAAGAAGCGGAGGAATTTATCAAACGGCGTTTTCCGGAACGCGTCCTCGAAGACGAATTGAACCGTTTCCTAATCCGCATCACGGACGGCTTTCCATACTATCTGGATATCCTGTTGAAGCGATTGCGGCTTTGCTTTCATGAGAATGAAGCACCAAATCGCGATTTGGTGATGGAAACATTGGCCAAGGAGCTCTATGAAGACCGCGGCATGCTTTATCAACACTTCCAATCGCGGCTTTATCAATTAGCTCAAGGAAAGCCTTGGCCTGTGTTTGCCGATATTTTGCTTGCGATTTCACTCGGGCATAAGAAGCTTTTGCACATCACGCGCTTTCTTCATCAAAAGACAAGCGACGTTAAGAAAATATTGGAAAAGCTCCAAGCTTTGGAGGCGATTGAAAAGCATGGCTCGCTCTTTCAAATTACGGACCCTCTTTTTAGGTTCTGGCTGAGCAAGGTATATTATCGCCAGAGGTTTTTGATCGAGCGTGCTCCGCTTGCCAATATTCAATGTTTTCGAGACGATACTGAGAAAGCCATCCAGGAAAGCGCAATAGCCGATCAGAGGGAACTTCCCAAGCGGATTGAGGAGTTATTCCTAAAATTTCACAATGACGTTGTAGAGCTTAATAAGCGTAAATTCAAGTGCCCTCATTTCACGGAAGTTTCATCCCGCCCCAATAACGGCCGCGTATTCCCGGTTTTGGCCCGGAATCATCAAAGCCGCTGGTTATGCCAAGTATTGTCAGGACAGGTCACCGAGGACGATATCCGCACTTTTGTCGATGACGTCAAACGCCTTAAGACCCAAATCCATAAGAAGCTAATCGTTGGGTTAAGGGGTATTGATTTGAATGCGAAATTGCTTGCGCAGGAAGCGAAAATCCAGTACCTTGATTTGAGAAATTTCAACTTTT
>MHFM01000002.1:0-4657 GCA_001804205.1 Omnitrophica bacterium RIFCSPLOWO2_01_FULL_45_10b
CAAAAAAGGAAAGCCCGCCTGCGCACCACGTAAAACCAAACCGGGCGCCGGATTTACGGACTTTGACGGGATGCAAATGAAAAAACACGTTGGTGAGAACCGTTAAAGCGCGGTCGCGGTCATCGGTCGTATAACCATGCCGGAACATGGATTTCCAAATTTGTCCTTTGGTCATCCACTTCTTGAATTCTTCGTAATTGAATTTCGGCAACTTGATCATCGTAAACCCCTCAAATCTTTTATAACGTCAAAAACGAATCCGGATTATTCCACTCGCCTTTTTCCTGCTGAAACTTTTTGCTTCTATCGATTAAAATTTGACCGTCGTCCGTCAATCCGATTTTAAAACGCTCAAGCGGCCGAGGTGCCGGTCCTTCAAAATTAATTCCGGTTTTAAAAAATCCGCTGCCATGGCAGGGGCATTTAAATTTTTGCTCTGTGCCAAGCCAATTGGGTGTGCAGCCAAGATGAGTGCAAATCGTGGAAAGGGCATAAATTCCTTCCGCCACACGAACAATCCAAGTGCCATATTTATCTTTCCACCGTTCATCGACTACGCCCACCTCATAATCATCCGGAAAACCGGCTTGGAACGTACTTTTGGGTTCAAATAAAACGTTGGGAAACATAAATCGAAGCACCAAAGAAAGCGCGCCGCCCGTCGCCGCGACAAAACTGATCCAAGCCACAGCAAACCAGGAAAGAAATTGGCGGCGGCCCGGTGAGGACACTTCTGATTTCGGATTGGGGATTTCGGATTTCGGATTGTTCGCTATATCGCTCATTTAGTTACTATTTTGTTGCAGCGTAGCCCGCGCTGCTTCTCTGACTTTAAGATTTGGGTCGGCTTCGGATATAGTTTTTAAAATCGGTCCGGCTTCGGGATATCGAATTAAACTTAATGCTCTAGCGGCATTGACCATCGCCCGCTCAATTTCCGCTTCGTTTAACTGCTGTACTTGCTGCAAACGATCGCGGTCCAGCATTTGCAGTAATACTTCCACGCCCGAAGCATTACCCAATCGTGCAAGGCTAAGCGCTGCATTCCAACGGACATCGATAACGGAATCTTCAAGCGCATGCTCAAGCGCGGGAATTACCTTTTGATCATTCAAAGCGCCTAAAACATAAGCGGCGGTTTTTCGAACGTCATCATGCTCGCTTTGTAAAAATTGCGCAACCGTTTGAGCAGAATCCGGATTTTTAAAATTCCCAAGCGCCCAAACGGCAAAGAGCGTGAATTTTGGATCTTCGCTATTGTCGACATTCCCGAGTGTTTTTCGAAGTGCTTGTTCTGCATCGGGATTTTGAAACCGGCTGAGCGCCATGGCCATATAGGCGCGCGTTTTGGCATCATAATGTTCTTTGTCATTCAAAACATGAATAACTTCATTCATAATGCCCGCGCTTCTGAGCAAACCGCCTTCGCGATTCAGTTCGTTGGAAAGCTCAAAGGCTTTCTGCCAGCGTTTGCTAGGAGCTCCTGTTTTAATTGCCGTAATTAATGATTCCGGAGTTTCGTCCTCATGAGTTAAAAGAACGATACCGCTTAATAAGATCGCCATGGTAACAGCGATGAGCATCGGAAACACAAACAGCCCAAAAAAGACTTTCCGCTTGGTGTTTGGAACTAATTCCGAAACCAACGACTCATTCATTGTTTGGAAAACGTGCTTCGCCCCTACTGGTTTCCACAGAGCAAAATATGTAGGCTAAACCTTTAAGTTAAAGCTACTTAGATTATGTTAGAAGGGCAAAATATTAATTGAAGTAATCTTATGAGGATAAGCCGAAAAAGTCAAGCGAATCCCATGAGATAGAGTCACGTCATTGCGACGGTCAACGGATGGACCGGAAGCAATCCCATTTATTAATTTTTTTCCATAGGATCAGGATAGCCCCTGTAGGGGCAATCTTCGACCTGAGATCGCCACGCCCCGTTCCGCTGGGCGGACAGGGTTCAGAATGATCCATTGGGGACAGATTAAAAACTCCCCGATGGCTCAATTAAACTATCTCTTGATAAGTATATACTCATAGTATATACTTTTAGCATAGAGGGAGGTGAGTCAAATGTCCAAAATTCTTTCGTTAAAAATGCGGGATGATATCTACCAAGAAACGGAAACGATTACTCAAAAAACACATGTGGCCAGAAATGCCTACATCAATGCGGCGGTTGCTTTTTATAACAAACTGAAAAAAAGAGTTCTGTTAAAAAAAGAGTTGGCTCAGGAATCTCAAGTTGTCCGGGACAACTCAATGGAAGTCCTGAAAGTCTTTGAAGCATTTGAAGATGAAATTTCGGGTAGGTAATGGAAATTAAAAAGTGGAATGTTTATTTAGCCAATTTAAGTCCTCAATTCGGTACTGAACCCGGAAAATTAAGGCCTGTTGTTGTGATTCAAACCAATCTTTTAAATGAAGCGGGGCATCCTTCCACATTAGTCTGTCCTACCACCACAAAAACATTACCAAAAACAAAGTGGCTTCGCGTCCATTTAGAACAAAACGAAGCGGGATTGAATGAAAAATCGGACATTTTGGTTGATCAAATCCGTGCCATTGACAACCGTCGCTTCCAAAAAAGACTCGGCATCCTAGGAAGAGCAAGTCAGCTTTGCTTGATAGGATCACTAAAAGTTGTTTTTGATTTTTAGTGGGATTAAGCGGCGGCGAGGAGGCGCTCGGCAGCTAGTCTAAAAAGAGTCAAAGCCTGAACCGCATTTTGGAATATGGAAGCATTTGGAATTAAAATATTGCGTTGGCCTTGAAGAGCTTGAAAAATATCCTGGCGCAGAAGAACAGCTTCTACAGCAAGGCTAATTTTGCCAAGAAGGCTGGCTTTAACGGATTGATTGCCAACCGAATGGTCATTAGCAACAAAGATGCCGTTTGAAACCTTAGAGGCAAGTGACTTAGCCTCAGCCAATTCGGTAACAAAGTAAGCTTTGTTGCTAAGGCTATTGTTCAAGGCCCGTACCACAAGAGCTCCGTTATCCCCGACGCTCTTAGCCGTAAGCTGAGCTTGTGCCGGAAGACGAATGCCTTTTGCTAACCGATAAGATTCAAATGTCTGTCTCAGGGTACGTTCATCATCGGCGTTAGGCGTTACAATCGAAACGCGGGCGCCAAGTTTCACAAGTGCCAAAATGCTCGCTAAAGCTTGAGCGCTTTTATCGCCGGATGTTTCTAATTGACGCAGTTCGGAACGAGACAATCCATTGAGTGTAGCGAGTTCTTCTGCTTCTTCAGTAGTGGAGCGAATCATAATGGTTTTTGAACCTAATTGAGCGCTTTGAATGGTTTTCGCCATTTGCTCAACTGAAATTTGAGGATGCGCTACGGTTTCAGTCGCAGGAACCAGCGATCCTGTTTCAACTGTAATACCGCCTCTTGATACGCCGCCATTGATTGTGATTGTGTTTGTTACAGGTCCTAACACAAGAGCTTCTCCTGGTTGATTTGTTTGCTCAACCGTCAATGTTTCAGGTTTTATAACAGCTTGTTCGCGCAGCTCGGCCCTTTCCGCCGACCGCGGAAAGGACTTAGCAGTCCTCAGCTCGGTCGGGGCTGAGGGCAGCTCGGACGCAGGTTTCCTTACCTGCGCCGAAGCAGTGCTCAGCACAACCGGTGCTGAGCGCAGCTCGGCCCTCGCGTCAGGTTGACTTGGAACGAGTGCGCGAGGACTCTTGTGCGCTTCGATTAATCCTTCTTGTGGATTATTTATAATGTTGCGCACTTCGGAGCGGGCGTTGGGAAATGGAGGCAGGCCACCGATGAGTTCGCGTAAATCATCGGGAATTGTCGATTCGACGATATTGTTTTTCATAAACCGTCCAGCGTCTCCGTCCGAAACACCGGTATATTTCAAACCATCAGCAATACCGTCCTTGATCTTTTTTTCTGTGCCGAGTTGTTTGAATTTCAGATAGAATCCGTCCAGCACAAGTTTTAAATCGAGTAAACCGTATGACTTTTCTATTTTTTTAATTTCGTTCAACAAATCTGCGATAATAAGTGCACCGCCAAAACCGGCTTCAAGAGCGCGCTCCTGATAGGCCCGTGTCATGACCAAATTGCCATCTTTAGCAATTTGAGCAAGCGTGGATTTGTTGAATATAAAATCGCCCGTCCTGCTGGGGTCGTACTGTCTTTGAATTTCTTTTGCAGACAAAGACAAATTATTCTGTTTACCTTGTCGTTTATCTTCTAACGCCTCTAAATAAATTTCTTTGAATCTTTCCTGCGCCGCGCCGCCCTTGACCCGGTCTTCCAAACTTTCCCATTCGCTCGGAGGATATTTTTCATTTCTTGTTTCGATATTTCCGGCGGTTTCATCCATCACGTTGACCCAGTTCTTTGTCTCTTTGTTTCGTAAAATAAAATGGGGCATTTCGTTGCGCACAAACCCAACGGCGCGGCCGCCTGTGATCGGTTTGCTATTCACCATGCCGCGATTGGCAACACCAGTGCCGAACGACTGAAACAAAATAAAAGGCTCACCTTTGAGCGCCCCGAATTCGCTTAATTCGCCGAGCGCGTGTCCCGTGCCGTCATGCACAACCGTAAGATGGATGTTCAAATCCAATTGCTTTTGTGCGGCGAGCGCTTTGAGTTTATTGGGAATGGAGTTCTCATCTTTGGGAGACGCGCA
>MHFM01000002.1:4684-5720 GCA_001804205.1 Omnitrophica bacterium RIFCSPLOWO2_01_FULL_45_10b
GATCAAAAAATCCGGGAGCGGAAAGATAGGCATCTAAATCTACTTCTTCTAGATTAATCTGCGCCGATTCAAGAGCCTTAAGCATCGGTTCCGCTATGCGCCCAGTAATGTCGGCCAGCGAATTCTCTAAATCTGGAATTTCGTCTCGTTTTTTCCCAAGAGTTAACGGTTTGCCGCCTTTAAAATGCGTGTGATTTTGGAAAAGCGGACTTGCAAATCCATACGGCGTTGCCAGCGCCCAGCTGATTTCAGTTCCGCCGAGTTTTCCGACCAATCTAAGAACCGGCTTGCGGCTTGCGGTGTTTTCGCGCGCGATGTAATTGTGAAGCAAAGTTTTGGAGACGGCGTCATGCGTTTCCGGGGTAAACTCAAAATGATTGAGCGTATAAAACCGGAATGCTTTAGCCAGCGCTTCTTCAGAATCCGCCGACTGCGCAGCAAGCGCTTTAATTTCTTGATCCCGCACTTCGGAACGGCGCGGTGGCTTGGTTCCGGTTGGATGATCAGGATAATCGTGTCCAGACTCATCAACTGCACTTCTGACAAATGGTAATGTGCCGGGAATAGGTTTCGGCAGCTGATGCGGCGGATCATAATCCGGTATATCTTCTGGGGCAATGGTTAATTCCCACTTGTCGGGATTGACCGATAGCGCGGAAAACAAAGACTTTTCAGAAGCATTTGCAGTCGTGAATCGAATTCCCCCATGAGGAACCATATCAAGAAGCGGTTCCGGATCCAGCGCCCCCCATTTAATTGCCTGATCACCAGCGCGAATCATAACAAGCTGCCCATCTCTAACAATAAGCTGCGCCGTACTTGCTCCTAAATTGGCGCTGAACCACCCGTTATCCGGCTGATTTTCATCCTGCGCTTTTAACCATTCTCGCAATTGCTCAGCCGCAGCTTGTTGAATTGTGTACACGGCATAGGGATCTTCAACCAACGGATCTCTGCGGATGGCAAAACGAAGCTGCAACGGCTGGCGGGCTTCGGCCCTCGCGTCGGGTTGCTTTGAACTCACGCGCGAGGACTC
>MHFM01000002.1:5732-8435 GCA_001804205.1 Omnitrophica bacterium RIFCSPLOWO2_01_FULL_45_10b
GCTGGTTCATTTTCAAGGTGGCGCACTTCGGAGCGGGGTTTGCGGGGGATTATAATGCCCAATTCCACTAATCGTTCTCGCTGCCACAAACTCAAAAAAACGATTCGACGCTTTTCGAGGGAATGCACCAATTGATAAACGGGATCCTTCAAACTTTGCAAACCAAAAGTATTCCCATCAGCCGTGTGTAGTCGGCTGAGAATGACCGGCACCAAAGAACGGATTCGTTCTTTTTCATCGTGAGAAACCCGATGCGGAATAAAACGAATTTTCTTCAAAAGCGTAAGGATGGCCTCAAGGATCGAGGAAACCCATTGGGTGATTACATCGCGAAGTTCAGAACGCTTCGAAACAGCGCGTGTGAGTTCAATGACTTTTGCCTGAACTGACTCAGCGGTATTTCCTAACTCCGACAAAGCTACAGCTTGAGTATCAGGTTCCGGCTGACCGCTTCTAAGTTCAGCGCGAGCCGGAATGGTTTTAATTAGGTCTATTATATTTTGCTGAATCAATGGCAGTGAATTGCCAAGGCTTCCCCCTAACACAAAAGCGGTTACCTGTTTCGGAAGTTTTAGTTTTGCCTGATCGAGCGAAACTCCGCCCCCAACAATATAAGTCACGTCTGGCGAAAATTCCTGATCTCTAAGCTGCAGCAACTCGCCTGGTCTGACAAAAAGCGTGCCGGTTGCTCCGCTCACAAGGACGTGCCGCGCAGGAGTCACATTCTGAGCTGTGCCGCTAACAGCAACGAAAATGCCTTGGTTAATCAAATCTTTAAGCGCTTTTATATCTGTTACATCCACAACTTTTCCTAAATGAAGCCCTGTAACAAATTGCGCTCCTGCTGAAGCGGCGGCTTTGGCTTGCTCCAAATTGGCATTATGTATGCCAATTACCAAATTAGGCTGGCTTTTTTGTAAAGCTGCCAGTTTTTGAAAACCTGCCGCTATTTGCTGCGGAGTATTTTGTTCCGCAACAGAGAAAGCTACAGGAACTGGTTCTTTTGTAGTTTTTGCAGCATTGATTACTGCTTGAATGGTTTGGAAATTAATCAACGTAATAAAACCAGCGCGCTGAATTTCTCCGCGGGTTTGCTCAACCTTCTGCTCGCCGGTAACTGCCACAGGTGCTGACGGTTTTGTTAGAGTGGAAACTGCTGCTGGAACTATTTCAGGTTGTGCCTGATCCGCCGCCGGCTTAGCTGGAATTACAGTAGCTGTCGAAGTTGTTGTAGAACCAGCGGTTGCTGATGCTGCAACGGTGCTTGTTCCTGCTGCCACGGCTTTGGGCGGTTTAGAAAAAGCAACGGAACGCAGAAGAATGGAAAAGACATCAGAAAATTGATTAGCTAAATTAACCGCCGCATCAGGAGTTGGAACCAACGCCCTTCTTAAAACTGCTTCAACCAAAGCGTGTTCCGGCTGATCAGTCAAAATGTCTATCTTGGCATCTGTATTATGCGATTGATGACGCATGGTAACCAAAAAGCCGCCGTTAGGCCTTTTGGATACATTTATTGAGATTTTTCTCTCTCTAACACCTTCGGCAAAAGGTTTGGATGGATCTCCGCCTTGAGGAACTTTTAGTTTTAAAGGCTCTGCGGCTCTGCCCGCCATGTTCCGGAGTCCCGCCATAAGCTCATCATGGCTTTTCACAACTGCTTGATCGGCAAGAGTGGTTAAAAGCGCGTTAAAACTGCTGAGCGTGTTATGTGCTTTATGCCGTCTGTCGGAAACTTCATTTCTCAAATCCATGAGTTTCTGATAGGCGCCTTTTGGATCATCAGAAGACAAAAGAGTTTTGACTTTACTAAACAGCGTTTTGACTGGGCCTTTTTCAGCTTCATCAAGTTTTTCTAAAACGGCGTCTCGAAGTCTATCGATACGGCCTTCAAGATCTGCCTGGCTTCTTAATTCCGAGCGTACAGAAGCGGGAGCCATTCCGGGAAGCAGGATTTCTGAAACATGAAATTGTTTTTCACCTGTTGCGCTCAAGTCTCCATCCGTTTGAACAGCCCAAGCGCGGCTCAGATTTTCGAATGAAACACCTTGATCAGTTTGAAATTTCATGTCTTCCCGAATTCCAAACCGCTGCGCAGTTTCCTTTGGCAGTTCCACGAGTATAGCAGTTCTCCATTGAATCGGACCATGAACAGGTATTCGCTTGACTTGTGACAAAGCCCAATCAAATGATTTCCAAGGAATAAGGGATACGTGATTGCCTCTAGTTTTACCGGCAATTTCTCTGCGGCGAAGAGTTCGATCAATTTCGTTGTTTCCGATCAGCACGAAATAAAGACTGTGGTCGCTGGGCTGCACCGCTGCGCTCAAACTCTGCAAAAGAGCTTGAGAAGCTATTTCAATTGCTTTTTGGGCAGAACCGACCAGCGGAATATTGCGCAGCTCCGCACGGGGGGCGGAGGAAGTTTCATATTCGTGATAGTTCTCAAGCATGAAAACCCGAAAGGCCGTAAAATTCTTTGTCCATTCGGCATCCCAAACGGCTCCGGCTTGACGAAACGCTGTTTGCCAATCTTCTATTCCAAAATTTTGTTCGCCGGTCAAAATAGAAATAGCCGGCATGGTTGAAGCCCGCGGTTTAAACTTGATCGTGACAACAGCATTGGACCCACCGTTTGCTTCACGTTCCGTATCGAGCGCGGCGGCAAGCTTTGAGAAATTATCCGTGAGCCATGCCATCGGC
>MHFM01000002.1:8516-19244 GCA_001804205.1 Omnitrophica bacterium RIFCSPLOWO2_01_FULL_45_10b
GCAATCGGATGCCGCACTTCGGCCCTCAGCTTCGCTGACAAGCCATCAGTCTCGACAGGCTTTACCTGGCGGACTTCGGAGCGGGAGGTTTTATTTTCCACATATTGCACCACACCGCCTACTGTCCCTCCCAGAAGCTTTGTTTGGTCACTCGAGTCAATTTGAATGGCAAATTTTTGTTCAAGCGCTACGATGAAACTCGTCTCGCCAAAGAAATCTAGGCGAAGCTGTTGAATTGTTTTATCTAAAGTAATTTCATCCCGCGGAATATCATGCATCGTTTCTAGAATCTCCCTAATTTCTTCCTCGGCGCGGTTGGGAAGAAGAGAAGCTCCGTCGGTATCTGTGAACACTTGAATGCGCTCCGGCGGCAAAGTATTGAAATAAGTGCCGGGAACCATTGGATCCGGTGTTGCATTTTGAGCGTTCCCTTCAACGGAGTGAATGGCTTTGATCGCTTCGGCTTTTGCCCGCCCAGGAACCGACAGGATCATCAGTTTTGCTTCGGCCATGGGTGGCAAGCTAATCGTAACCGCAAGAGGAATATCTTTTGGAGATTTGAAATATGCCGAATAAGCCTCCATTTGTTGTTGAGCGTTTACGGAATCTTGAGAAGGGTCAACAATGATGACGCTTTTTGTATCCGGATCAAAGGAAGCCGGCGGATCATTAAACGCCACATGTCCATTGTATCCATATCCACCAAAGACAATGTCAATCGGCCGCGCATCGAGAAGCGCGGCATATTCTGCAGCCACTTTTTCCAAATCGCTTTGTTCGCGTGAATCCGCATCGATTAAATGAATGTCTAACTTATTCTTCGGGATTCCATGAATTTGAACGATGGGTTGAATCAAATTTTTATTGAGCCAGGTGCGAAAGCTGCCTTCATGACCTATCGGAAAGCCTGAAAATTCATCCATATGAAAAATTTCAATTTTCCGCCAATCAAATTCTCTTCTTGAAAGGCGCACGAGGGCTTCGATTGTCTCTACCTGTGAAGGAGCGGCGGCAAAAACGATTCTGACTGTCTGTTGTGTCTTAAGAAGCTCTTTAATCTTGGCAATTCCCCGGTGGGCGGCGGCTTCTCCCATGCTCTTACGATCCGGAAAAATATTGACTCTGTCGCCAAATCTCTTTACCCGCACCTCAGCGCGGGAATTTCCCTTCTTTTCATCTGTACTTCCTTCCGCCAGCCGGGCGGTGGACGCTCGCGGAAACAGAATAATCAATTCATAAGGATGCATTTCCTCCTGAACCACCGTAAAACCTAACCGATCTCTGAGCGGTAATAATTTTTCTCTGCCGAGTAACCGTGAAACTTCTTGAGTGATGACGTGATGCTTCTGATGAATCAATTCAAGAAAAATTCCACCTTGAGAATCTGGACGTCCGAATGGAGCTTTCGAGCGGACGTACCAAACCAAATCGCTGCCGACGATCTGATTTTTTTCATCCTCAAATTGAACAAAAAGTACTAAATTGTTACCTGAAGACTCTCTTAACTCGACTTTGGTTACTTTTAGTGTCCTCTTGAGTTGATCTGCGGGCACCCCATGCAGCCGATCTATTGGCCTTCCGACATCCACACCTTCGAATCTAGCAGCCAAGATAACAGGCAAAACTCTCTCGAAGACTTGAGCCAAAACATCCAATCGATCTCCAAAGTTAGCTCGCACATATTTGCTCTGTCTTAGCTGACTAATGAATCCAGAAATGTCATTTGCTTTTTCAATAGAGGCAATCTCTTTTTTCGCCGGTCTGGCGCCAGTGGGTTTGTCAGTCCGCAGCTCGGCCCTTTTCGCCGGCCGCGCGGAGGGTAGGACCCATGCGTGAATCAGACGGTTCTCAATGGCTTCTTTTTGGGATTCGAGCGCTTCTTTGGCGGTTGCTTCCAGGCTTGGAAGAATGTAGAAAACCGCCTTAGATATTTTTCCTTCGGGTTGCGCGATAGTGAGAGCAAATTGTCCTATGAAATGATCGGCCTCATCCTTCACCTGATACCACACGATCACCTCTTTGGGTTGTTCGCCCTTGACGTCGGTGCCGGCGGGAACGGTCACAGCCTGATAATCCAAGCTCCATGAATGCCCGTCATTCCAAATCAAACGGATGTCTTTGGGGGTTTTGTTCGCAAGGACCGGGGAATCAATCGCGGGCGAGTCTTCCGGAAACTGGACTTTAAAATCAGCCATCCCCACGGCAAGCGAAGTCCGAGAGTTACCTCTGACTAGCTTTACCAAACGGATAATGATTAACTGCTTTTTTATATTGGTGGAAACGTTGTACGTCGCGCCAGTTTGGGCAAGATCAATACCCGCACGTTCCCACATCGCAAAAGGGCCCAGAAGACCGGCAAAACTTCGACGCTTACCTCGTATCTCATTTAACGCCTTAAGCATAGGAGTCACTACAATCTTAGCGGAGTTAGGCTTGGGAAAATCAAGCGCGATGGACTTAAATGCAGAACTTGATTCTGGACTTGGTTTTTCATGCAACTCGAACAATTGGCGAAGTGTCCGCTCCACAAATGCCCAATCACCGCTTCCCACAACTTGCTCATTCCGCAGCTCCGCGCGGGAATTTCCCTCCCCTTCATCTGAACTTCCTTCCGCCGGCCGGGCACCGGGTAGTGCTGTAAGGTGAGCGTCAGAGGATTTTTGAACTTGTTCAAAAACCTGTCGTATCTCAAAATAGCCTTTTGCCCGCTTATTTGGTACGACAAAGATCCAATTTATAGCCCATCTTTTTAAGCCAAAATCTCTTAAAGGATTTCCAAGAATTACCGGCTTGCCTTCGTAAGTTTCGGTGCCCCCTTCCCAGAGCCCTCCGGCGATCATAAATTCTTTTGTTCTATCTACCCCCATATCAAACAAGGCTTGTCTTAATATTTCAGAAAAACCTTCCATGATTTTCTGAAGATCCTTTTCGTTTCTTAAGGTAGCTACTTTTTGGGCATAACTGTCAATCTTCTCCTTTAAGGCTTCTCTTTTTTCGGATGGGATACGCTTGCCGTCTATGAAATACCTTTCGTATTCATCAAGATGGGCACGAAATTCGACTGCACTCTTACTGCCTTGCTTCAAAGCCAACCGGGCGCTGTCAGGCTTGTCAGTCCGCAACTCAGAACGGAAATTTTCCTTCTTTTCATCTGTGCTGCCTTTTGCCGGCTGCGTGGCGGCAGGAACCGTTATTGGCTGCGGGGAAAATGTCAAAACACGCACGTCTGTTTTTGCATCGCCGGCGGTTTTAGTAATAATCGCTTTATATTGTTTTGGATACTTTCTTGAAATGCTAGAGCCAAGTAGATTTAATTTTGTTTCTACCGTCGAAATGGTCGGCGTTGTGGATTCTTTTCGTAGATTTATTGTTACACCAAATCTATTTGTGGGAATGTTATATACAAATACCCTCAAACCTGTACGTGAAGAGTCAGAGCCAAATTGTGCCTCAACAGCCTTCTTTAGTTCATCCAGAGTCAGTTCCGCCATCCGCAGCTCCGCCCTCGCGTCAGGTCTGAAACCAATGCGCGAGGACAGAGATGCGCTTTTAATATTCGCCTCAGTTCCATTTTCAATGTAGCGCATCTCGGCGCGATTTTCATTAATAGTCAATTTTTTATTGACTTTTATTAAATTTATGATACTATACCCCGCAACGAACGAAACCGGTGCAACAGCCATGATATTTGACGATGCAAAAAGAACATTTACGGCAGGAATGTTGAGTAACCTGTTGTGCATTTCCGTAGCAGCAGCTTTTGCCAGCAACTTCTTTGCCGCATTTAACTTACCAATAAAAACCACTATGGCCGCAGCTATTTTCGCGCTTGCGGTTGGAAGTATTTTGGTATATCCTTCAGCTAAGAAAGGTGGTTGAGCCAATGGCCCTTGAAGTAAGTATAATAATGATTGTTTTGGTGATGGTCGTCTTGACGCTCCTCTATTGGGACCAGCGCCGATCGCGCCGCCACGATCATAAACCTCACTAAGACCACGCCTGCCCCGCAGAATTTCTGCGGCAACCTCACGCAAAGCACTGTAGGCTTCTTCACGATCAGCGGGCGATACCATTTTGGGGGAAATATTGAGCGGCCGTTCAAGAGTGCTTGACGCCTGTCGTGCCTGTTCGATCAGCTTTTCAAGTTCGACTGGTTTTCCCGTCATCCGTTCCATATATGGAATGTCTGAAAGGGCTTCGCCCATTTTTGGAGAAATAACGGCCGTTGAAATTCCCTTAGCTTCTAAAACAGTTTTAAGGCCTTTTTCGTGAAATCCTCCGACCACTATCACGGAAACGTTTTGGCGGGAACGTTCCATGGCGCTTGTAATTTTTCGGGCAAAGACTTCATTTCGTTTTTCAGCTAATTCGTAGAAACGCTCGGCATGAGTTTTTGCTGCGCCAAGCGCGGCAATATCAGCTTCTGAAATTTGAGGCGCCCGGTCTTTAAGTTCACGCTGAATAAAAGAAAGTGTCTGTCCAATATCAAAAGCCTGGCTGTCATTGCGGGATAGCGCGGCGTTGTCATTCTGAGCCCCTTCAGGGGCGAAGAATCTCAAAGCAAGATCCTTCGTCCCTTCGGGACTCAGGATGACACTTCTTTCGTTTTTCCCTGTCGCTGTACGCTCTTTTATCCCTTCCCATTCTTTTTGGGTGAGCTCGACGGAAATCATTTTTTCAAAGGCTTCAAATTGGCGGCTGTAGCCAACGAGCGCTTTTTCTTTATCGGATTTTGCCAGTTTCCCATACATCTGATCAGTCAACGATTCAAGTTCTTCAAACAGCTGCTTGGGATCAAAAGACGTGAACGAATCAAGCCAGTGATAATAATTGGAAAAATCTTTCAGCTCTTTAGGGTCAATTTTTCCCTCTTCAATGAGTTTTGAAAAGTAGGCATGAATTTTTTGATAGGTTTCGATGAGATCGTCTTGCGGTTTTTGGTTTTCGCCTTCGCCGCGCAGAAATGAGAAGATGGATTCGTCAATGTCATTTTCTGTCATTGCGAGGAGGCCGTCAGGCCGACGAAGCAATCCCTGATCCTGAGATTGCTTCGCCCCTATGGGGCTCGCAATGACGGATGTGTGAGATGGCTGCAACATTTCTCGAATTCGAACCAGGTCTTTTTGAAGGCCCTTTTTATTGATTTGGCGTTCCTTCTCAACCGATTTCGAAAGGCTGTAGAAATTTGGAAATGCCGCTGAAAGAGAAACTCTAGCCTGCTTTGCGGCCTGAGCCATTTGATTCAGGTAATCCATGAAGCCGAGGTTGCCTTCCTTATATAGGAAGTTCATCTGGTCGAATTCGGCGAGCTTCTTAGAATAGGTCTTCTTCTTAAGGTCTAGGAGAGAATGGGTCAGCGACTCAAGTGCGGGCTTTAATGCCTCGCGTGACTTAAAGGTATCAATGAAAGCATCCCGGTTTTCAAAGTAAAGGCCGCGGTCTTCAAGGCCGTAAAAATGCGGCAGCTTGTCGGCCGTAATATAAAAATACTCAGCGCCGGTGAAAATTCCCTCCTTCACCATTTGCCAGGAAGCTTTGGCGAGTGAATCTTTGTCCGAAAAATCGCGGAAGATCTTTCCGTCGATTTTATCGTCAGCGCCTTCTAAACCAATGAGGTCGATTCCCTGAGACTGAAAAAATTTGAGAAGTTCCGCGATATTCTTTTGAGCATCGCTTGATGTGTGGGCGTTTAAAACGAACAGGACTGTTTTGCCGGTTGGAGTGCCGGCATTCGACTCAACGCTGGCAATGGCTTTGGGAATGAGCGTAATCCCGGGAAAGCTATAAGCGGTTGCCGTCTGCCACGTGAAAAAAACCGCGATCAAACCCGCAATTAATTTTTGAAACCCAAAATTTCGGTTCATTCGTATTATGTTTTCCCTTTCAAATGGTCATTCTGAGCCCTTCAATGTCATGCTGAGCGAAGCGAAGCATCTCAGGGTAAACTCCGCGCCCGCCCAGCATCCGCCAGACAACGCGGCGGATCAGACACGCACTTTGGCTGAGAACGGCGGGTCCCTGCCTCGCCGGCAGGCAGGCGCCGGTCTGAGTGGTGGAAAGAATCTAAAATCTTAGATCCTTCGGAGCCTACGGTCTCCTCAGGATGACAAGTAGCGCAGCTTTAAACCTGCGCTACGTAAAAGTTCAACTGCTTAAGCAGAACGTGCAATTGTGTAATAAGACGCGAACGCTTGGATAAAACCAGCAAATCTCGCATCCCTTGAAACAAGCGCTTGGAATCTCTGCTGGGTAATGATTTGTCTATCCGGAATTTGTTCCCGGATGGCATCAGCAATGACGGAAGCCGTTCCGACAATAGCTCCAAGTTTCTTGACGCCATATTCTTTCTTAAGCACATCGATAGCGCTAGCAACGCTCGTGGTCACAACAAAAGGCGCTTTGTTCTGAGAAATGAAAAATTCGTTAATCTCATTCAACAGAGCCATTCGAGCGCTGTAATCTTTTACCGCCTGCTTATCATTAGCGCTTGGTTCTTTCATCGGAATCGCTACAGGATTATCTTCTCCATACACAGCGCGAATCGCAAGGGCTGCAAGGAGATAACCTTTGTCGCCGGAATCCCCGAATCTTTCAAAGAGAATCGCGGGATCGACAACGGTACCTTGCCCCACTTGATAGCTGAGTGAAGCCAAAATGCCCTTGGCAATTCTCTCATCGCTTGCAAACGCGGTGAAAATATCCTGAAGTTCAGACTGAATATCGCTTTTAACTTTAGGATCAAGCTTCGCCGGCTCAATTTGAATTTGAATTGGATTGCCTTTACCAACATATTCGCCATCCGCAACTGCACTATCCGTGCTAACAGACGCGCCAAGTGCAATCGGATTATCCTTACCAACATATTCTCTAGTGTTGGCTCTCAACTCCGCACGATTAAGGCCGTGCTGGGCTGCAATTACCCCGTTTGTGGCAACCGGCCAAGCATGTGTTTTATCGTGAAGTAAAATATCGCGATTCGCCACTGCCGGATAAGCTGTCTCAAGCAAACTGGTTGGAGCAGCTGCAAGTGAACCGTGCGAACCTTGATAAGCCTTCATCATCGCCATCATGCGTTTTACGTCTTGACGATGAGAGGTCATCTGCGGAGTATCAAAAAGATCATGAAATTTTTCTCCGTTGCCCTGTAAAACAATTTCTCCTTTAGGAGAAATTTGGAATAGCCCTGCCGCTGCTGTTGGGTCACTATACTGGCCCAAATAAGGTTTGTGAACCGGTGTCCACCGAACCAAACGCAAATTGGAACCGCGTTCGTTCCCAAGCACAAAATAAAATTTGCGTTTGCTGTTTATGAGCTCATTCATATACTCGAGCAAAGTTGCAATCATGATCGCCTCGGGGTCGTCTTTTCCGCCGTATGCGGGTTTTCCGGTCAGCGCAAGAAGTACCTGGAAAAGCCGGTCTGTTGTAAAGCTTGCGATTGGATGCAAATTGCCGGCGCTATCATTTACAAATAAATCACTCAACTGATAGCCTGAAGAATTGCCCAAAAGCTTCATAATCTCAGGAAAATAACTTTGAGTATCAAGCAATATGTGTCTCTCGCGGCCTTGTTTGTCATGATGTACTTTTTGAATGTCAAAAAATACATTCTCAAATACGCCGTCGGCCACCATCTGCATCACCGCTTCTACAACGAGTGGATTGTAGACGGCGGGACTTGCCTTATCAAATCCCAGAAAACCAAATCGGCCTTGGGTCAATTCATAAATCCAAGGCGTCACGATTAAATCTGCGTTTCCAATGCCGGAGCCAACTAAATTTCCGGCTGCTTGAACCACACCGCCGATTGCGTGAGGTTTTACAACTTGAGGATTATGGAATTCTTGTTCAAGAAAAGCTGCTACGTCATCAATATTTCTATGATTGATACGAAGATATTCTTGCTTCTTTGGATCATTTGCCCATTCCCTGAGTTGCGTTTTTAAAAGCTCAATAAATTCGGGATTCAGCTGGGCTTCATCGCGCACATTTTTATTCTTGGCGCCAGGAATATCCTGCAAGAAACCATAAGGATCTATTTGCAGGGCCTTGACCGCCCAACCTGCCCGAAAAGCGGCATCCCAAGCATATTGGCCAATTTCTTCGCTGAGCGGGCCGTCATGATGTGCCATCAAAAGCTGTAAATCATCCCCGATAGAAAAAGTAAGGTAATCCCCGGTCAGTTTGCTTCCAACTCGCTGTTTGGCTTCAGCAAGGCTGGCGTCAACAGTGGGTTCATAGAAAGGCTCCGGAGCGCCATGCCCCTTTCCGCCAATGTCGTACTTTTTAATGGTGAGATTCACGAGTTGATGCGCAAGCGCATAATTCCAACTCGAAGGCAGCTTGCGCGCCTTACGATCCGTAAGATCTTCGGGAACGCCGATGAGCACATCTCCGATTTTCTTACTCCGCAGCTCCGCGCGATTTTCATCGGCCGTCTGTTGTAAACGATCCCAAGCTTGATCTGCTACTACCATCGAAGCGTGTGTGGTTAGGCCAAATTGAAAATCTCCTTGCCTCTTTAACAAATCACGAAATGCATCGTACTGAGGCTGATGATCCTGATATTCTGTTGTTTTCCCCGTCATCGATACCGCATCAATGGTATCGTATTCCCCTTTGGAATTGACATGCACTTTAAGGGCAACGGCAGCAATCACCGGTTCGCCTTTAATATTTTTCCATGTCCAACCTGGTTTGGCCGCTTCAACAAGAGTAACCGGTTGAATGGCGCGAAGCCGATCGGCGCCTTCGACAATTTTGGGTTCCATCGTTACCCCTTCAAGCGTGCCAAAAGCGTCAAAACCATTATGCACAGGCGCAAAAATCCAGGGGCTAAAGGGCGTTGCATTTGGATTTTTGGCTGGATTTTCTTCATCCGTATAATTGCTATCCAAAAACGTAAACACGGCAGGTTCGTCCATGCGAACCTTGGCTTGCTTTCCTGGAAAAATAGCAGCGGTGGCCCATGCTTCATCTCTCAAAGCGAGAGTCAACTGCGCCAAATTATTTGGATGGCGCAAAATAATTCCTTTTACGTCCTGTTTACCCTCTCTTAAATCTTCAACCGACTCGGAAACATAATACCAGCCGGGGATTCCTTCAATCGCAGGCATAGTCGTCTTGCTGGCATTGGCATAAGCATCATACATAGCGATATCAAACGCGCGGCGGGATCCACCAAAATATTTGGCGCGGAATGTCGGATGAGCGCCCGGTCTTATGGTGTATACCATATTGCCGGCACGCCAGCGAAGGCCTTGATAAAGGTCTTTATTGCTAACGTCGGGTTCAAGTAAATCATTTTCGCCTTCAGGGATTTGATAAATACCTGCTTCATTTGCCTTACTTAATGCATGAAGAATTGCTTTGCGGGCAACTTGCGCAATGTAGGCGTCATCGGTGGGACGTTTGTGAGAAATAAAAATAGTAAGGTCATCCGCAATTCGGAGAACCGTGTAATCTGTAATTTCGCCTTGTTTTTTTAATTCGTTTAAAACGTATTTGATATCATCTTCAATTTGAGCAGGGATCGTCTGAGTGTTCAACCAACGCAGAAGATTCACATCAACTTTGTACTCGCGAGTGCGGTTCCGGTGTGTCTTGGTGAGCGCTGCTAAATAAGCGGCGTACTCATCATGAAAATCGGATGCGATCAATTCCTCGGCAGCAACTAGTCTATCTTGACCATCTGGACTGAGGAGATAAGGAAGCGTTACCGCAAGCGAGCTTTTAGCTTGAAGCGCCCAATCACGGAAAGCATCTCTAAGTAAACCGGCTGTTTGAAGATTGCTTTTGCCTTCTGCTTCCGCTGCTAATCTGGCGTAGCGCTTGGCGCGAGACAAAGGAATGTAAAGGGTTTGCGGAGAAGATTCTTCCGTGGGCTTAAAGGCTTCATAATAATGCTTGCCGGCGGTTCCAATAACGGAAATTCCCTTATTCGCAAAGAAAAAACCAGGCTGCTCTTCTCCATAATAAAGAGAGGTGATAGTTCCTTTTGCATCTGTCTGTTTGCCATAAAAGTGAAGCGCAGGCGGACGGATTCCAAGCTCCGCTTCCATCAAATCACCTTGCTCTGTGTTTGGAGTAGCGACTGGAATCACAAGAACAAAGCGAAGATGACTCACCTGTTCACGGGTTGCTGGTTCTTTGATCGCTTCAATAGCCTGCTGAATAAAATCGATTGAAGCAATGAGGTCTTGTGTTAAAGTTTTTTCTTCGTCTGGAAGGACTTCATTCAGGTCTTCATGCTTGTAGCGAAATTGCTTCCAAGCTGCGATTAAATCTTGTAACTGTTGATTGGTTTTGTTGTCCAATACAAGGCCTTTTTTATCATCTTTTGTGACAGTTACATCCGCTGGATAAAAAACGAATGTGCGCTGCTCATCAAAAGCCTTTCCGATTTCCCCCTTTACCTCCGCTTCAATGCGGCGAATATCGGCTGGGTTCTGTTTAGTATTAGAAACAGTCCAAAGAGGGCTTGTTCCTTTGACTTGATTGGCAGAAACATGGAAAATTTGACCTTCTAAGTTGCGTGGAATGGAACGTAATTCAGCGCGGCCAATACCCGCGGCAAGTAAATCGCCGGTAAGTTCATTCAAAACGACCGGACTATTGGCGGTACGGACTTCGCGCGAGCTGTAAGCAGGAGATGGCATAATTATGCTAATAATGCTGATCACCGCTGCAAATTTTTTAATCCATTGAAATTTCACTTGATTCATCATG
>MHFM01000002.1:19256-19489 GCA_001804205.1 Omnitrophica bacterium RIFCSPLOWO2_01_FULL_45_10b
CCCTTTAAGATGTGATTTGAGACTGGAAATTGGCGGGTGCTGCTGATTCGCCGTTCCATTTGTATTTTAAAATTTTAAGATAACGATCGTGATCCGCCTTTGAATCTAAAACTTCAAATTTTGGCGAAAGCACAATCACGGAAAAACCCTTCTCACTCAGCGCGCGGGTGATTTGCTCCCTATGAAACACGCCCACAATCAAAGCCGCTTGTGTTTCATGTTCGGCTTCGATT
>MHFM01000002.1:19537-22071 GCA_001804205.1 Omnitrophica bacterium RIFCSPLOWO2_01_FULL_45_10b
GTGTAAAAATTCTGAGCCAGCGAAATCCATGGCTCGATTTTGTTCAGATCAGGAAGAGACGCTTCAATGGAGCATTTGGATATTTGAGTTTCAAGAAAAGTGCGCCACCCTTTTGGCTCAAACTGAAGAGCGCCTTTTTTGATATTCTGAAATTCTTCGGGGCCTAATTCGAGTGCGAAAAGTTTTTGTATGGTTTTGGATGCGTTTAAAATATGGTTCAGCTCGGCCTGATCCGCGGTAAGGGAAAATGTTGTGGCAATTTCAGTTTCTAAAAGATCGATGTTTTGAAAAATTTGTTCTGGGTCAATTTCTGAAACTTGTTTTAAAACAACGGCGTACTTTGCGAGGTTTTCAACGGGGAGAGCTTTGAGCTGCTTACGATATTTTTCATGAAACGCAAGAAGAGAGTCAATTCCTTGAAGCTCTGCGCGGAACTCTTTGTTTGTTTCCTCAAGCTGAATGCCGGATAAGTCGTAGCGGGTAAACTTTTTCGAAATCGCATTGGTTAAATTTTTCTTTTCGATTTCAATCTTATCCAAATCAAACCCTGCTGTTCCTTCGATTAATTCAAAAACGGGTGTCAAGGAAGAGAACGGTTCCAAATTAATCCCCGAGGCTTTGCTTTTCAAAAATTTCAGATAATCAATCAGGGAGGTTTCTCCTTCTTGAAAGGATTGTCTTTTGGCCTCAAACTCTAAGAGATCTTCAGGCAACATTTTGACGGCAAGGAGCTTTAAGGCATGTTCGAGCTGATTGAGCGCTTGAACCATATGCGCTTGCTCGGATTCAATATTAAGATAGGCCTTCATATTGTTCGCATACAAATCGGCGTTTTCCACGCCCCATAAATTAAAGTTGGCCTTGGAGGTAAGGTCGAGGAATTCTTCGCCTGAAATTTTTCCTTCTTTTAAGTAACGCTCCGCTATTTTAAGCCGCGCTTCCGGAGTTCCGTAATTTCTCAAATACGAAAGACTCACCCTTCCCCAGCCGCCTTCCACTAAAATCAACTTCAAGGATTCCTTGTCAATAAGGAAACGAAGCAAGTCGGAGATTTTCTTCTGAACTTCGTATTGAACGTGGGCTTCTTGAATTAAGAAAACGGTTTTTCCGTTTGGGCCGTGTGTGTGTTTGGAAGTTTGAGCGAGTTCTTCGGGAATGTTTAACGCTTGCAGGAAACTTGAGAAAGGAAGGCAAAGCAGGGCGCTCAGCAGAATCAGTCTGCCGCACCAAGCCTGAGTCCGAATTTGATCAGCGTTTTTTGTGCAATTTAATTTTTTTCCTATGGTTAACAAAAAAGTGACTTCCCTTCACTGAAATTTAGGAACTTGAATAAAGCTCCTAGGAAACTAAGTACTTTTCTTCCTCCTCCTAATTCAACAAACGGTTGGAGTTGAAACTAAAATGTTGAGGAAGTATAGCATAGTACTTTTACTTTTGCAAATTTTTTAGAAAGACGTTTGAAACTATTTTCCAAACAAATAAATATTAGTTAACCTATTGAAACTAATAGGTTTATAAATAGTCCGATTGAGCTATTTCAGTGGAAGTCTGAAAAATTTTTTTATGGAGGAAACCACCGCCTGCTGGCTGGCAGGGGTAATCTGAGGATAAAGGGGTAGGCTTAAAACCTCATGGCTGGCACGCTCAGCTTCATGAAAATCGCCGTGCTTGTAGCCTAAAGACTTAAAGCACGGTTGAAGATGAAGCGGAAGGGGGTAATAAACGCCGGAAGCGATTCCGGCAGACTTCAAATAAGTCAATAGCTGATCACGGCGCGGAGTTCGGATGACATATTGATGGTAAACAGATTTTCCGCCTGGGGTTTGGGTTGGCAGTTCAAGCCTTCCTTTACCTGTGCTTAGATTGCTTCGCTTTCCGCCACCCGTGACGGCGGATCCGCCGTTCTGCTGGGCGGACGCTCGCAATGACGTCATTGCGAGGACGGCCAACGGATGGACCGGACGAAGCAATCCCGATTCAAAAATTAAACGATTATATCGCTCTGCCGCTTTTCGGCGCACACGATTCCATCTGGGCAAGTGCTTTAGTTTAACGTTAAGGGCCGCCGCCTGAATCTCATCAAGCCTCGAATTAATCCCGATTAAAGAGTAGCGATACGAATGGAACGCGCCGTCTTCGCCGTGCAGGTGAAGGCTTTTTATTTTTTCATAGAGTTTTTTGTCATTGGTTGTAATGGCCCCTGCATCTCCCGCGGCGCCGAGTGTTTTTGTGGGATAAAAACTAAAGGCGCCGAAATCTCCGAACGAACCTGTTTGTTTTCCTTTAAATGTAGCGCCGCAGGATTGAGCGCAATCTTCAATGACAAAAACCCCTGCGCGTTTTGCCAAGGATACTATTTCATCAATCCGGCACGGGTTTCCATAGAGATGAACCGGAATAATCACGCGGGTTTTTTTCGTAAGCTTCTTTTTAATCAGCGCGGGGTTTAGATGAAACGTTTCGGGCTCAATATCAACAAAAACCGGCTTTGCGCCAAGCCGGGTGATCACCGTTGCGGTAGAAATGAAACTGAA
>MHFM01000002.1:22139-22841 GCA_001804205.1 Omnitrophica bacterium RIFCSPLOWO2_01_FULL_45_10b
CGGCATATTTGGTTCCAATGAAGCGTGCGAATTTGCGCTCAAATTCTTGGACTTCTGTTCCTAAAATGAACCGGCCGCTTGAAAAAATACGCTGCGTGCGTTTCGTAAGTTCGGATTTAATCTCACGAAATTCCGCTTGAAGGTCCAGTGGGGGGATCATTGAAAGAACATTTTAAGGGCGACAAGAACGAGGAAAACGGCGAAGATTTTTCGCAACAGCACCACATCTAAATTCATGGAAATGCCCGCTCCGATAAAGCCGCCGACAATAGCAAAAAGTGTGCTGAAGAGGAAAATCCGCCAATCGATAAAACTGCCTGAAGCATGGCGATAGGCGCCGATTAAAGCCGTAGGCACAATAATTGCAAGCGACGTCCCAACG
Organism: Omnitrophica bacterium RIFCSPLOWO2_01_FULL_45_10b; assembly: GCA_001804205.1. Classification (GTDB taxonomy): domain Bacteria; phylum Omnitrophota; class Omnitrophia; order Omnitrophales; family Danuiimicrobiaceae; genus 01-FULL-45-10b. The sequence continues at coordinate 22,522 of MHFM01000002.1, forward strand.
GCAAGGTGCATATCCATTTTCAAAATGTAATGGAAGAGCGGCACCAGAATAAGCCCGCCACCGATTCCAAGAAGGCCGCTTGCAATCCCGGCTAAAAGAGAAATCGCCGCTGTCAGCAGAAGAACTGTCATTTGATTATCTCCTTGCCTTTCGTATGGCCTCGTCTAACGCAAAGTTGACCAATTGATCCGCGCGCCTCATGCCACCCTCTTCGCGTCTCATATGAGTATAGGAAACGCTTCGAAATTCGCGTTCCACTTTACGGACTTCATCAAACAGTTTCTGCAAATTGTGATTCTTCAATTTGTATTCGCCGCTCA
>MHFM01000002.1:22928-26175 GCA_001804205.1 Omnitrophica bacterium RIFCSPLOWO2_01_FULL_45_10b
AAGCCCGATATTCAGCGACATTATTCGTCGCTTCGCCGATGGTTTCAGAATGTTCTAGAAGAATTTCTCCCTCAGAATCGCAAACCAAAACACCGATTGCCGCAGGGCCCGGATTTCCCCGCGCTCCGCCATCCGTATAGGTTTTGAGTTTCATTTATTTAGCTTTCAGCTGTCAGTTATCAGTCTTCGGCAAATAGACAAGTGCTAACTGTTTCACACTGAAAGCTGACGACTGAGAGCTGATAGCTAGTTAGTCTAAGGAGGGTATAAAGGTAAGTCAAATAAAAAACCGCCCCTCAAAAGAGAGGCGGTTTTCTTGCCCGCCGATTAGGGTGGCGGGTACTCGTGTGAGTGTAATGCGGTCTCTAATGCAGCGTTTTATTTTGCGTGCAAATACCGCATGATCAGAATCACCGATCCGATCACAAACAGTGGTGTATAAGGAACCAGCTGTGCGGTAAAGAAGAGCCCAGAAACCACACCCACGAAAATCCCCGTAATAAGGTGCTCATCAAGTCTCATCTTCCTCACCCCCTTGTTGCCCATGCCTATTGCTTATTAGCAATCGCTTAATATTAGGCCGTCTAACTACTTATATCGATCTATTGCCAATAAAAGCGTAGCACCCCTACGCCCAAAGTCAAATGACCGTACTTGAGTCAAAATAAAAAAAACTCATAAGCTATTTAAAACAAACAACTTATGAATACTTACTAAAACCTATACAATATGCAACTTTTTTTCGCTTGTTGGAGAGGCGATTTAAGCGATTAGGAGAAGATAAGGAGGAAAAGAGCTAATTAATGGTTAAGCAGGCTTTTCAGAGCGGTTTTTATCTTTTAATTCCTGCTCTAGGTGGTCGATTTCCTTCTGAAGATGATAAATTCTTCGTTTCAACTCTTTTACGGGATCCGGTAGGTCGCCGTGGTCGAGAAGGGTTTCGCCGGATATCTTCTTGCCTTCCTTGCGCACAATTTCAGCCGGAACGCCCACTACCGTGCAATGATCAGGCACCGAATGCACGACGACCGAACCGGCGCCAACTTTGACGCCGTTTCCAATTCGAATATTGCCCAGAATTTTAGCGCCGGCGCCCACCACCACATTATCACCCAAAGTAGGATGACGCTTGCCCCGTTCTACGCCGGTTCCGCCCAAGGTAACACCCTGATAAAGGGTTACATTGCGCCCGATTTCGGAAGTTTCTCCGATCACAACACCCATGCCATGATCAATGAAAATACCGGGGCCGATCTTCGCACCTGGATGAATTTCAACACCGGTAAATAGGCGCACCCATTGCGCAACATAACGCGGGAGGAAAGGAATGTGCAGTTTGGCATGCAGAAAATGATTAATCCTGTGCCAAAATACGGCATGAAATCCGGAATAAATCAATAAGACTTCAAGCCATCCAAACGGCGTTCGGGCCGCCGGATCGCGTCTGAATACTGCTTTATAGTCTTTCGCAATGTTTCGCCACATGAGTGTATTTTACCAGAGAATGCGTACGGCGTACAGAGTGCTGGTTTCATGTGTCATCCTGAGGAGCGCAGCGACGAAGGATCTAAAAACGAGATGCTTCGCTTTGCTCAGCATGACATCGAAGGACTCAGGATGGCTGACCTATAAAACCCGCCATACGCAGTACGCCCCACGCTGTACTTAAACATTAAACCGAAAATAAACCACATCGCCATCCTGCATGATGTATTCTTTGCCTTCTAATCGATAAAGCCCCTTTTCCTTTACTGCTTGCTGGGTTCCATATTTGATTAAATCATCATAGGCCATCACCTCAGCCCGTATAAATCCTCTCTCAAAATCCGAATGAATCACACCTGCCGCCTGAGGCGCTGTGGAGCTTTTTTTGACCGTCCACGCCCGCACTTCTGTCGGGCCTGCGGTTAAAAAGGTAATCAAACCAAGCAATTGATAACCCAGCCGAATCAATTGATGAAGCCCTGATTCCTCGAGCCCGAATTCTTTTAAATAAACCTTTGCTTCTTCATCTGATAATTCGGCAACTTCAGCTTCTACTTTGCCGCAAATAACCACAACTTGCGAGCCTTCTTCTTTCGCAAGACGGCGAAGCGGATCAACCAAGGGGCCACCGGCCGGCAGCTCTGTTTCCAAAACATTGGCACCGTAAAGAACGGGTTTTTGTGTCACCAATTGAAGTTCGCGTAAAGTTGGAAATTCTTCTTTTGTCCATTCGCCTTTTCGAATCGGTGTGCCTGCTTCCAAAATCTTGCTCGCTTTTTGGGCCACCGATAAAGCCAATTGCGCGTCTTTATCGCCTGATTTTGAATTTTTTTCCAATTTTCTGACGCGCGCCGAAACGGTCTCCAAATCTTTAAGGCAAAGCTCCGTTTGAATGATTTCAACATCCCCCACCGGATCCACTTTTCCGGAAACATGGACGATATTGGGATCTTCAAAACACCTCACCACATGCAAAACGGCATCCACTTCTTTGATATGCCCCAGAAATTGATTGCCCAAACCTTCGCCGGTAGACGCGCCTTTGACCAACCCTGCAATATCCACAAATTCAATCGTCGTGGGTGTTACTTTCTCAGGTTTATACATTTCCGCTAATTTTTGAAGCCTCTCATCCGGCACGGGAACAATCCCTACATTCGGATCGATGGTGCAAAAAGGATAATTGGCTACTGCTGCTCCCGCTTTGGTGAGCGCATTAAACATGGTTGATTTTCCTACGTTTGGAAGCCCAACAATTCCAATTTTAAGACCCATTTAACACCTTATTTCAAAAGACTCTGTTGACAAATATTAATATTTTAGTATAATAATTATGATTATAAATAATACTATATGAGCCTTCAAAAATCACTATCCCTGTTCTTGATCTACGGATTCTGCTGTGCGGCAGTATACACCAAAACTGCATTCGCGCAAGGCTGGCAGCCTGTCCCGCACGTTCCGATTCAAGGATCGGCGGAATTCCTAGTTGCCCATCCCCAAAATCCTGACCTGCTTTTTATCGGAACGGGTGGGAATCTGTATGCTTCATTTGACCAAGGAAAAAACTGGAAACAACTCATCGGCCTTGGCGCTAATGCAAAAGTCAACCGGCTTTATTTTGAAACCGGCCGAATCTTTCTGCTGAGTTCGGAAGGGTTGTTTGAATCGCAAGATCAAGGGAAAAACTGGAAGAAAATATTTGGTGGCGCCGGAAGCGAGGAAAGCAATGTGCTGAGTTTAAGCCAAAATCCCCATGGCC
>MHFM01000003.1 GCA_001804205.1 Omnitrophica bacterium RIFCSPLOWO2_01_FULL_45_10b
GGCCGCCGAAGAGCGCGTTCCCAGCGGGATCACAGCCCCCTTTACCGCCGTGGAGCATCCGGCGCAGGAGAGCAAAAGCCCGGCTAAGCTGTTTGAAGCGCACCGGCTATGGATGAAGGAGAAAAAAACCGGCCGGCCGGATAAAAAAAATTCGCGGGTTTTAATATTGAAGGGCTCACTCACATCCACAGGTGACACGATGGGTTTTAAGACCATTTGGTACTGGAAGAATGAGTTCGACGAATGGGCCGTTTCTTATACCTCCGCAAGCGCGGAGACCGACAAGATCCATCTCCGTATCGGGAAGAATTTTATTTATTTTGAAGCAAGAGAAGGAAGCCATGAAGGTTCCGGCAACATCCAAGACGCAGGCGTTTTGAACGCCCCGATCGACGATTCGGGAAAGATCACGTTTGAGGTCACACGGAAAGTCTATGAGCTCATCAAAGCAAAATTGGCGGCAACAGATCTTTCTTCGAACAGCAAGATTCTGACTTATTTTTCGCCGGTCGGACCCGTCGTCCGCGCCGAGCTGCGCAATGGACCATTGCGGATTGCGGATTGGGGATTGGAGATTGAACAATCCAAAATCCAAAATCCGAAATCCAAAATTGAAAGGGCCGAGCTGCGAGCGAGAGATTTGTCTAAAGGCGCTTTAACGCTGGAAGTAATTCAAGATGCCATTCGTCACTTAAAGCTTGAAGAAGTTTTGGTAGCAGGCGGAAGTCCGGAAAATGGCTTCGCCGTCTCGCTTCTTAAAGAAGGAAAAAGTAGTTTGGATCTTGAGCGTGTCAAAGATCGCTTAAAATTATCCTATCCGGGTTTTCGTTTCATCATACCGCACCCCACATCGAGTGAAGATGAACCCCTGCTTCAAATTATGCCAAAGCTAAAAACCAGTTTTTATCGCCGTGCCGAACTGCGGAGTGACAAGCCCGCCGATGCGCGGCCAGCGGGGCGGGCCGAGTTGGTCCGGACGGTGACCCAGGTGGCGCAAAAATATGGGATCTCAATATTGAACGCAAACCAGGCAGCGAATAGAAACCTGGATGCTTTAAATGACGTATTTACGACGCTTCCGTCCGATTTGATTTCTCATCTATACGGAGTTTTGGTCATATTCGTTCATACTCAACCCTCTTCTTGGGATCCAGACAACCACATCATCAGGCTTTTACTATCCGACAGCCAGTTCCATAATAGCGCTTTTGAGGAATTCTTTCATGCGATTTCAGAGAAAATGCTGACTGTTGAAGACTGGCGCGCCTTGATCGATCGCAACGGGTTCAGGTTCATTGGTGACAACGGGGTCGTCGTGCCGACCTTCCAATTGACGCTTCCGATAATCTTGGACTCGCCCGCGTGGCATTGGGAAAAAAGGGTCACTGATTTCGACGATCAGGAGGCGTGGATCAATATCTTCAACCGGTGGCAGGCAGAGGAAGGCGACGTCCCGTCGCCGATCGTTAGCCGAGGCAACCTGACCGACGGATTTTTCAATCACGAGCAATTCAGGCTCGTCTTCGGACCCGAATATTTGGTCGGTCAGCCCCATCAGACGTTTTTGGAACATGCTTTTTCCGATCCCAAGGAGTTTTTCGTTCTTTCGGCGTTGGCCGCATGGCGCATCGAAGGCATCGAGACGCTGGCTGATCATCTGGATGTCGGCTTTGTGCGGGAAACTCTGCTGAAAGAAAATGCGGAAGGCGGGAAATCCGCCCGCGCTGAGCTGCGGAGAGAACAACAACTGGTGATCAACGATCAGCGATTGGTGGGAAGAAATAAGAGGCAGACAGTTAGTGGGTATGCTTCTTCTTTCGATCGATCCAAATCACAACGCCGGCCAGGATTAGCAAACCGACAATTACCGTTACCAGAAAAGGAAAAGCTCCCGAGGTCATTTCATTCTCCTTCTACGCGTTCTGACGGACTTAAAGTCCACGCTAGCCCATATAATATCACCACCGACACAGCTGACGCAACTCTTACCGCCAATGAGATATTAGGAGCAAACCAGAAGGTGATAAGCCCCCCTCCAAACGAGATTTCTCCTAATCGAAACATAGATTTTGCGAATAACAGTCGCTTCACAGCGCCTAGTTTAGGTGGTCCTAAAGCAAATGATAAAAAATCAAAATCAACCTCCCGCACTGAGGTGCGGAATCAAAATGAGGGACGAGAAATTCTCATGAAACTGCTGGCCGATCATTCTGTAGAGGAGCCTTTAGGAAAAGCAACACAACAAATTATGGCGAGCGGTCAATGGGATTCAGTCTTCAGATATCTCAATAACTTTAGCTCTGTTTCGCAATTAATCGGCCCGGAAAAATTTGTTAGTTTATTGCTTGAGACGCGGCTTACTCCGGAAACATTGGAAGAGCGAGCAAAAGCGTTGCTTTCCGAAACCGATTTCGCAGCATTTATTAAAGAAGCAAGAAGGAATTATCAGCTTCCGGCAAAACCTCTTCTTGCTTATGCGCTTCTTGCTTCACCGGAAGTAGAGCAAGGTGTTAAGGACTTTTTGAAAAGGGAGAACGGAAGACGAATCTTAGAGCGCAAAAGAATAGGGCAGGCGTTTGTTTATTTATTGGCGGCAAGGAAAACCCGTCAAGCAGCCCTTTCATTTTTATCTTTTCTTGAACCACAACAAATAGTCCTGGGTTCCTTAATGGCAGAAGAAAGCGAACGGTGGAGCGCCTTTTGGTATTATTTAACGCCCCTTCATCAAAAATTAATAGAAAAAGGATTATCTCCCGAGGAAGCCAGTAAACTCTTGGTATATTTGGCAACTCACTTCGATAAAACCAACCAAAACTATAAAAACGAAATCCAGAGGCACCTTCCTTTAGCGTCAGATTGGTTTGATTGGTTTCGCGAAGAAATTCCTTTGAATCATTATCTCAAAATGGCAGAACCCGTTCTTTCCCATCTTGCAGAATTTCTTTATACCCATCGGCAGGAGATGCTTGATGCATTCGCCCGCGCGGAGCTGCGGGAGGAAGAAATTCAACTGATGAAACGTTTACAGGACCCCAATCAGGTGGATGAAGTTGCGCGTGAATTCCAAGAGTTGGTTCGTAAAGCCATGGAAAGTGAGCGTGATGAAGCTTTGAAACAACCGCTTTTAAATCAGGCGGATCATATTTTGACGATGATTGAAAACATTTATGACAGTTCAGACTTGGACCAAGATAAGAATCTCGCGGAAAATTTGAAGGATTTAATGCTGAACATTAGCGAAGGATTGAGGCATGACATTACAGAACGTTCCTTGCAAGATAAAAAAGATTTCTCCAAGCTCCAGAAACGTGTTTTGGGTTTATTGGGGCGATTTCAAATTCCTGAAGAGTTGGATCGTCAATTCAAAAGAGACAGATTGCCCGACCGTGCTTTAGAAAAATTATGGCGAGACATGGGGCTTGATGAGCCGAAAGATGAAGAACCGGGAGACGAAGGCAATGTTGCATCACGGTCGGAATTGAGAGGTAATGTGGGAAACCAGGTTCTTGAAATAGTTGAAGTTCAAAATGATCAAACGCTTACGGTTTCAAATTCGGAAATTCATCGGCCGAGAAATGGTCAGAATCGAATAATTGTTTCACTCGATGCGCTTCAAAAAGATAGCGGCTTGCAGGCCGAATTTTTGGAAGTCCTTAAAGCAAATGCTCAAAATGAGGCGTTTGAAATCGGCGTTTTAGCTCTTGAATTTCCAGATGGACTTCAAGCAGAAAGCGCTGTGATAAAGCTTTTTGGCCCAAGCGCCGACGGAAGTGTTTTTGTTCAATACAAACCGCTTCAACTTTATGCGCGAAATCGTCTCGGCATCGCCTATGAAGGAGCTTCCCCTCAAGCGGTATTAGGCCGTCTTGTCGATTTGAAACGTCAAGAGATAGGCGCAAAAGGTTTTTCAACGCGCGTGATTGCAATTGGCGAAGAGACTTTACTTTCTAAATTAACACGCCGGGACACGCCGAAACTTTTGGCGCACCCTCTAGCTTTAAAAGCCGCGCTTCTTCTTTTTGATTTGGACGGTGCAATTGATTTGGGACGCATTGCCGATCTGCGCGGCCTTATTGATCCAACCTCCTCTCTCATTTATTCTCTCCAGCAGGCGATTGCAGGGCAGCTCCTGCGCAGCCGTGCTGCTTAACCATTTGCCTGAGGCGGTTGGGCCAAAAGGACAAATAACACCAAATCGGTTGGATTTGGTGTTATTTCCGCCCTAGCTCCTTTTTATAGGTTAGCGTTTGTGATGGCGGCGGTTCCAGAAGATAACAAAAAAAGTAAACGCGACAAGAAGCCCGCCCGGTAGAAGACCCCACATTGGATCCATTGGTTTAGATTTCCTCCATTTTATAATCCAACAGCAACGATGCTGCGAGCATAGTTAAATAAAGGATACATCCAGCAAGAAATAAACGCAAATGGAATCCCTCAGATCTAACTGCAGAACCGATGACAAGCATGCCAAACACCACGGTTCCCGCATTCGTAAGAAAGGATTTGAGCGTTTTTCTCCGTTCGGGAGTTAATTCAAACATAGCGCTTGAGTGATATCATATAATTAGTTATAAGTCAATTAAAATATTATTTTAAATAAACTTGTTTTTAGCGTCTGCTTGTGATATGAAATGCGTCCATGAATACGATACGATTTGGCCATAGCCCGGATCCGGACGATGCGTTCATGTTTTATGCCATCGCGAAGAATAAAATTGATACGAAGGAATTCCGCATTCTTCATGTTGTAGAGGATATTGAATCGCTCAATCAGCGGGCGCTCAAAGGTGAACTTGAAGCTACAGCCGTTTCCGTTCACGCTTACGCTTATCTTTCGGATCATTATGCCATCATGCGTTCCGGCGCAAGCATCGGCGAAAAATACGGCCCCATCGTAGTTTCTCGAAAGCCGCTCAAACCGAAAGATTTAAAAGGCAAAAAAATCGCAATTCCGGGAACTTTAACAACAGCCGCTTTGGTGCTGCGTCTTTTTGAACCGGAATTTTCCTATGTGATCGTTCCTTTTGACAAAATTTTAGATTATGTAAAAGCCGGAAAAGCAGATTGCGGCCTTGTCATTCATGAAGGACAAATTACCTATCAAAAGGAAGGGCTTGAAAAGGTTATTGATTTAGGCGAGTGGTGGTGGAATGAAACCAAACTTCCGCTTCCTTTGGGGATTGATGTTGTCCGCAAAAATTTAGGCGAAGAAAAAATGAAAGCCTTCTCCGAAATTTTTAAGAACAGCATTATTTATTCTCTCGAACACCGCAAAGATGCGCTCGCTTATGCCATGCCCTATGGGCGTGATCTTACGCCTGAGGCAGCGGATCGCTTTGTAGGAATGTATGTTAATGATTATACGCGTGATCTTGGACCAAAAGGGGAAGCAGGTATCCGAGAACTTATGGAACGAGGTTTTGCTCGGAAACTTTTAATGAAGAAGATCGTTCCGGAATTTGTGTAAACCAATTGCGGATTTCGGATTGATGATTGTGCATTGTTTAAAGTTCAATCCACAATCCACAATCTAAAATCTGAAATTAAAAACTAGCTGCTTGGACAACGAGTGATTCGCATTCTTCTCGCCGATCCGCTTCGATAAAATGAATACCTGCCTCAAAAAGTCCCGTTTCAAGATTTAAGTGCCGCCACGCTACTTCGGCCAGAATTCGTCTTTCTGAGGCTAGTAGAAGTTCTTGAGTTTGAATTTGCGGCGGAAGTTTTTCAAGATCAACATCAATCAAGGCTTTTGCGTTTCGTTCAAGCGGCTCAAGGGCTGTAATTTTCATTCCGCTTTGGCTGATGTTCTTACATTTTCCAATCTGAAGCGGTGGACGGAGTTTTCCGTTCATTTTGGAAAATCGAATCGGCCATGCGCAAGAAATTCGCGGGTGCCGGCGGCGTTCTTTTTTCCAGAGGTCGTGGAAGGTTGTGGCGTGCCTTTGCATCATATACGTGTATCGTCATGAAAGGGACGGTTCCGTAGGGGACGGTTCTCCAGGGCCCGGACCTCAAGGGTGCCGTCTTTAAAGAACCGTCTCCAACAAAGGGAGCAACGTTACATCATTCTGTTGTAACTGATTCAAAATAAATTAGTTGCGTAAAACTATAATTGGTTTTAAAATAAGAAAAAATGGAGGCTGTGATATGAAAAAGAACCAAATTTGTATTTCCACATTCGTTTTTCTTTTTCTTTGCTCGACCTTAACTTTTGCGCAAACACCACCAGCCTCCGGTGTTCAAGAACCTCCTTCTGAAGTTGGGCCAGCTGATCTGCGCTGCGGCCTTTGTGAGGCTGCCGAATCGCACAATTTTTCAACAAGCGCTCCCGGCAAAATTGGCCGAGGGCTTGTCAACATCCTTCTTGGATGGACCAATCTTTTTACCCAACCCGTCCATGCCGGATCAAGCGGAGGCAATCTTTGGTCGGGGATCGGGAAAGGTTTTAATTATTTTTTTCTTAGGACTGTGCAGGGAGTGACCGAGCTCGGCGTTTTTTGGCTTCCGCCTGCCAAAGTGGAAGGGTTGAAGCATTGCACATTGGGTGACTGGGGAGTTACTCAACGCTGATTCAGCGGCGAGTGAATTAAGTTTCTAACGATTTTCGGAAACGGGTAAGATTCTTGCATCACTGATTCTTATTAATTTATTTCATTAGAAATCAGTGCAGCACCAACTCTCAGTTAATGATTTATTTAGATCTCTAAAATCTTCGGAAATTTGGTAAGTTTGGTGCAGCCGGTTTTTGTTACAAGCACCATATCTTCAATTCGGACACCGCCCGCATCTAAATAATAAAGTCCCGGTTCTACGGTAACAACTTCCCCTGCGCGCAAAATATCGCGCCCGCGCGAAATGCGCGGTGGTTCATGAATATCAAGCCCAACACCGTGGCCTGTGCCGTGAAAAAAGCCTTGCATGCGGCCGTCCAGCTCACCGGTTTTGAATCCGAGTTGTTCAAAATAGCGGCAAATCGCGTCGTGAATTTTCATTCCATCGGCGCCATCTTTGATTCGTTGAAAGGCAATTTCTTGTCCGGCCTCAACCGCGCGATACATTTTTTTTAATTTTTGCGATGCCTTTCCTCTCACCACCGTACGTGTCATATCGGCAAAATAGCGCGACTCACTTGAGTGCGGAAAGACATCCATGATAATCGACTCGTTTGCCAAAAGAGGGCCCGAGCCTTGATCGTGCGGGTCAACACACTGTTTTCCGCACGAGACAATCGTATAAGCGGCGATGCAATTTGATTCCATCAGGCTTACATTAATCACTTGTTTGATCATTTCAGAAGTGAGGCGCTCGCCTTTGTAAAAGAGGTAGCGGCCCTTGATTTTGGATTCATGCAGAACCCGGACTGCTTCACCCACAGCGCGTTCCGTATGGCGCTGGGTTTCCTGAAGGGCTTCAATTTCTTCTTTGGATTTAATCAACCGCTTTTCATAAAAAGGATCGGGTTTATAACGGATTTGATAGCCTTTGGCGCGGAGCGTATCGGCGTATTCAATCGGAAAATTGGACGGGACAAGAATTTGGCGGACGCCCCGTTCTTTGAAAAGGAAATGAACAATTTCCGCGGTATTGAGTGATTTTGCGCCGCGAGCTTTCAGTTTCGCCGCGATTTTTGCGGTGGGAATAACTTCATCGACCGTCGCTTGCTTGCGGGCGCGGTCCAATTCCAACTCACTCATCACCAGAATTTTTCGTCCGCGGATTTCAGCATAGATAAACGAATCCGGCGCTAGAAATCGCGTGGCATAGTAAAGGTTGGAGTCACTTTCACTTGCAGCGATGATTAAGACGGCTTCGCGGTTACGCGTCATCTTTAAATCTTCCTTTTGGGTTTGAAAGGCGTTATTATACTCCAAAACAAATGGGGACAGGCTACTTTTTCAACAGGATGCTTCAATGCAAAAGTAGCCTGTCCCCTTACTGTTGATTTATATGGATTGGCTTTCGATGGAGGTTGTGAGTTTAAGTCGGGAAACGCCCTCTTTAATGAATCTGAAAATTACGCCGCCTGTGGAAGAAGGCCGGTTCGATTTTCAAGCAGGTCAATTCGCTAAAATTTTGTGTCCGGACGGACGAGAATCTTATTTCGCGATGGCGAGCGAACCGGAAGAGAAACGGTTCATCGAGTTTTTAATCGAGGACAAACCTAAAAGCCCCGCTCATTCTTTGAGCCGGCTTAAAAGCGGGGATCTTTTGAAAATAAGCCCTCCTTTCGGCGCGGGCTACCCGATGGAGCGATTGAAATCAAAAGATGTGCTTTTAATCGGAATGGGAAGCGGTCTTTCGCCGCTTCGCTCTCTTTTGAAATCCATGTTAAGGCGCGATCAGCAATTTGGAAAAGTGATGCTTCTTTATGGCGCTCGTACGCCCCATGACATTCCTTATCGCGGAGACTTTGAGCTCTGGGCTAAGAAAATTAATGTCGAGATTGCAATCAGCCAGCCCGGCAGCCATCCCTGGGAAGGCTTTATTGGCCGGGTGACTCATCGGCTTCCTAATTTAGCTATCGCAGGGGATAAGATTGCCGCCTGCATTTGCGGTACCAAGGCGATGGAAGATGAGGTCAGAAATCTACTTGAAAGAATGGGCGTTTCGAAAGACAATATACTGCTTAATCATTAATGACGAGTTGGGGTAAGGAGAAAACGATGAGCGAGTTTACTAAAGTAGCAGCCAAATCTGAAATTGCTCCGGGTTACACTAAGAAAGTTGAAATCAACGGTAAGGAAATCGCCGTCTTTAATATCGGAGGTAACTTCTGCGCCATTGCCGATACCTGTTCGCATCGAGGCGGCCCTCTATCGGAAGGTTCTGTGGAAAACAATGTGGTTACCTGCCCATGGCATGGTTGGGAATATGATGTGACAAACGGATCTTGTTTGACAAATCCCAGTGTAACGCAGGCAAAATATGACGTTAAGGTAGACGGCGGCGACATCTACGTGTCTGCGTGATCTCGCAAAGGAATCCTAATCTCATGAAATCTTCCGATACGGCCGCACTCTGCCATACGGCCAATGAAATCCGAAAAGATATTATCCGCATGCTGACCGAAGCCGGTTCCGGACATCCGGGCGGTTCTCTTTCTGCCACCGATATTCTGACGGCGCTTTATTTTAAATTGATGCGCCACGACCCCAAAAATCCTAAATGGCCGGATCGCGACCGCGTTGTCTTAAGCAAAGGCCACGGCGCACCTGCCTTATACGCAGCACTTGCGCATGCCGGTTATTTTCCAAAAGAATGGCTCATGACACTTCGCAAATTAGACAGTCCGCTTCAGGGACACCCTGACATGCGCCGCCTTCCCGGAATTGAAGCTTCAACGGGTTCATTGGGCCAAGGGCTTTCGATTGGCGTTGGAATTGCGCTGGCCGGTAAACTCGACAAAAAAGATTATCGAACGTATGTGATTTTAAGCGACGGTGAATTAAATGAAGGGCAAACATGGGAAGCGGCCACATTTGCCGCGCATCATAAGCTCAATCATTTGATTGGTATTTTGGATTACAATAAATTTCAGTTGGATGGCGCCGTCAAAGACGTGCTTGATATGGAGCCGATGGTTGATAAATGGAAAGCATTCGGCTGGGAAGTATTTGAAATCGACGGCCACGACATGACAGCAATTGTAGAAGTACTTCTTAAAGCGCAGCAAGTAAAAGGGAAGCCTTCAATCATTGTTGCCCATACGGTCAAGGGCAAAGGCGTTTCTTTTATGGAACATAATAATCATTTCCACGGTGTGGCACCCACCAAAGAAGAAGCTGAGCGTGCTTTGAAAGAATTAGAAGAAAAAGGTAAGTAAACATGGCACTGGAAAAGAAATTAGGCCCTGCGACACGCGATTCATACGGGAAAGCGCTTGCCGAATTGGGCAAAACACATTCAAATATTGTGGTTTTGGATGGTGATCTTTCCAAGTCCACAAAAACAGATTCTTTTGCGAAAGCGTTTCCGGAACGCTTCTTCAATGTAGGCATCGCCGAAGCCAATATGGCCGGAATGGCGGCGGGCCTTGCATCCTCCGGAAAAATCCCTTTTATTTCAAGTTTTGCCTGTTTTATCATGTGCAAAGCTTATGATCAATTGCGTATGGCCGTGGCTTTTCCTGAGCTCAATGTCAAAGTCGTGGCTTCTCACGGCGGAATCAGCGTAGGGGAAGACGGTGCAAGCCAGCAATCGATCGAAGATTTTGCTCTGGCTTTAACTCTTCCTAATTTTGTTGTTGTGGTTCCGGCTGATGATGTATCCGCACGCGCTTTAGTTCCGCAAATGGCGGATCATCCGGGCCCTGCTTATATGAGAACGGGACGTCCCAAAGCGCCCATCATTTATCCGGAAGGAAGCAAAGTAACACTCGGGAAGGGCAATCTTTTGCGCGAAGGAAAAGACCTTACGATTTTTGCCGTCGGCCTTTTAGTATTCGAGGCTTTAGCTGCGGCTGATGAACTTCACAAAAAAGGAATTGAAGCCGCTGTTTGTGATCTTCATACGATCAAACCGATTGACCGTGATTTAATCAAGGAACAAGCTCAAAAAACGGGCGCTGCCGTCACATGCGAAGAACATCAAATTTACGGCGGCTTAGGAAGTGTTGTTGCGCGAGTAATTAGTGAAGAAGCGCCGGTTCCAATGGAATTTGTCGCCATTCGCGATACCTATGCCGAATCAGGAGATCCTAATCAATTGATGGATCGCTACGGCCTGACGGCTCCCAATATTGTGATGGCCTGCCAGCGGGTTTTAAAACGCAAGAAAAAATCCTAAATTTTTCTTTCCAGCTGTAAAATTCTGTAAGCGACGCTGACTTCAAGCATGATCAAAATTGAACTCACAAAAAGAGCTGTTAGGCCTGTCCCAAAGAAAAAAATGGTCAGGAACTCAAATTGAAATTCGAAGTAAATAGCGAAAAATAGGAAGAAAGAAGTCATTAAAAACGCAATAATTGCAACATAAACTGCTAAAATTGCGTTTTTAACATAGAAAAGGCGCTTTGCAATTCCCTCCAGTTGTTTCTCCACATTTTGAAGTCTCTGATTTTCTGTGTCAACTCTTTGGGGTTTCTTTTTAAGCCGTCTTCTTTCCTCGTTCAGTAAGCGGAGACGATTGAAGAGTGCCGAGAATTTGTTTTGGAAACCCAAGAGAAGAAGCGCACCGCTCGAAATCATAATGGCAGGAGCTAAGATATATTGAATGTTTTGGACAATTTTCGAAAGTTCCATTTAAGAAACTCCTGTGTTTTCTAGGTAAACGATGTCAATTTTGAATTTTTCTTTTAATTCCTTGGTTTTTTGATCGTTTTCTTTAAATGTTTTAGGAATTGTTGGATATGTAGTATCGCCTTCGTATGAACCAGGGACTTTGGTTAAATAAATACCGTTTACCTGGCCTATCGTTTGTCGAAATAAATCTGCTCCACCAATAATGAAAATATTTTCTTTATCGGTTTTACGATAGGCTTCGTCCAGAGAATGGATCACATTTACGCCTAAGGGAGCAGAAAAATCTCCACGGCTTAGTACAAAATTATCACGCCCAGGAAGCGGTTTTCCGATACTTTCAAATGTTTTTCGCCCCATAATTATAGCGCTCCCCATCGTTGTAGCTTTAAAAAATTTTAGATCGTCTGAATAATGCCACGGCAATTTATTATCTTTTCCAATGACCATTGCATCTCCGGAAGCCGCAACGATATGGAAAAGTTTGTGTTCCATACCTTACACCGCAACTTGGGCTTTGATGGCGGGATAAGGATCGTAGCCTTCGAGGTGGAAATCATCGTATTGAAAGCTGAAAATATCTTTGGTGGCAGAATTCAAATGCATTTTGGCAAGCGCGCGCGGTGTGCGGCTGAGTTGCAGGTGGACTTGATCGAGATGGTTTAAATAAATATGTACATCGCCAAAGGTATGAATAAATTCATGCGCTTCAAGGTCAGTTACTTGGGCGATCATCATCGTGAGAAGTGAATACGAAGCGATATTAAATGGAACGCCCAAAAAAGCATCAGCGCTTCTTTGATAAAGCTGGCAGGAAAGTTGATTTCCCTGAACATAGAATTGAAACAAACAGTGGCAGGGAGGAAGCGCCATTTTGTCGATTTCGGCCACATTCCAGGAGCTGATAATGATTCTGCGGCTTTCCGGATTTTTCTTAATCAATTCAACCGCGTTTGAAATCTGGTCAATGGTTTCATTGCCGGAAGCGGTCCAGGACCGCCATTGTTTGGAATAAATGGGCCCCAATTCGCCGCGCTCATCCGCCCATTCATCCCAAATGCGGACGCCATGTTCCTTTAGGTATTTTATGTTGGTATCTCCCTTTAAAAACCAGAGAAGCTCATGGATGACTGATTTTAAATGGATTTTTTTGGTGGTCAGCAGCGGAAAACCTTCGGCCAAATTAAAACGCATTTGATAACCAAAGGTGCTGATTGTGCCCACGCCGGTCCTGTCTTTTTTCTCAGTCCCGCTTGCGAGAATATGCTTCAGAAGATCGTGATATTGTTTCATGGCAGGAGGGAATTATAAGGGGAAAATAGGTTTGCGTCATCAAGAATTGCAGCTGCAAAACCCCATATTGACTCAAGGCCTATCCATTCGGTATCATCGGTTGTGAGTTCACCACTTTATCTGAAGCAGATGGAAATAGGGCCCATGCAGAATTTTGTTTATCTCGTGGGGGATCAAAATACACGCGAAGCTTTGGTCGTCGATCCTGCTTGGGATGTAGACACTATCTTAGGCCATGCCACCAAAGAGGGGTTTAAGGTAAAAGGAGCTCTTATTACGCACACGCATTTTGATCATGTGAACGGGCTTGAGGAGCTGCTTAAAAAAACGGATGGAATCGTTTACATTCATAAAAATGAGGCTGAATTTTTGAAGGGGATGAAAGGAAATATCCGGAAAATAGAAGGTGGTGATCAAATTAAAATTGGGCAAGTTGAAATCAAGTTTCTCCACACCCCCGGCCATACGCCTGGCTCGCAATGTTTTTTAGTAGGAAAAAATTTGATTTCAGGCGATACTTTATTTATTAATGCCTGCGGCCGATGCGACCTCCCGGGCGGAGATGCCGAAGAAATGTACCGAAGCCTCAGCAAGCTGGCAAGCCTTGATGAAACTACCATGCTTTATCCGGGGCATAATTATGCCGACGAACCAACTTCAACCATTGCCAATGAGAAGCGGTTTAATCCTTATCTGCAAACAACAAGCCTTGATGATTTTCTAAAGTACAGGATGGGTTATTAAATGCCACTAGTAAAACCGTCATTGCGAGCCTCAAAGAGGCGAAGCAATCTCGGTTCAGAGATTACTTCGTCCCCGCCAAAGAACTGTGGCGGGTCCTCGTAATGACGGAAAGGTGCTATTAATGGAAATTAAACGGCAATTTGTGAATTTCAGATTTTTCAAGATGCTTCCCGAATGGCGCAGGCTTTCTGAAGCCGAAAAAAATAAGGGAC
>MHFM01000004.1 GCA_001804205.1 Omnitrophica bacterium RIFCSPLOWO2_01_FULL_45_10b
GAGAAAAAACAATTAGAGGTTTCTCCAGGTGAAGCAATTCGATCTCGGCGGAACTTATTGGGATGGAGAGCGATTGAATTGGCACGGCGCTCCGGCATCAACCCCGGGACACTCAATGCCATCGAAAAGGGGAGGATCGCTTCACCTTCTCTGAAGAATCTTTCTTCGATCGCAAAAACGCTAGGCATTTCAGTAGCAGCGCTTTTTTCCGAAGCCTATTCGGATTCGGAACGGGTCTTTATGGGAGGAAATCAGAAAGGGCAGCATATCCTTGAGTTTCCAAAAGACGGACTGCGGATTGTATGCTACACGCCATTGGTTCCCAGTGTTTTTGTGGGCAAAGTGATTGTCAAAGGGGAGACGCGCGTGGAACATCGTGTACTGCCGACTTCAGGAATGATCTTTGTCCAAGTCATTATGGGGAAATTATCGATTTCTTTTGACGGCAAGGATCAGTTGGTTCGCGAAGGGAACTATGCCTTTTTTGACGGCTGTTTTCCTCATTCGTATCACAATCCTCACTTTAAAGAAAGTACCTTCCTTTTAGTGACCGCGCCTTCCTTTCTTACGCGCCCCTCCACGCTATAATCAAAAATGGGCACCACAAATATGAACTAGAAAATATTTAGCCCCCTGACGAAAGTGCCGATACTATAAGGACATATGTTGACTTCAATTCTACGATTTATTATAATTTTCTCGTGATTGTACTAACCCACAGGAGATTCCAGTTCGAATGATCAAGTTAAGGCATGGCAAGACACTGGCGTGGTTATTAGTGGTGTCACTCGGCATTCCCAATTTTACTCAAGCGGCCACACCAGAAGATTCCAATGGTTCCACCAAAGGCGAACATCAAATCGAAGAAGATCGCGATCAAGCGATTCTTGAGGCGCTCATTACGGTAGATCCCTCTTTGGCTCCTCAAAACGTGATTGAGGGGGAGGTGGGGCCAGATCAGGCACAATGGATTACTCAGGAAGTTGGCCGCTTGCGCCAAGCACGCCATCAGCAGTTCAAGCACCTGCCCATGAGCCATATCAAAACAATCGTTACCCCTCAAACGGTGGGCGCAAAGCAGAAGTTTTTACAGACCAGGGAAAAGAATTTATCTGAGGTCCTCAACCGTTCGACAGAAGTTTACATCCCTGCCCAAATTGCGAAAGACCGGATGACATTGGCCCGGTTTAGAATCGCCAAAGCGATTCGAAGCTTTTTGCCGGAAGCCGGTGTGACGGGAAACATCAAAAGTGGTTCGCTCTCAGGATCTTCATTTTTGAGTGATAACTGGAGAATGCAATTTCGAGTTCCGGTATTCCGAGGCGGCGTTTTGTGGAACACGCTCTTTTTGGAAATGGCTAATTTGGAAGTCGCCAAGCGCGAATACGACAAAGCTATTTCAGACCTTGTTGCCGATGTTTTTCAAGCTTATTTCGAATTTGAACGCTCCCGCAACGTGCTTTACGACCGCGAGGGACTTTTTGAAAAAGCGAAACAGCAAAAGAAAATTTCAGATGAGAAATATAATGCTAAGTTAACTTCTGAAATTGAGAAGTTAAACGCAGATTCTCTCTATAGCCAAGCTCAGTATGATTTAGAAACAGCGCAGCAGGAAGTTGAGATTGCGAAATTGGAACTTCAAAAGTTTCTCGATTTGGAAACGGGAGATCCCATTGAAGTTGCCGCTTTATACTCATTGGAAGGGTTGAATGTCGATGCGCTCAAGCAAAGTGTCGTGGTAAGCGGGTCTAATACTGGTGGGCAATTTGAAAATGATTTGGACCGTTTGATTGAGTTAACGTATGAGCATCGGTCGGACTTACAAGTGGAAGCTGCAAAATTGAAGGCCACCCAGTTTGCTTATCGAGTCGCTTTGGGACAAAGGTTGCCTAAATTTGATTTGCTTGTTGAGTTTGGAGAATTGGCGGAAGCGTTTATCCAGAATTTAGATTCAAAACGCGGACCAAAACACAGCCATGAATTCCGTTTTGGAATGGAAATGACATGGCCGCTTTTAGGAAATACATTGAAATGGGCCTATGATCATGACCAACATGCGCCATCCGTAACGCAATTTTTAAGCGGCCAGGGAACGCGTACGAGATCAAATACGCTCTCTGCTAATTTGTTAGACGATATGGGCCAATTTTCATCAATGATTGAAGCAAAAATCAGCAATCTGGAACAGGTGGTGGAGCTTGAAAAAACAGAGCGGGATGTTGTTCGTGAAGTGAAAGAAGCTTACTTTAATTTCAACAAAGCAATGATTCAAGTTGAATCTGCTTATAAACGGATGGGTTATCGAAGCCGACTTGCTCAGCTTGCGAAACACCGGCTCGAAACCAATGAGGTACAGATCTCAGAATATCTTCAAGCAGAGATGGATTTTGTCCAAGAGCGTTCTTTGGTTTACAAGGCAATGTCTGATTTCTTTTTATCTAAAGCCAAACTGAATCGTGCTATTGGGATCCGCGACTATTTGGCGGTTGAAGTTCTTAAATAAAAATGCAAATGGACCAGCCCGATCCCAAGGAACCAGCTGCTGAACCGCCACAAAAAGGCCTCAAAACTTCTCCCCTCAAACTCTTTGTTGAATTAGCCAAAGATTTTATCACCATCGCAAAAAACTGGATTGCCCATGCGCGCCCTCGCGTGCAAGTTTTTTTGAGCAACCCTCAAAATGTCCGAAAAATTATTATCGGTATCGCTGTTTTGGCCGTCATTCTTACCGTTCGGGCTATTTTTTTCCCAGCCCCTAAAGAAAATGTCGGTAAAAAGCAGGATGCAAAAGGGGAAGAAGATTTAGTTCCGGTTAAAGTATTCAAGGTGGGTCGGTTTAATTTTGAAGATTCTCTAAATGCCTTAGGAACCATCAAAGGCGGAGTCGAATTTAAGCTCAGTTTCGAAATTCCAGGTGTCATCAGTGCAATCAATTATCGTGAAGGTGAGCGCTATGAAGCGGGAGCGCTTTTAATTTCATTGAAGCAGGATGATATTTTACTCCGCCTGAAACGTTCTCAGGCGGAACAGCAGAAAGCATTGACGGGTTTGGCGATTGCCGATGAAAAGTTTAAAGAGCACCAGAAACTTTTTGAAATCGGAGCCATTCCGCAAACAACGCTTGATAAAGTGAAACTTGAAGTCGATCAAGCGCGTTATGAGGCTGAAGCGCTTACCCTTGAAATGAAAGCCAATGAAGCGGTTCTTGAAAAATCCAATTTATACGCACCCAGTACGGGAACCATCGGCGAATTGCATGTGGAAGAGGGTGAAGCCATTACCCAAAATACTTTGGTTGGAAGCCATATGTCGCTGGAACGGGTTGTTGCTGAATTTGGAATTACGGAACGGGAAATCAACAAAATCTCACTTGGCCAAAATGCCAAAGTATTTGTCGATGCTTATTCGGATAAAGTATTTGAAGGCACGATCGAAAACATTGCGCCCGTTATCATTGGCACCTCTCGAACGGCTGATGTCCGAGTGCGGATTGAAAATCCGGAAGGAGCGCTGCTTCCCGGTATGTTTGCCCGGATTAAAATTTTGCTTTATCAGAAGAAAAATACTTTGGTGGTGCCCAACGACGCGCTTCAGGGAAAGGAACATGAGCAATTTGTATATGTGATTCATAGTGAAGATAAAAAAGCGGTCAAGACACCGGTGGTTGTAGGATATGCCCGTGTGGATTATGCACAAATTGACTCAGGCCTTCGTGAAGGTGATTTGGTCGCAGTTTCGGGTCTTGAGCGTTTGGAAGAAGGGGCTAAAGTAAAGATCATCGAAACGCAAGAAGCGGAGCTGTAATGTATGATTCTCCACCTTTTGGCGCTGCGTCAATGGGTGAATCGTTCTGTCCGCACCTCTCCTCGTAGCTCTCCTAGCATTCTTATTGTATCCTTTCAAATAGGCAGCGCAAGATGATCCCGTTAGAGCTCGGAATTTAAAGGAATTATTCTAAAATGCACGCAGTTAAAATCGGGCAACAACCGTCCATGTCAAACTTAACGATATTTGGAGCTCTAACGGGATGAGCCTTCCACGTTTAGCGATTCAACAGCGCGTAACGACTGTGATGGCTTCAGCCGCTGTCGTTTTCCTTGGAGCTATTTCAGTCTTGTCGATTCAAAAGGAGTTATTCCCTCCTCTTACCTTTCCGCAGATTACCATTGTCACCGAGTATGTAAACGCCGCACCTGAAGAAATCGAAACTCTGATCACCCGCCCGTTGGAGGAGGCGATCAGCGCAACCAGCGGCCTTCGGGAACTCAAATCCGTTTCCCAAGAGGGTAAAAGCACTATTTTTGCTTCCTTTGGGTGGAATGAAAATATTGAATTTGCCGCTTTGGCCGTCCGCGAAAAAATTGACTTGGTGAAGGAACGACTCCCAAAAGAATCAGGCGACCCTATGGTTTTGAAATTTGATCCGCTGTCCAGGCCGGTCATGATTCTTTCCGTAACGGGGAAAATGTCGCCCGCGGACTTAAAACTTTTATCGGAGAAAATCTTAAAGGAAAATATTGAAAAGGTGGAAGGCGTTGCGTCCGCTTCAATTTCCGGGGGATTAGACCGTGAGATCCAAGTGGAATTGGACCAAGGAAGATTACAGAATGCCCGCGTTTCGATTTTGGATGTCATTGACGCCATTGACCGCTCTAATATTTCGTACCCGGCCGGCAGCATTAAAAAAGGACTTTATGAATATTTGATTCGCACCGTAGGTGAATTTCGATCCGTTCCGGAAATCGGCTATACCGTGATCACAACCGATGTAAAGAAAAAATTTCAGCAACATGCCGACACTTTTCTGGAGCAAGGCACTAAGGGTGCCCGTGAAACTTTGGATACGCTTCGACAAGAGCGTGAACGCGGTGTTCCGGATAAGCGGTTGGTGATGGTGAGAGATGTTGGAGCGGTCAAAGACGGGTTTCATGAACGGACGTCCATTTCGCGCTATAACGGAAAAGAGAATATTTCAATCGCCATTCAAAAGCAAGGTTCGGCCAATACGGTTAAGGTGGTTGAACGGGTTAAGAGAGAGCTCCAGTTTTTAAAAGAAGATATTGAAGCGAGAGGTCTTCATGTGGAACTCATTTATGATCATTCAATTTTCATTAAGGAATCCATTAAAAGCGTTCGAGATGCTGCCGTTGCGGGCGGTGTGATCGCAATGCTTTGTCTGGTACCTTTCTTTGGAAATTGGGCCAGCCCTTTAATCGTTGCGATCGGAATTCCAATTACCACAATCGGTGTTTTTTTCCTGTTCCAACTGCAAGGGATCACGCTCAATACAATGTCATTGGGCGGCCTTGCTTTAGGAACAGGAATGATTGTGGATACCAGCATCGTTGTGATTGAAAATATTTTCCGATTGCGCGAGCAAGGAAAATCTTTAGTGGATTCTGCCATTAAAGGCGCTGAAGAAGTGTTTTGGCCCGTTGTGACTTCCAATTTAACCACCATCGCCGTCTTTCTGCCGATGATCCTTTTGATTCCCGGCGTGGCCGGTCAATTATTTAAAGACCTTTCTTGGGCCGTTATTCATTCTCAGATTATCGCGACGTTCGTATCCGTTGGGCTTGTTCCAATGCTTCTTACGTATGTTCCACTTTCAGCGAAAAAGGAATCCAAAGCGCCTAAGGCGGCTGTTTCGATGGAGACAATGAAAAACAAGGCGAAAGCTTATTTTGCGTCCTTAAATCCAAAAGGCCAAAACCAAGTTTTTCTCAGCATCATTGGCATTGGTGTCCTTTCTTTCTTGCTCAGTTTGCTGATTTTTCGCTCCTTGGATACCGAAGTTCTTCCGAAAGTGGACCAAGGACAATTTTTAATCCATGTCAACTTGCCTGTGGGGAGCACTATTGAAGCTACGGATGAAATTGTCAGCACGATTGAACAGGAAGCGCGGGCTGTCAAGGAAGTGGAAAACGTTACAGTAACGATCGGTTCATCTTCTTCATCTAAAGGGGGCGAGATTACCGTGGAAACGCTGCGCCCATATCAAGCACTTGTCCTCGTCGGGCTTAAGGAGAAAAGAAAGCACTCATCCGCCGAGATAGTTTCTGATATTAAAAAAAGGCTTGAGCCGCATAAGCTTCAAAAAGCAGAGATTGAGTTTGTGCTTCAGGAAAGCGAGTTTGATTTTGCACAAGCAGGCGGAAAACCAATTGTCGTGGAAATTAAAGGTTATGATTTGGAGGAGCTGACAAAACTGGCAAGACGGATTGAGAAAGCGGCGTTGTCTATTCCCGGGATTACCGAAGTTCTGAATGATATTGGTGAGCCTTCCCCTGAAACGAAAGTGGAAATCGACCGCCGCAAAGGAGCTCTTTTTGCCATTTCAGCGCGCGACATTTCTCTTACGATGAAGGCGGGAATCGAAGGCGCCGTTGCCACAACCTTCAAGGAAGCGGGCAGAGAAATTGACGTGCGGGTACGCCTTGAGGAAAAAGACAGAAAAGACATCAGTCAAATTGGCAATCTTCTCGTTTACAGCAATGCGCTTGAAGTGCCCGTACAGCTTAAGGAAGTAGGAGCTATCAAACAAGGGTATGGGCCGAGTGAAATTCGCCGCAAAGATCAAATTCGAACTGTTTTAGTAACCGCCGCGATTGAAAAAGGTTTTAAAGAGAAAAACGTTTTGACCAAGTTTTCTAAAGAACTAGACGCACTTGAGCTTCCAAAAGACTACACGGTTGACTTAACCGGAAAAGCCAAAGAAGTACGCGAGTCGTTTCGCCTCATTGGTTTTGCGATTGCGCTTGCGCTGATTCTGAATTACATGATCATGGCCGCTCAGTTTGAGTCATTCCTCCATCCTTTGATCATCATGTTTACCGTCCCTCTTTCTTTAATCGGCGTTGCCCTTGCGCTTTTATTAACTCATACGGCCATTAGCATTATTTCGCTTTTGGGGGTTTTGATTTTAGCTGGAAACGTGGTGAACAATGCCATCGTGTTGATTGATTTCATTAATGGAGCAAGACGGGAAGGCATTGAATTGGTTGAAGCTTGTGTTGAATCCATCTTTGTTCGTTTTCGTCCCATTGTGATGTCCACAACGACTTCCGTCGTGGGATTGATTCCACTGGCTTTGGGCCTTGGAAAGGGTGCTGAACTTCAAGCCCCGCTTGCGATTGCCATGATCGGAGGCCTTTCAAGCGCAACCTTCTTTACGCTTTGTGTTATTCCTTCCGTTTATATTTTAGTGACCCGCTTTTTCGATCGATTATTCCCCGTCTTTATTGATGAGGGAGAGGGAGAAGCAGCTTAGCTATGGGTTTGCCGACCATATCGGTTAAACGCCCGGTTTTCACGATTGTCATTTTCGCCACACTGATTCTGCTCGGATTCATCGCACTTTTCCTTCTGCCGGTAGAACTTTATCAAGGTTCAAGCCGAGGTGTTGTTTCAATCATTGTCCGCGCCCGCGGCGGTCTTCCTCCGGTTGAAGTTGAGCGGATGATTACCCACCCGATTGAAGAGGCTGTTTCCACGGCAAGCCATCTGAAGAGCATGTATTCAAATTCCAGGGAAGCGGAAGGCCGTGTAACGCTTGAATTTGAACCCGGTACGGATATGAGATTTGCGGGGCTTGAAGTTCGGGAAAAATTTTCAAAGGTAAAAGGCTTGCTTCCGGAAGAAATCGAAAAACCCGTGATTGCCAATTTCGAGGATTCAGATTCGGCCGTCCTGATTTTTGCGGTCACGAGCGCCATCCTAACTCCGGAGGAAATTCGAGAAATTGTCGATCACGAATTGAAACCGTGGCTTGACCGCGTGGATGGGGTTGCCAGTGTTGAAATTTACGGCGGCCGGGAACGTAAGATTTTGATAGAACTCGATCGCGATAAAATGTTTGCGTATAACATTTCCATCGAACGGGTTATGGATGTGATCGGCGCCAGCAATATCGCCCTTTTGACCGGAAGCTTTGAGCGCGGTGCTTATGACCTCGCCATCCGCACGATGGGCGCTTTCACGAGCCTTGATCAAATCGGCGATCTTGGAATTAAAGCCACTCGGCAAGGTTCCGTGATCCCCCTTAGAGAAATTGCGACGATCAAAGATTCTTATTTAGAGTCGGAAGATTATGCTCGCTTAAATCTCAATCAGAACGTTTCGGTTTACATCAAAAAAAGTTCGCTGGCCAACACCATCAAAGTAGTAGACCGGCTCAAGAAAGTAATGAATCAATTTATCCAAGAACGGAGTGGCGATTTGCGGGCCACCGTTGTTTCGGATAAAGCAAAATTGATTAATCGAGCCATCAAAGATGTTTGGACGTCATTATTTATCGGAACACTTTTAGTTGCCGGGATTGTCTATTTTGCTCTCAGGCGGGTGTCTTTATCCTTGATCGTACTTTCGACCATCCCTATTTCGATTGTCAGCACTTTTCTTTTTATGGCCTGCCTTGGGTTAAGCCTTAATGTGATGACGTTAAGCGGCCTTGCGCTTTCCATCGGAATTATGGTGGATAGCGCGACCGTTGTGATTGAAAATACACTTAAAAAAGTAGAAGAAGGGCGTTCACACGGCCAAGCCGTAGCGGAAGGCGGTGAAGAGGTTTGGCTGCCGCTTTTGGCGTCGCTTCTGTCAAGCCTTTGCGTATTTCTTCCCATTATGTTTATCGATAAACAGATTCAACTGATATACCGAGGTTTTGCTTTAACCGTTTCGATCGCCCTTACCATGTCCTTAATTGCAGCGGTAATGCTGGTGCCAATGCTTCTTTCGAAAATTTCTTTAACCGCTCAGCCAAAATCATCAGATCTATCAAAGGGCATAAAGGCATTAACGCTTTTTGACCGCGCAAAAGCGACTTACGGGACATGGGCACGAGCCGCCTTCAAGCGCCGCCACTTTGTCGTTGCACTCGTCACCATCCTCTTTTTATTCTCAACGTGGCGGCTCATGAAGCGGCACATTGACCTTCCGAGCCAACTTGAAGAAAACGAATTCGCCATTATCGTTTTTCCTTTGGCAGGAGCCAAGCTGGATGCCAATGACGAGGTGGCGAAGCGGCTTGAGCAATCGCTTCATGAATTCAAAGAAGTGGATATGATCTCAACGACTGTGAAGAAGGATGATTTACGGCTTTTTGTTCGTCTTTTTCCAAGGAATCGGCGGAAAGTTTCAAAAGAAGTCATTATGAATCAAATGCGGGAGAAGGGCAATGAGCTCATCAAGCAGATTCACGACGAATATTCACTCATTGTGGACGAAGGCGCTTCGAGTGAAGAATCAAAAAAAATGGTCATCAATATCTTTGGCCTTGAAAATGACACGCTGGAAAAACTGGCGAGGGAAGCAGCGCAACGCATTAATAAAGTCAAGGGGCTTACCAATTTGGTTATGACTGATTTACGGAAACGTCCGGAATATAGCGTCGTGGTTGATAAGGGCCGTGCCGCTTATTATGGCCTTAGTGTGCAGGACATTGCGGATTCACTTCATGCGCAGGTGCGCGGTATGCGCCCGACAAAATTTCATGAACTATCAAAAGGCCAGGAAATCGAAACGATCACACGGCTTCAGCCGATTTTTAGGCAAAAAGTCGAAGATTTGGAGAATCTATATTTTGTTTCACCGAAGGATGGGACTCAAATTATTTTGAAGCAGATTGCCGGAATTTATCCGTCGCGCGGCCCGCAATCAATCGACCGGAAAGATAAATACCGGTATGTTTTTGTGAAGGGTGATGTGCATCGGCCGCTTGAAACGGTCGCAGAGGAAATCAAGGCGTCGCTTAAAGGCCTTGAATTGCCGAAGGATTATTTTTGGCGATTTGGAGGTTCTTACGAAGAGTTGCTCAAAGGAAAATCTCAACTTGGAGTAGGGGTTGTTCTTTCCATCGCGCTTGTCTACATGGTTCTTGCGTGCCTTTATCAATCGTACGCTCAGCCTTTGATGTTAATGATTTCGATTCCTTTGGGCACGATCGGCGTATGGGCCATGCTTGCGTTTACGCGAAGGCCTTTGAGCGAACAGGTATTTATCGGAATGTTTATTCTTGTCGGTTATGTGGTGAACGGCGCTATTATTTTGATTGACCGCGTAAACCATTTACAAGAAAAGTTCCCGGATCTTACGGACCGGTTGATTCATGCAACTCAGGACCGCTTGCGCGCTATTCTGATCACGACCGCTTCTACAGTCGTTGGGTTTATCCCCATGGCGATTGACCAAGGTGAGTCAAGTGAGCTATGGTCGCCTTTAGCAATTACGATGATTGGGGGGATTATAAGCTCAACATTCTTAACCTTATTCATAATTCCAATTGTTTATCTTTATTTCGCTGACCTAAAAGTTGCCCTTAAAAACTTCAATGTTGCAAAAATAGCCGTTTTCCTGACTTGGCTTAAAAAGCCTCAAAAAGCAGCCTCTTCTTCTTAATTCATTTTTTAAGCCTCTTATATCTCTCCACTTGCTCTAAACTGTTAATGTTAAAGGAGTTAGCACTTCATTTTTTTAGCCACTTAATTTGACTTTATGTTAATCATAATATATACTTATTTAAGATATTAATTTACTATTAAATATGTTATTAATTTCAAGTAAAGTCCCCTTAAAAATAAAGAGCGCTCAATAAAAATTATTGAGCAGGAGGTAGATAAAACGCCAATGATCAATAATTGGCAGCCGAAGTGGAAGCCTTGGCTTAGGGCAATAGCAGCCGTGACGCTTGTTACGTTCACAGGGACAAGCGTTGTTCAAGGCGACACTGCTAATCTGATTCATCCTGCAAAAGGCCCCGGTGCACCATCTCCTGAAGTTTCGCAAGTTCAGTCACCAGATTTTTTAAGTTCCCTCGTTATTCCTGATTCAATCGGTCAAGTCAAATTAAGTTTTAAAGGCTCGAAGGACAAAATCGTCATTCACATCCAAGATGCCCATGCCAATGAAGAAGCCCAATATAACATCGCAAAAATCATTGACTACCTCGCCTCAAAACAAAACCTGAAGCTCGTGAATCTGGAAGGGGCCCATGGCGAGCTTTATACTCAGCTCTTTTCTTTTTTTCCGTCCAAAGAAGCCAAGAAAACCGTTTCGGATTATTTCCTAAAAGAAGCGCGCCTCACAGGCCCTGAATATCTCGCGATCGTTGAACGCCCTGATTTAATCCTCTATGGCGTCGAAGACGAAGCGATGTATGAAGAAAACCGAAAAGCTTATCTTTCCGCCCTTGACTTAAAAAAGCATGATGAGGAAATTCTCGCACAACTCGATAAAACCCTAAAAGACGTTTCCCGTTTTGTGTTCCCAAGTGAGCTCCTGGAACTTAAACGGCGCCGTGCATCATTTCAAACCGAACAAAAAGACATGGCCGGATATATCCGCTATTTGGTGAAATTAGCCGAGACTCACCACATCAGCCTCATGGACTATCCCCATATTCATTCACTCCTCTCACTCCTTGAGCTTGAGGGTAAGATTGATTTTAAAAAGGCCGAGGAAGAAATCGATTCACTCGTGCAAGATTTGAAGAAAATCATTCCCCGCGAAAAGCTTTCCATGTTTGTGACCAATTCCATTCAATTCCGCTTGAAGAAAATGAAGCGTTCTGAGTATTACGGATATTTGGAAGAAGAAATTAATACGGCAGGGAGTGACAATGACGAATTAAGCAAGAAGTATGAACATGTCCTTACCTATCTTCGTTATATTCAAACGTACGAACGAATTGATATCGCCATTTTTGATGAAATCGAAGGCCTTGAAAAAAGCCTTAAAAATAAACTCTTTCGTTCCAAAGACGAAGTGGCGCTTGACCGGCTGAATCAGATCTTTGAAATCTATCAAAAGATGTTTGATTTCTCTTTAACTAAAAAAGATGTGGAGTTCTTTTATGCCTACCGGGATGAATTTGATACCGAGAAATTCAAAGCCACTTTAGAGCCCCTTCTCAAACAATATCGCTTTGATTATGAATTGCCCGATCAGCTTGGGCTCCTCGATCAAGACCTTCCCGGGATTGAACGGTTTTATCAAGCGGCCTTAAAGCGTGACCATATTTTAATTGAGCGCGCTGTCCGCCAGATGGAACAGAGGAATGAGAAGATGTCCGTCATTGTCACCGGCGGTTTTCATACGGCGGGAATCGAAAGCTATCTTAAGGAACGCGATTATTCCTATCTTACGATGATGCCCAAGATTGAAAAGGCAATTGATCAAAAAAAAGAAGCGGCGCTTTATGAAGCAGCTGTCCGTGAGAAACCCATGTCCATCGAGAAGCTCCTCGTACAGTCTTTCTTCGCTCCCAAATCTACTACGTTGAATGATCCACGGTTTCAGTTCGCCGCTCCTCACTTAGTTCCCGGTAAAAATGGCGCTGATGGATTGCGTAATGGTCTTCCGAATACATTTTTGAATATGTTGGCCATTTTAACAGCCTTTGGTGGAAATGAATTTTTGGGACAAGCAGAACAGGCAGCAGGAGCATTGTCAAACACCAATGACCGCGAGTTTGTACGCGCGGAACTTCGAGATCTCGCAAGCGGAATTTACGATACAAAAGGTGATACCAGCCTTATCTATTGGCCTCAAGAAAATGGAAATTGGCGGGTTGCAGCGCGTTCTCCTAAAAATGATCGCTCCGAAGTGAGGGTTAATCCTGCTTTCGGCGGGAGAGTTAAAGAAATTCCGCTTGGCAATGGATTAACACTTAGACTTGTTTCTGGAGTAGCCACCCATTTAATTCCGCCAGATGTTAGGCAAAAGGCAGGAAAAGAGTTTCAACAAGCAAAACCTGTTCCAACCCAAGCCACTCATGTTGAACGCCTGGTTGTTCAGAAACCTTCCCCAGTTGTATCAGAAATAGTTCTTCCTAAAGTAACAAGCGCTAATTTTTTGGAATGGTTGGGGAAACTTATACGATTAAGCACTTTAGAACAAAGTGAATTTTATCGTTCAACAGCAGGGAAAGCAGGTTTCCAAGAAATCAGAGGAATGATTTCAAATAGCTCCAATCCCGAAATCCTTGCTGCTGCTCTCTTGAGCGCAGCAAGAACAGTTCAATCTGGTGAAGTCCGTGCTGAACTCAGAACCTTAGTCAAAGAAGCTGAAGCACGAATATTCGAATTGAAGAAAGAATCGGAATTGGCTCAGAGAACATCATCTGTCTCCGCCGAGGTTTTAGCGACCCCTTCTCTCACACCAGTGCCTGCAAATGTGAGGACGATTTCGAAATGGTTAGCACTCAAAAAAGAGATGGATCCCTTTATACAACAATTATCCGAAGGAGATTTTTCTAGGATAGAAGAACATATCCTCCACATAAAAGGAGCAGCTCGCCGGCGGATTGAAACACCCGAAATCCAAGTGACGCCGAAGAACAGACAGGCTCGAATGATGGAGTTTTTGAACGACGCCACGAGCCTCAGAAAGTTGGACAAAAAACTGTTGGCCAAAAAACTGAAGGAAAAAG
>MHFM01000005.1:0-3019 GCA_001804205.1 Omnitrophica bacterium RIFCSPLOWO2_01_FULL_45_10b
CTCCGGTCGCTCGCAATGACGGTTTTGATAGCAGTTCTTAGTATTTTTTTCTCAAGTTTCCCGATATTTGCTTCTGAAGTTTTAGAACAGACACAAACGCGCGTCATTGTGCGCGAACATCCAAAAACAGGGAAACCTTATGTCAGCATTGTTCCAGGCGAAGGCCCAATTCCTGAAGACCCGTTTGTCAAGCAGAGACAAACCATGCGCCGGCCGGATTATCGCCTTTTGGATCCCAAGATAAAGTCAGGTGAAATTCCTTATGAAGGGCCGTACAGCAGCTCTAAAAAAATCTATATTTTTGCCGCTACTTTAGCAACTTTGGGTGCTGCGAGTTTTGCGGGTGCCGCCCTTCTTCCGATTGCTTCAAGCGGAGTAGCCGCTTCAGGCGGAGCCACTTATTTAGCGGGTGGAGGCGCGGTAGCGGCCGGAGCAGCCGCGGGAACCGTTGCCCTTCAAAAAAACGATCCCAAGAAAGACGATTTTACCCAAACTTCTAAAGCGCAAACAGAAGAAGAACAGCCTTTATCTCATCAATAAAATGGGCGTAAGCCCGCCACGGCGCGCCACATTCACAACCATTCTCTCAGACATTCTGCCGACAATTCCAAGCCCTTTTTCGGTTGCGAAAAATCCGGAAACAACGTAAAAGTCCTTTTCTTTTATTTTTTTATCGACCGGGCTAAAAAAACTTTTTGTTCTCAATATGCCCAAGGCTTGAATGACCCATTCTCCCGGTTCTTTGAGCGCGACAGAAATTTTTTTATGCCATTCAGCACGTTTTGCTTCACAGCCCAGCACAATTCCTTTTCCGCCGTACAGCCGATTTGGTTTTAAGACCAAGTCATTTTGATTTTTGATGGTATAGGGAATGAGATCAACCTTTTTTTCTTTTGAATCGGTTGTTTTGCGTTCTTTGAGGAGTCGGGTCCAAAGAATATGGCGCCTGAAAAGTTCCCGCTCTTTTGGGCTAAATAACGAGGTATATTCAGAATTTGTGAATACTTCAAAAGCGCTTTTATGGTCAAATTCTCCCTCGAGTGATGAAATCACCTGCCCTCTTCGAAAGCCTTCTCGCAGAGCCTGAAGATCAAATCCGTTTTCTTCCAGGAGGCAAAGTTCGGAAAGCGTGGTATCTCGATAAACAATGTCCACTTTTTTTCCGCGCGCAAATAAGTCATCCTTTTTCATTTCCAAATCGGTTGGTTCGATCACAATCGTTGGATGCCCCAATCGGGTATACATTTTTGCGAGGCATTCGAACTCAACGAAATTTGAGCCGCTTGCTTTTTCCATCGCAAGCGCAATGACACCGCGGGTACGGCCAATTTTTTTCCGTTGGCCTAAAATCAAACCCAGAAGAAGCCGGCCCATATTGGGATTGGGGGCTGGGTTAAAACGAGGATCCATTTTTTTAAGTTCCGGCACAACGGCTTTCATGGCGACTTCGCCAGCAGTGGGGCCGTACCACATTCCGCCAACGCCGACCCCGTTGACTTCAAAAAATGAATGCCCTTCTTTCCACTCTTTCTCTGCGAAGGTGGTGTTGGCGTCCCAACGTGTCGCGAGGCGCCCCGGAATATAGTTTCGGTCTTGCAAACACGCAAGCCACCGGCGTTCGTTCATCGTAAAAGGAAATAATTCGTAAAAATCAGGGACTTGAAAGTAAAGAGAAGCAACTCTTTCAAAGGCTTTGTCAAATGTCCGAATGAGCTTGTGAAGGTTTTTCTCTATTTTTGAATGAAGGATGCGAGGCCTGAGCGTTAAATTGATAAGGGCCGTTTTTCCATGATCATCCGTGTAAGTGAGATGATGGATGCGCGAGAGCCGGCCGACTTGATCGGCGATTTTCTTGATCCCGGCAGGCGAAAGCTCCCGAAACAGTTCTTGAACCGAATTTTGAGTGTGGTAGTTATAACTTTTACGCTTTCCCATATTGTTTACAGAGTTTTAACGGCTTTTAGCAGTAAATCTTAAGGTGAAATACCATAAAGCTTCTGCCAAGCTGATACGTTAATCATATGAGGGATCGGGGACAGATTAACTCCCCGATGGCTCAATTATATTATCGGCCTATGAATAAAAACCTGCTTCTCCTTCAGAAGAAATTGAATCGTTTAGACTGCGAATACGCAGATCTCAGATGCGTTCAACTTGAGCGCGTTAAAATTCGTACCCATAAAGCGGCCTTAGATGAAGTGAAAGAAACCCACTCGACGGGTATTGGTTTTAGGGTTTTAAAAGACGGTGCTTTTGGCTTCTCGTCAACTTATGATTTTTCTGAGGCTTCGCTTCTTCAGCATTTAAATCGCGCTTATGAAATGGCCAAACGTTTTTCAAAAATTCGCCATACGGAAGTAAAATTAATTCCCGCAAAACCTGTCAGCAGCCACTGGCAAACGCCGATTCGCAAAGACCCTTGGAGTATCCCTCTTCAGAAAAAAATAGCGCCGCTTATCGAAGCGGAAAAAAAACTTATTTCTCATTCCGGAATCGACGCAACGTCCGGGTGCCTGGATTTTGCGAGGAGAAAAGTCATTTTTATTTCAACGGAAGGAAGCTGGATTGAACAGCTGCATTATCGAACCGGCGGATGGATTTCAGGGGAAACATTGATCAGCGGTTCTGAAAAAATAAAACGAAGCTGGCCGGGCCCAAGCGGCGCATTTCGTGCTCAAGGATATGAGGCGATTGAAGCGTTTCAATTTGAAGACGAAGCCGATCGATTAACCCGCGAATTAAATGAATTAAAAACAGCACCTGAAGCTCCAAGCGGTACTTTTGATTTGATTTTAAGAGGCTCAATTCTTGCACTTCAACTCCATGAAACTTTTGGCCATGCTTCGGAATCAGATCGGCTTTACGGCTATGAAGATAATTTCGGAGGAAGGACCCTGTTGAATCCGGGCCTTTTAGGAGGTTTTCCTGCGGCCTCGCCCCAAGTGACCATTGTGAGCAATGCCGGGCTTGGTTTGGGGCCTGGTGCCGGAAGTTTTGCCTATGATGATGAAGGCACCCC
>MHFM01000005.1:3029-13305 GCA_001804205.1 Omnitrophica bacterium RIFCSPLOWO2_01_FULL_45_10b
GTTGAAATTATCAAGCGGGGGTTTCTTAAAAATTATTTAACGAGCCGTGAAACCGCTTTTTTTCTGAGCCAAGACCAGTCAAGTGCAAATATGATTGCCGAAGATTGGTCTCATTATCCGTTGATTCGAATGACTAATTTAAACCTGCTTCCGGGCCGCGGTACGCTTGCGCAAATCATTCGCGATACCAAAGAGGGGATTTTAATTGATAATGAGCTCAGCTGGTCCATCGATGAAATGCGGCTTGATTTTCAAATCGGCGGGGAAATGGGTTATCACATTCAAAAAGGAAAAGTGAAAAACCTCATCCGCTATCCGATTTATTACGGCAACACGCTTGACTTTTGGCGCTCTTGTGACCGGGTGAGCGGAAAAAAAGAATGGGATTTTTGGGGATTTTCAGACTGCGGAAAAGGCGGTCCTTATCAGGAAGCCTTCACCGGCCATGGGGTCAGCGCCGCGCGTTTTCGTGACATTCAGTTTCGTAAGGTATAAAAGATGAGCTCAGAAAAATTAAAAAATTATTTGGAAGAGTTAACGAAAGATATGTTCCAATTGGCCGGCGCGCTTCCTCTTCAAATATTGATTCGAACAAAAAAAGGCCTTTTGGCTCGCTTTACCAATAATGGAGTTCATCAAAACGGCTTTCAAAATCTCTTTACCTATACACTTCGTTTGAACGGGAAAAATGGATTCGTTCAGTTAGAATCTAATGATGATTCAAGATCAGGAATTCAAGCCGCATTAAGCTCTCTCAAGAAATTAGTTCCCCATCCAACGCCATTGTCTCCTTTGAAAAAGACAGATGGCCCTAAAATAAAAGAGCACTTCCCATTTTTCCTGGAAAAAGTTCCCCAGTTAGTGGCGGATACCATTCAGAAGGGCTTAAGTCCGATTCGCAGTGAACGGGCGAGCGCGAATGGTTATTTTTCAGCCTATGAGCGCTCATTTTATTTTGCCGATGCAGGAGGACTTCGGCTTTTTCATCCAGCGACTTCTTTTCGCTTTGGCGTGACCGTGAACAAAGGCGCGGGAAAAGGCTACAACAGTTTTTATCATCCGGATTTTAGGAAATTAAACGTTGCTTCCGTGATAAGCGAAGCCAGTCATCTTGCCAAAGAAACTTCTTTGTGCGAGGTTTCACTTGAGCCGGGAGAATATGAATGCGTTTTTTCGCCCCGCGCTTTTATTGAATTAATTGAATCGCTGCGTCCGCATTTTAGTCATCGGCTTTATCAAGAGGGAAAAAGCGTATTTTCGGGAAAGTTAGGGAAGCAAATTTTTTCTGAATCCTTCACACTCCACGATGATGTGACGCATGCGGGGCAGTTTGGGATTCCCTTTGATATGCAAGGAGCGCCCAGAAGGAAAGTCGCGCTGATTGAAAACGGAGTTTTGAAAGGCCTTCTTCGGGAAGGGCATAACACACAAGGCGTGCTGGATCATTCCTTTTATCCTCAGAATTTAGTCGCAAGCGGCGGTGAACGCCCGCTTTCAGAAATTTTAAAACACGTCCGCAAAGGAATTTTCGTCAATAAGCTCAGATATCATACCTTAGTTAGAGAAAGCGATATGACGGTAAGCGGTTTTGCTACCGCAGGAAGTTTCTATATTGAGGACGGAAAAATCAAAGGAAGAGTCGGGCATCTTCGGTATCACGATTCGTTGTTTTCGGTTTTAGGCTCAGTGGTAGGCCAAAGCAGTGAGAGGGTTCTTCTAAAAGATGGGGAAATGGGGGCTGCGCTTTTGCCCTATTTTTGGATTTCAAAGATCCGTGTGGTATAACTTTATAAGGAGATCAATGATCAAAAAGAATGGCCGATAATCAGACCAGAATGAGTGCAAAAAATGGAACTCCTGATAAAACCGTCATTGCGAGCGAAGCGTCCGCCCAGCAGAACGGCGGATCCGCCGTCTCGGGTGGCGGAAAGCAATCCCAAAAATTGTCATTCCCGCGAAAGCGGGAATCTAGATCCCCGATTAAAACATTCGGGGATGACATTTCGTGTCAGATTGCTTCGTCCAGTCTATCCGTTGGCAGTCCTCGCAATGACAATGTGTGTTGGGATATAAAAGAATGCCGCCAGAGGCTCTTTCCTCACGCAAGCGATCAAGAATGGAATGATTGGCGCTGGCAGCTTCGCAATGCCGCAACGTCACTTGAAAGTGTGATGAAATACGGCAAATTTGAAGACTCACAACGCGCCGCCTTACATCGTGTCCTTGAAAAATACCCGGCCATTATCGTTCCTTATTATCTTTGCCTCATTGATTTTAGCGATCCGCACGATCCTATCCGAATTCAATCCTTTCCCGTAGAGGAGGAAATCGAGTCTGACAATAATACCCATCCCGACCCATTGGAAGAGGAAGAAGATATGGTGGTGCCGGGCCTGGTTCACCGCTATCCGGACCGTGTGTTGATGCAGGCAACCAATCTTTGTCCGATGAATTGCCGGCACTGCACACGAAAGCGCGAATGGGAAGAAGGGCTGTGGACACGCGATGATCATGAGATTGATCGGATGATCGATTATTTAGCTCAAACACCCCAAGTGCGGGACGTGTTAATTTCAGGAGGCGATCCATTGGTCTTGGCAACGATGAAGCTGGAACGGATTTTAGCAAAGCTCAGAGCCATTCCTCATATTGAAATCATTCGTATCGGAACCCGTTTTCCGGTGGTACTTCCACAACGAATTGATGTGGAACTTGTGGAAATGTTCTCAAAATATCGACCGCTTTGGGTCAATACCCATTTTAATCATCCACGGGAAATTACGCGCGAAGCAGCCCAAGCTTGCGACCTGCTTCAACGTGCCGGTATGCCGATGAACAATCAAAGCGTTCTTTTGCGCGGTGTAAATGACAATCTCGCTACGATGCGTTCGCTTTGCCACAAATTACTTAAAATTGGAGTTCGCCCTTATTACCTTTATCAATGTGATCCGGTGAAAGGCACGGAACATCTGCGCACCTCGATTTGGAAGGGGATTGAGATTATCGAAGGTTTACGAGGGCATACGACCGGATTTGCGGTTCCGCAGTATGTGATTGATGCACCGGGAGGCGGCGGCAAAATTCCCATCGGCCCTAATTACTTTCTGGGCGAAACCAAAGACGGAATCCTTCTCAGAAATTATGAGGGCCTTGTATTCGAATATAAAAATCAAGCCCCACGCGGCAAAGAAGATGAAACCATTGCGAAACAGCGCTCTTTTCATTCCATGGAACGCTTAGATCGCCGTAAAAGCCGCAGCCGCTTATTTAAATCTAGCTTCGAAAAACATTATCACGGCCAGCGAAATTGGATTCCGCTCAACGGCCGTTTGAAAAAAGCCTGATTTCCCTCGTGCGCATCGGAATCACATACAATTTAAAAAGTGACCTCCCGATTTCTTCCAGCGTGTCTGTTCCGGAAGATGCCGCCGAAGAATTTGACCA
The DNA here is from genome assembly GCA_001804205.1 of Omnitrophica bacterium RIFCSPLOWO2_01_FULL_45_10b. GTDB lineage: Bacteria > Omnitrophota > Omnitrophia > Omnitrophales > Danuiimicrobiaceae > 01-FULL-45-10b. The sequence continues at coordinate 6,474 of MHFM01000005.1, forward strand.
TCCCGAAACGATCGAAGCGATTCAAGAAGTTTTATCGAAAGAAGGGCATGAAGTTCATCTTTTGGGCGGAGATTTAAGAGTTGTTGAAAAAATCAAAGAATTTGGAATCGAATTTGTCTTTAATATTGCGGAAGGTTTTCAAGGAAGAAACCGTGAAGCCCATATTCCGGCACTCTTAGAACTTCTTGGCATTCCTTATTCAGGTTCCGATCCTCTCGGCCTTGCGCTCACATTGGATAAAGCGCTTGCGAAGCGAATTGCTCTTTCGCTTTGGATTTTGACTCCAAAGTTTTGGGTTTTGGATGAGCTTAGATCGCTTTGTGAAATTCCGGATCAATTTCCATTTTTTGTGAAGCCGCTTTGGGAAGGTTCTTCTAAGGGAATCCGTTTTTCTTCAAGAGTGGAAAACAGGGAACAATTGGAAAAAGAAGTGAAGCGGCTGTTTGACAATTATACTCGGGTACCGGTTTTGGTGGAGGAGTATATTCCCGGCCGCGAGTTGACAGTGGCGGTCATTGGCAATGAACCGCCTGAGATTTTTGGGATCATGGAGCTTGAGTTCAAAAATCAAAAAAATAAGGATTTTTGTTATTCACTTGAAGTTAAGCGGAGTTGGCAAGATACCGTGGCTTATCAATTTCCGGCCGCCATCAGCCGTGAAGCAGCGCAAATACTCGAGCGGCATGCTTTGGATCTTTTTAAAACTTTTCGCTTGCGAGACATGGCCCGTTTTGATTTTCGCATGAATCCGGATGGAAAATTTTATTTCCTTGAGGTCAATCCGCTTCCGGGCCTTTCTCCGGATTCGGGTGATTTTGTTATTCTTGCCAAAAAGAAAGGCGTCAGCTACAGTGTTTTGATTTCAAGGATTTTTCAAACAGCGCTTGGGCGGTATCCTTCACTTTTTCAGGCAAATAAGCAGGTATAAACGATGGACAAAGAAATTTTAGCTTGGGGCGGATTTATTGCCTTTGTGGTTTGTATGCTTATATTAGACCTTGGGCTTTTTCAACGCAAAGCTCATGAAATTAAAGTTAGAGAATCTCTCCTCTTAACCGCTTTTTGGGTGGGTCTGGCACTTCTTTTTAATCTCGGAATTTATTGGATCCAGGGACCGCATAAGGCATTTGAATTTTTGACTGGATACTTAATTGAGGAATCCTTAAGCGTAGATAATATCTTCGTATTCCTTTTGATTTTCAACTATTTTTCGGTTCCTCCAGCGGCCCAAAGAACCGCGCTTTTCTGGGGCATTCTGGGCGCCATTGTGCTGCGCGCTGTCTTTATTATTACGGGTTTAACATTGATTGCTAAATTCCATTGGCTTCTTTACTTTTTTGGCGGACTTTTGATTTGGACCGGCATTAAAATGGTTTCGGACAAGGATAAGGAAATTCACCCTGAGCGAAATCCCGTGCTTAAAATATTTCGTAAATTTGTCCCTACGACAGCACATTACGAAGGAAACAAATTTTTCGTAAAGCGCGATTCCAAGTACTTTGCCACACCGCTTTTTGTGGTGCTCTTGGTGATCGAAACAACGGATTTAGTTTTCGCCGTCGATTCAATCCCTGCGATTTTTTCGATTACCCTTGATCCTTTTATCGTATATACCTCAAATATTTTTGCGATTTTAGGGCTAAGAGCGCTTTATTTTACGCTGGCGGGTGTGATGAAACAGTTTCATTATTTAAGCTATGGGTTAGCAGCGATTTTAGTTTTCGTAGGAGTTAAGATGCTGATTTCGGATATGTACCACATTCCGATCGTGATTGCTTTAAGTATGGTGGCGGGTATTTTAATTCTTTCGATCGCGACTTCTATGATTTATCCGAAGCACGGCAAGTAGCAAAGTAAGAAAGGCCTCTCGAACGCCTGCGGAATTAGTTGATGCCTGCCTCACCGGCAAGGCGGGGGTTCGGACCCGAGAGCTTAGCCCGTTCACAATTGCTTGCAAAATTCACCCTAAAACCTACTTTCCCGCTTCTGATTGCTCAGAATTAGGCGGCCTTACTTACGCTACTACTGAGTAGCGGATGGCGTTTGAGCGGCTGGTGTTTCGCTGGCTGGTTGAAGCAGGGAAAGCTTTACTGAAGAAGCAACCCAATTCTTAGTAGCTGGATCTTCAGTGGCATCCACCCAAACTTCATCTCCTGCCTTAAGTTCCTCAAGGGAAGCTGTGCCTGAAAAAGCTGTGGTATCCGTTACTGAAATAGCCACTTGCTCTTCAGCGCCTGTGGTTGCATTAACGCGGTTGATGGTTAAAGATTTGGCAGCATTGTCTATGCTGGCCACATTGCCTTTTACCATGTCGGCGTGAGCTGTTCCCTGCGAAACTGCGAAAAAAACGACGAGTACTGCTATCGCGAGTTTCTTCATTTTTATCACCTCCTTTTGGTTTAAGGGGCGAATCTTAGGCTAAATAGGGCCAAAAGTCAATAGCTGGAAATGTGATGGAAATGTGATTGAATTCATCCAAAGATATTGGAATCCCTTCGAGACTGGAACTTATTTCCAATTTTTGGAAATAGTTTCCTCTTTCTTTCTAGAATTGCCGATAAAGATTGACAATTAAGCTAAATAGTGGACAATAAAGTCCAATATACAGGGGAGAGGTGGTTATGTTTTCTCTTTATTCCAAGGGCTGCGAATACACGCTCCGGGCGCTCATTTGCGGTCTTGAGCTAACAAACGGACAGGGTTTTCGTGCTGAGGATGCCTGCCGCGAGGCAAAGGTGCCGGAGTCCTTTACGCGAAAAGGTTTTCAACGCCTTGCCCATCGGGGCATTTTACAAACCGTAAAAGGGCCGGGAGGAGGTTATCGCTTCCCGAGCAGTACGCGGACAATATCGATTCTTCAGATTGTCAGGATTGTTGATGGCGAGGAGGCTTATAGGCATTGTGTGATGGGGCTCTCTCAATGCGTGGATAAGGCCCCTTGTCCCATTCATGAAATCTGGAAGAAAATGAAGAAAAGATTAATCGGAGAACTTAGCAGGACATCTCTCCATCAGATAATTCATTCTTCAAAAAAGAAGGCAAGGCTTGGCCTTTTAGAAAAAGAACCAAAACGCAAATATTGCGCGAATCATCAGAAATCATGAAGTCAAAACAATCCATTCTCGATTACAATCAACAACCCTTCTTGGTCATTTGGGAGACAACTCGAGCGTGCGATCTGGCGTGCGTCCATTGCCGGGCTTCTGCAGATCCACAGCCCTCACTTGATGAATTAAATCATCATGAGGCTCTCCGGCTGATTGATGAGATTCGAAATATCGGAACACCTATTTTGGTTTTTAGCGGCGGCGATTGCTTGAAAAGAAAGGATCTGGCCGAGCTTGTTGCTTACGCGAAATCGCTCGGGCTACGGACGGGAGCAATCCCGGCAGTAACGCCTGCCCTGACAGATGAGCGTTTGAAAGAACTTAAGGATGCGGGGTTGGATCAAATGGCCTTCAGTCTGGATGCCGCAAATGCGAAAGACCATGATATCTTTCGGCGAGTTGAGGGCAATTTTGAGAAGACGCTTGAATGTCTTGAAAAAGCAAATCGAATAGGATTACGCACTCAACTTAACTCGCTTATCAACGTGCATAATGAAAATCAATTAAACGGCCTTTTTGATATTGTCGAATTGTTCGATGTTGTTTTTTGGGAAATCTTCTTTTTGGTTCCCACGGGACGGGGACGAACGGTTCCGCTGCTGAGCGCCGATAGGTTTGAAGCGATTTTTGAACAAATTTATGAGTTCAGTCAATGTGTGAATTTCGTTATCAAAATTACGGAAGCTCCGCATTACCGCCGTTTCTGTCATGAACAAACGATGCTTCAGCGGACCCTGGGAAAGCCCAATGGTCATCACGCGAAACATCTCCCCGATGATTTCACGAAGGGGCATGATTTGAGAGAAAGTATCGGCCGCGCACCGATGGGAGTCAACTCGGGAAAAGGTTTCACGTTTATCTCTTGCCGGGGAGATATCATGCCCAGCGGATTTCTTCCCATTGCCGCAGGCAATATCCGGCAGGATTCGCTTGCGGATGTTTATCGCAACTCGCCTCTTTTTCAAGAACTGCGAAACACAACCCTCTTGAAGGGCCGCTGCGGTTTATGTCCTTACAAAGAAATGTGCGGCGGATCCCGTGCGCGTGCTTATGCAATCACTGGAGATTATTTGGCGGAGGATCCTTGTTGCGCTTATCAACCCTCTGTTTTTTGTGAGTAATGGAGCGGCATTTGATGCGAATTGCGATTATCGGAGGAGGTATTTCAGGTCTGGCCACAGCCTACCGGTTGTCCCGGTCCAGGCCCGGCCAAGAAGGGGAGCTTGAAATCCATGTTTTCGAGGCACGTGACAGCTTAGGAGGTGTTATTCAAACGGAAAACCGAGACGGATTTTTGATGGACCAGGGTCCGGACTCCTTTATCTCGTCAAAGCCATGGGCGGTCGAGCTCTGCCGGGAACTGGGATTGGACCAAGACTTCATGGAAACCAACCCCAATCTTCGCCAAAGTTTTATTCTTTCACAAGACAAGCTCATCCCTGTCCCGCACGGATTTTATTTGATGGCGCCTACCAAGGTGAGCGAAGCTCTTCGGACACCCCTCTTAAGTTTTACGGGAAAATTTCGAATGGCTTGTGAAGTATTCATTTCGCCAAAAAGGGAAGAAGGGGATGAAAGTCTGGCCAGCTTTGTCAGACGCCGCTTTGGCCAAGAAACACTTGAGCGAATTGCCCAGCCCATGATTGCAGGAATTTATACCGCAGATCCGGAGGAGTTAAGCCTCGGGGCGACTTTCCCACATTTTTTACAGATGGAACGGGAACATGGGAGCATCATCCGGGCACTGTCCAGAAAAAAGGATGGTGCGACAGGCAAAACAAGCGGCCCGCGCTGCAGTCTATTTTTGACATTAAAAGGAGGGCTTCATTCACTTATTTCAAAACTCATCCAACGAATGCCGCAAGTTTACTTTCATCCAGCTACAAAAGTAGTCCGGCTTGAAAAAAATTCATGTTTCAAAATTTCATTTGAAAAAGGGGAAATCGTTGAAGCCGATACCGTGTGTTTGGCGATACCCGCATCTTCATCAGCGCGGCTTCTTCGTGACATAAGCGAAAGCATGGCGAATGATCTAAGACAGATTCCATACGACACCGTGGCAACCGTTAGTCTTGCCTTTCATCGGAAGGATATCCGTCATCCTCTCAACGGGCTAGATTATGTTGTGCCATCAATTGAGAATAAAAAAATCGTTGGTTGCACATTCTCGAGTATCAAATTTTCTGGAAGAACTCAAAACTCTGAAACCACTCTTCTGCGCGCTTTTTTGGGAGGTAAGGCATCGCGGGAATTACTCGAATTGGATGACCAGAATGTTGTAAAAACGGTTTGCGGAGAGGTGTGTAGGCAGCTTGGGATCTCAACCGATCCGATTTTGGCGATGATGAGCCGATGGCCGGAATCAATTCCCCAGTACCGTGTGGGCCACCGTCAAACCGTAGAAAGAATCTTTGCCGCCTTAAGGAATTTTCGCGGTCTTTATTTGACCGGTAATGCTTATGATGGCACGGGAATCCCTGATTGCATCCGCCATGCCTTTCAGACGGCGGATCAAATTCTTTCGGGATTCGATCATCCTGTCAAGGCCGTGTCAGTGGGGTCTCGATGAAATTCTGTGATGATGAAACTATGATTGATGATGGTATTTCCTATGAGCGGGCGATGGCCTGTATCCAAAGCGAGGATGAAAAAGAAATACAAGAGATGATGGCGATCGCAGGGAGACTCACCCGGCGTCATCATGGGAACCGCGCCGACCTTTGTGGCATTGTCAACGCCAAAAGCGGACTGTGTCCGGAGGATTGTGCTTTTTGCGCCCAATCGGTGAAGTTTCCTACACAGGTTAGGCGGTACCCTCTCTTGGATCCCGAAATGATTGTTGCAAAAGCAAGAGAAGCGAAGAAACGGGGAGCTTGCGAATTTTGTATCGTAACCTCAGGTCGCAGCTTGACGGATGAAGAATTTAAACAACTTCTCGAGATCGTGGCTGCTGTACGGAAAAGAGCAGTTATCCAGGTCGATGTGTCCATCGGTTTCTTGGATTACCCGCGAGCCCGGCAGCTGAAAGAAGCAGGGGTTACGCGCGTCAATCATAATGTGCAGACGTCGTCCGGTTTTTATAGCCGGATTGTTCGTACCCATACTTATGGAGAACGTATCAAGACGCTCACTGCGATCCGAGAGGATGAACGGCTGGTGAGCCGCTGACTGTTCGAAACGTATCACTGGTGGTGCTCATGTTTGTCACGGTACAGCCTCAAAAATATCAATGGCACCAACTAGGCAATTTTTGGCAACCTCGCGGACTTCCAACATCTCTGAATTCTTCATGATTTTCCTCCCTTTCGATACCCTATCTGCTCATTCGGTCATAACTGACAATCCGTTGCCATTACTTACACTCAATAATCAAAACCTGCTTTCCGTAAAATTTCAAAATCCTCTGACAGAGGATTTCCTTCTGTGGTCAAGTATTCACCCACGATTAACCCATTGATCCCCGCTTCAAGCGCTAAACCCTGAAATCGATTTAACTGCACCTGCCGTCCGCCCGCCAGTTTCAAAATGCTCCGTGGAAGAATGAGACGGAAAACAGCAATCGTTTTCACGATTTCCATGGGTTCCATGAGAACCTGACTTGCAAGCGGTGTTCCGGATCTTGGATCCAGCAAATTGATAGGAACGCATACTGGTTCGAATGGTTTAATTTCGAAAGCCGCCTGAACACGATCTTCCCGGCTTTCCCCCATCCCCAAAATGACGCC
>MHFM01000006.1:0-3800 GCA_001804205.1 Omnitrophica bacterium RIFCSPLOWO2_01_FULL_45_10b
CGTGAGCTGGGTTCAGAACGTCGTGAGACAGTTCGGTCCCTATCTATTGTGGGCGCAGGAACTTTGAGGAATTCCCTTCCTAGTACGAGAGGACCGGAAGAGGCGAACCTCTGGTGTGCCAGCTATTCCGCCAGGAGTAGCGCTGGGTATCCATGTTCGGAAAGGATAAGCGCTGAAAGCATATAAGCGCCAAGCCTTCTCCAAGATAAGAGTTCCCAACCATTTTTTGGTTTCGAAGACCCCTCGTAGACTACGAGGTTGATAGGCAGGGAGTGTAAGGGCTGTAAGGCCTTCAGCTGACCTGTACTAATCGGTCGTTCGGCTTGACTATTGCTATAATTTAATTTTTTATAGACTCGTTGGCACTACAGTTTGTCAAAGAACATCATTTGAAATCATATTTCATTTTCTCGGTGGTAATAGGAGAGGGGTCACACCCGTTCCCATTCCGAATACGGTCGTTAAGCCCTCTACCGCAGATGGTACTTGCCTCAAAAGGGGCTGGGAGAGTATGAAGCCGCCGGGATTTTTATGTTTCCGGCAGTCCCAACTTCCCGTAAAATTGAAACAAAGGTTGGGGCCGCCGGGATTTCTTTAGTTTTGCTGTCTTAAGCTCGACAAGCAAAGCTTATTTGATAGAAAAAGGCCGGACCTTTTTAAAGGTTCGGCCTTTTGTTTTTGGAATGAACCCCGTTAGACCTCCTAATTTTTGGGTTGCGTAATCCATGAGATAACAAATACATTTAAGCTTCAACAATTCCCTGCGGTATACTACCCAAGGTCTAACGGGGTGAAGGCATGTTACTATTTAGTCGATAACTCACTGAACCTAACTAACCTATTCGAGAAAAGAGAATAGAATCGTGAGAACGTTACCGTTCTATTTCGGCCGTATACTTTTGGCGCTTATTTTTACAAGCGTGTTATTGTTTTCCACTCTTTTTTCTTCTTATGGCCAATTATTTAATGCAAAGGGCAGAGATTTCTTTTTTCGCCTTCGACACTCACTCGCAGAAAAACCTTCAGAAGCAAATGCCATTACGTTCATTGATTTAGATGATGAAACCTTGAGCCATCTTAAAAAAAGATGGCCTTATCCTCGGTCGTTGTATGCGGAGGCCTTGAGGCGCATGATGCCGCTTTCACCTAAGGCAGTTGGCTTTGATCTTATTTTTTCCGGGAATGATTTTACCCCTGAAAGTGATTTAGAATTTTCGCAAGCATTAAAGGAAGCAGGAAACGTGGTGATTGCCACTCATAGCATGCAGGGCGACGACGTTGCCCCACTTCCTTTGATTCACGAAAGTGCTTGGCGAATTGGCATTGTCGACAAACCTCGCGATAGAGATTATTTACTTCGGCGGGCACTCCTTGTCTTTCCGCAAAATAATGAGACAAAGCGTTCTTGGGAATTAGAAATTTTTACCAAAGCTTTCCCCAACGCCGATCTATCTCACTTTCCGTTAAAGAAAGCGGTGCCGATTAATTACAAATTGCAGTTTAAGGAATTTCGCCATATTTCCTTTTGGAAAGTACTTGAGGGCACGTTTTCACCAGACGAAATTCGAAATAAAATCATTCTTATCGGTCTTACCGCAGAAGTGTTCCACGATATTCATGCCACCCCCCTTCGTTCCATGCCCGGGCTTGCCGTCAATGCAAACACGCTTCTCATGCTCATTCGAAGAGATTTTTTTACGTTTGCCCCTTTGTGGGTAACGGTTGTCCTGGGCTTCTTTTTCTTTTGGCTGGTTTTGCTCATTGTGGATTCGAGTTCTATCTTGATTGGAATCGTTATTGTGGCCGCCGTCAGTTTTTTATTATTAATCGGAAGTTTTTTGCTTTTTACGGCAGAGGTAATTTTGGACCCTTGGCTGATTATTGTCGGCACGATCTTGACTTTTATCGGCTCCGCGATTATGCGCCAGACTCAGCTTTTGCTTGAGAATTTGAAACTTCAAGAAGAATCATCCAAAGATCCTTTAACCGGTTTTTACAATCGTAGATTCTTGACCTTAAAATTAAAATCAGAGTTTAATCGTTTGGTGTCTAAACAGGGATTATTTAAGGCTCAAGGCGATATTTCCGTGGTGATGATCGATCTTGATAATTTCAAATTGGTCAATGACAGTTTTGGCCATGCCGAGGGCGATCGTGTGCTTTCTGTGATGGCGCAAGCAATTCGCTCTTCAGTAAGGAAAAGCGAATTGGTTTGCCGGTTTGGCGGAGACGAATTTTGCGTCATTTTACCCAGCACAACTATTGCAGATGCCGTTAAATTTGCCGAGAAAATTCGCTCGATTATCGCCCATCATCCGGATTTATCCTATCGAACGAAGGACGGCATAAGCACCATTCAAGTTACAGGAAGCATTGGCGTAGCATCCGTTTCGGGTGCGAAAGTGATGGAACATGGGATGCTGATGAAAGCTGCGGATCGAGCGCTTTATCGCGCAAAGGCAGGCGGGCGGAATCAGGTGTGCGTGTTCGATCCTTCCCGCGACGTAATTACGTAAGCGGTCCGTTGTCAGTCTTCAGCTTTCAGTTCAAAACGTTCAAGGCTTTTGCTGATAACTGATAACTGATGACTGATAGCTGATTGCTAATTTCAAACAGCCGATCGGCGGATGATTAAATCGGGTTGAAATTCTTTTTGAATCGGCAGGTTTTTCTCGCCTTCGAGAATCCGGATCAATATTTTTACCATTTCTCGTCCCATCGCTTCAAGTGGTTGCCGGACGCTCGTTAAAGAGGGGTCCACATATTTATCTCGTTCAAGGCCGTCGTATCCAATCACAGCTATTTGTTCCGGACAGCTGATTTTCTCTTCTTTCAACGCGCGCAGGACACCGATGGCCAAGTCGTCATTAAAACAGAATAAGGCCCGGGGGAGGGCGGGTGAGCGGTGAATTAAGTCCAATGTTTTGAGGTAACCGTCTTCCTCGAAAAAGTAATCACATTTTCTGAAGTAATTGGGATTGAATTCAAGGCCCGAAGCTTCTAACATTTCCCGATAAATTTTATACCTTACTTGCGCATCGCGCGAATCAGAATCTGGCGCTTGAAGCATCCCAATTTTTCGATACCCTCTTCCAATTAAATATTGAAGCGCTTTTCGTGTACCAGTTTCATTGTTGCAGTAGACGATATTGGTTTCTACTTCAGGAGCGTAATCATTGATGAGAACAATGGGAAGATTTTGGAATCCGCGCCGTGCTTCTTCCAAAAAAGTTGGATGAATTGTCCATGTCAAAAACATAAGGCCATCTACGGCATGTTCTTGGAGAATATCTTTCGGCCGGCGGGGGTCATTATGATTGACCATGATAAAACGAAGGTCGTAACTTGTGCTGCGTAAGGCATCAATAATTCCGGAGATAATTCGGGTAAAGTACTCACATTTAAAAATTTCGGGTGTAAATGCAGTGACCAATCCCAAACTTTGTTTCATGATTTATGCTCCAAGATTAGTTGAGGATGAAATGAAAGGGGTCACTATAGCACAAAAGAGATTTTTTTCTAGGGTTTTTACTTTTTCGAGGTTTTCGAAGCGGTATGCAAAGCCTGATTGATCTTATGGACGAGGGAGTGGATATGGTCCTTCGGGCGAATGCGGATGGATTTTGTGAAATCACGGGTTTGAATCATTTTTTCAAGATCCGATTCAATTCGGTAAAGTGGCCCCGCGAATTGGTGGGAAAGCCGAACTGCGAAGAACAAAATCAAACCAAAAATAATGGGAATCCCAATCAAAATAATTTGATTCACGCGATGGAATGCAGGAAACAGGGCTTCAGCGA
>MHFM01000006.1:3835-19037 GCA_001804205.1 Omnitrophica bacterium RIFCSPLOWO2_01_FULL_45_10b
AAAAGCCTTCCGCTTCACCTTCAGTTCCTTCCGAGTCTGTCATGAGGGCAATGGCCCCGACCTTCATTTTAGGTTCCTCGCCAAATAGTTTTTTGTAATCTTCAAGTATATTCTGCCGCTCTGAAACCCATTCACCGCTTTTAGAAGCGCCGCTTTGAACAACAATTTGTTTGATTTGATCTGAATAAGGGCTTTCTAAAATGGTTCCTTCACTTACGGATTCATCCCAAACGTATTCAAGGCATCGGAAATTGGTGAAGAAATGAGAAATGAATACCACGTACAAACGCGCCGCGAAATCGTCGCGTTTTTTTGGATCCACGGCTTTGCTCTTATCCGGAAATTTTCCAATTCTCCAGTTCCATGAAATAAAAGGGAATTCAGAGGTTTTAAATTTAATTCGATAGAAAATAGCGGAAGCGGCTTGTTCACTTTTTGAATGAACAAAGCCATCCTTTTTTTGGAAGTCAATCCAATAAGCGCTCCGGCCTTGAAAAGTTTTATCTTCCCATTGAGTAAGCGCGTTTTTTTCATTGAAATTAAAATACTGGAAAACGATTTCTATAGGGGGAATCAACGCGCGCACCGCCGTTTTTATTTTTTCAAGCCGATCCCGAGGAGGCTGCCAAAAAATTTGGGCCAAAATCAGGCCTACGGGCAGCAATATAAGGAGAAAACGAAGCCATTTTTTTGAGGTCATATCATCGTTATCGGCCACACAAGATTGCCGGTTAAGCAGTTCTCGCGGCTGATTATGGAAGCATTTCGGGGACAGCGGCAGGGTGAAAAACGAATGCATTTTTGTAGGGCAAGTGCTATCATAACGTGAATCTTGGGTCGTATATCGAGCATCGTATTTGCGAAATAATACGGCTTACGATACACGATGAACGATCCGCGGCGACCAAGGAGCTGAAGATGCCGTACGTGAACGTAAAAGTTGTAGGAAAATTATCCAAAGAAAAAAAGCAAAAGATCGCGGATGATATTTCGAATTCCCTTTTAAAACATGCCGGAAAACCAGTCGAGCACACCTACGTGGTTTTTGACGAGGTGAACGGCGAAAACTGGGCGAAAGGAAATCAGCTGTTCGGCTGAAACAGCGTGTCATCCCCGAATGCTTGAATCGGGGATCCATGGATTCCCGACTAAAGATTTCGGGAATGACATATAGAGGTTATATATGCCGATTCAAAAGCAATTGTCTGTTTTTTTGCCGAATCGACCAGGCATGCTGGCCCGAATTTCAAGTATTTTGGCCGAAGCCGACGTTAATATCTTAGCCCTTTCGGTCCATGATACTGTGGACAACGCCGTCGTTCGGCTTGTTCTCGATAATCCCACTAAAGCCCTCCTCTTATTGGAACAAGAAGAATTATATATTATGGAGCAGAATGTGGTTATTCTCGCCGTCGATAATCAACCCGGGACCTTGGCCAGAATCGCTCAAAAACTTAGCCATGCCGACATTAACATTCAGTACGCCTACTGCACAGCAGCCAGGAGCCAGGTTGCCGGATGCATTGTTTTAAAAACAGATGAGACTGAAGCTACGATGGAATGTTTGCGCGAGTTTGAATCTAATTGAGGGGTCGGGGAATTTTCCCCGACCCCTCATCTAATTAGCCCCACCTGCGTTTCACTTTAGAATACTTCCTGTTAGTTTCCAACCGGTTTTTCCTCCTCATTCAAAAATCAGAGAGGCTTGTGATATAATCATTTTTCTATGAACGATCCCGCAATCGAGATCAAAGGGTTGACCAAGTTTTACCGCCATTTCAAAGCTTTGGATGATATTTCATTCCAAGTCGAAGAAGGGGATTTTTTCGGTTTTCTCGGCCCCAATGGGGCAGGCAAGACTACCACGATCAGCGTGATCACGGGCCTTGCCAATTATAATAGCGGAAGCGTGCGAGTTTTTGGCCATGACGTGACTCGTGAATATCGCGCAGCGCGGGCCTTGATTGGTTTGGTTCCTCAGGAGTTTAATTTTGACCCCTTTCTTACCGCCGAGCAAATTCTGATTTATGAAGCGGGCTATTTCGGACTTCCCAAGGGCAAAGCTCGTTTAAGAGCCGATGATCTGTTAAACGAATTTGGGCTCAGTTCCTATCGGCGTTTGGATTTTCGCAAGCTCTCAGGCGGGCTGAAACGCAGGCTTCTGATTGCTCGGGCACTGATGCATCAACCCAGGATTTTGATTGTGGATGAGCCAACTGCAGGGCTTGACCTCGAGCTTCGCTATAAGTTATGGGATTTTTTTAAGGAAGCGAACCGAAAAGGTATTACGATTTTTTTAACCACTCATTATATTGAAGAAGCTGAGAAACTTTGCAATCGGATTGGCGTCATTCACGAAGGAAAAATGGTCGAAGTAGATGAAAAAAATAATCTCATCAAACGAATTGGTCACGATACCATTGAAATTCAACTGGATCGCACATTACCGACGATGCCTGAATCATTTTCTGAATTGGGAGCCGAATTAATGCAGGGAGGAACTATCATTCAATTGCCTCAGGAAAACCAACAATTCTCAAAACTGCTGCGGCTCATTCATGCGCAAGGCATCGATATATTAAATATCAATTCAAAAAAGACAACGCTTGAAGAAGTATTTATTCATCTGACAAGGAATAAGAAATGATCCCCCCACCTGTTTGTTACGGACGTGTCGTCATTGCGAGGACTGCCGCCGAAGGCGGCGGGACGAAGCAATCTCTGTTCTTAGATTGCTTCAACTTCGCTTTGGTGCTCTGTTTCGCAATGACGGTCTTGACCAAGAGGTGGTTGGGATGATCCCGTTAGAACTCTAAACGCAATGAGGTTATTTTAAATGCAAGCAGTTAAGATCGGGCAACAACCGTTATCATTAAAATTATTGTTATCTGGAGTTCTAACGGGATGAAAAGTTTAATTGGATTTAAATCCCTTGTGGAACGCGAGATTATCCGATTTACGTCTGTTTTTTTCCAGACTATTTTTCCACCCCTTGTCTCCAGCTTTCTTTACATCGCTATTTTTGGCTTTACCATCGGCCGCCAAATTGAGCGCGTGGATGGAATGCCGTATCTTAATTTTCTCATTCCCGGTTTAATCATGATGTACATCATTGAAGGTTCGTACAGCAATACATCAAGCTCACTTTTTATTTCCCGGTGGGCGGGGCATATTCAGGAAATTTTAGTCACGCCGCTTTCTTATTTTGAAATGGTACTCGCCATTTTAATTGGAGGGCTGGCACGCAGTTTGGTGACAGCCAGCGGTGTCTATCTTGTTTCTTTGCTATTTATGCGCACGCCCATTCAACATCCTTTCATTGTATTGACCATGGCCGTTTTTGTTTCGCTTTCTTTTTCATCAGCAGGTGCGTTAATCGCACTTTTTGCGGAAGAATTTGAACATTTGACAATTTGTACAACGTTTTTAATTACCCCTTTGATTTTTTTCGGGGGCGTGTTTCATTCGGTCAAGATGCTTCCTAATGTTCTTCAAGTGATCACCTCATTTAATCCTATTTTTTACATGGTCAATGGAATGCGCTACGGCATGCTTGGCACATCGGATGTCCCGATTGCCCAGTGTTTAATAGTTGTTTTTTCCTTGTTCGCCGTTCTTTTCTCGTTCACCGTCTTCTTATTTAAAACCGGTTTTAAACTCAGAAAATAACCCCTTTTTTTACCGATGGAAAATAAAAAAATAACTCCGGCTTCAAAAGTTCATTTACGTTCCTTAAACTTGCAAGAACTTGATCAATTTGTGCAAATGCTTGGCTTACCGCAGTATCGAGCGCTTCAACTTGCGGACTGGCTTCACAAGAAATGCGTAATGGATTTTTCTGAGATGACTAATTTTTCGAAGCCGTTACGGATGGTTCTTGCGGAACATGCCGATACCAACCGGCTTGAGCTTGTGGAAGTTCCTGAATCAAAAAATCATGAATCGCTGAAATATCTTTTGAAAACACCGGACGGCCATATTCTTGAAAGCGTTTTAATCGCCCAACAAGGAAGGCAAACTGTGTGCGTTTCTACTCAGCTTGGCTGCAGGATCCGCTGCAGTTTTTGTGCGAGCGGGAAAGGAAAGTTTGGCAGAAATCTGACGGCGGGTGAAATTGTCGAACAAGTTTCCTTCATTGGCCGGCATCAGAAGAAACCGGTCACCAATGTTGTTTTTATGGGAATGGGAGAACCTTTGGATAATTACGAAGCAACGATGAAAGCCATCGAAATTTTGACGGCAGATTGGGGATTTGAGCTTGGCGGAAGGCGGATCACAGTTTCTACAAGCGGCATTACCCCGATGATCGAGCGTTTCGTTTCTGACTCGCGGGGCCGCGTGCGGCTTTCGATTTCACTTCATTCCAGCAATCAGGAAACCAGAAGCCAACTTGTTCCGATCAATAAGAAATATCGTTTAGACGAATTGATTCAAACGCTAGAGAAAATTCATCGTGTTCTCAAACGCGAGATTACCTTTGAATACACGTTGATTGCCGGAATTAATGATTCCAGCGACGAAGCGCGCGGCGTTGCCCGCATCGCCTCCCGTTTGGGCGCAAAAGTTAACCTGATTCCGTATAATCCGATCCGTGAAATGGATTATCAAACACCTAATCCCAAGCAGGTTGAATCGTTCCGAAAACTCTTAGAAGCCAAACATGTCTATGTCACTTTGCGTCAAACCGCAGGCCGTGACATTGACGCTGCCTGTGGCCAATTAAGGCTGGACCGCGAACTTCTCTGAAGCCGGTTCCAGCTTATAAATTCTCACTCATTTCTGTACATAATTTGTCGATATTTATAACACAACATTAGGTGTGCCATGATTCAAAAAATGATTCGCACGACCGGTATCTTTGCCTTGCTGTTTCTACCCAGCCTCATTCTTTCCTTTTTTGCGTATACGGTCCTTCATCAATTTATTCTTTTCATTGGAATGGTGATCGCCGGTTGGTTGGCTTTTTATTTCAGTAATGCCATTTCCGAAAAAAACCGTTTGAATCAGGAGATTTTCCTTCAATCGTATGAGCTTAAAACGACAAAAGAAGCCTTGGATTCTTGTTTGATTGGCGAATCCAGAACACAAGCTCATAACGAGCGATTTTTGAATTCGAAGCTGACGGATGAATGCAATCGTGCCAAACGTTACCATAGGCCTCTTTCATGTCTTCTGATAGGGGTTGATGCATTTGAGGAATTATCCATCACGCGCGGAACTATTTTTGCGCAGGCAGTTTTTCAAGAATTACTGCGTTTTTTAAAAGAATCCACCCGTTCCATAGATAGCTCTATTCGCTATGGCGATGAGCAGATCGTCGTTATTTTGCCTGAAACCCAATTGAACCAAGCCGAGATTGTGGCAAGGCGAATTCAATTTTCGATTGAGAAGAAAACATTTATGATCGATCGTGAAACACTCAAGATAACCGTAAGCATCGGCATTTTATGTTTCGACCCGGAACTTTACCGCGGGCGCGATGAGATGATGTCCGCACTCCATCAAACGTTGCTCGCCGCAAAAAGAAAAGGCCCAAATCAGATTGCCGGTATCGCATCCACTTAGCACGCAATTGGCCATAAGCATGGCTTGACCCCGTTAGATCTTTGATCTCCGTAACAATGCTTCTAATATTAAGGGTAAACTTGGCCGTATCCATCTAAGGCGAGACAACGCACGTAATAAATAAAGATCTAACGGGGTTGACAAATCAAACAACCCGCCTAGAATAAATGAAGCTCATCCGCCAAGATTTGTGGCGGATGTCAGCTGAATTTACCCCGCACCCACTTGACCACTTATGACCAGGTGGGTGCGGGGTTCAATTCGCGCAGCAATCCAGCGCTCAAGATTTTTAGCTTTCACCGATGTCGCATAGGGTCTGTAGGGTAGAAGTGTTAGAAATGTTAGTTTCAATTTTGGAAGGCATGTCTGGCAAACTGAGCGCTGGATTGCGCGCTCATTGGAGGAGGAACATATGGCTCTGAACGATTGGCTTTCAAATGTTCAGCTTTTGATGCGTTGGTTGCATGTGATCGCAGGAATTACGTGGATCGGCCACTTGTACTTTTTTAATTTCGTCAACGTTCCTTTGCAAGGCTCCCTTGACGATGCCACAAAAAAACTCGTCAATCCAAAGCTCATGCCGCGCGCTTTGTGGTGGTTCCGCTGGGGCGCCATGATTACATTGTTGGCGGGCCTCATACTATTCGCTTTAACTTATATGTATACACCGGGAAAAGGTTTTGGCGCCAACAGTACCTTTTTAGATGAAAGCGGAAAATTAACAGCTCGCGCCATTTGGATTTCCATGGGTATGTTGCTTGGATTTATCATGTGGTTCAATGTGTGGTTCATTATTTGGCCGTCACAAAAAAAGCTTCTTTCCGGAAAAGCCGGTGATAAGGCCGCTGAAATCAGAAAACGCGCCGGTTTTTTTTCACGGATTAACACCTTTCTTTCAGGCCCTATGCTTTTTGGAATGCTTGCGCCGGCGCATTACGGCGCATCAAATCCGGCAACCTTGCTTGTTGCGATTGTTTTAGGCGTTATCGCCATTTGGTGGGCGATTAAAACTTCAGCCAAGGTTGGCACATCAGTGTGAAAGCCACTAACGTCATTGCGAGCCCCAAAGGGGCGAAGCAATCCCGGTTCTGAGATTGCTTCGTCCCGCCGCTTTCGGCGGCAGTCCTCGCAATGACGTTTTTATTCATGAGCGCGAATATCCCAGTCAACTTGTATACAGTACAAAAACCATTGGTCGGGGTTACCGTAGAGAATAAATCTTTAACCACTCTAAGCCATGGCCCTAAAAATGACGTCCGTCACGTTGTGATCCGCCACAAAGAGAAATTGCCTTATCTGCCGGGTCAAAGCGTAGGCGTGATCATGCCCGGCATTGATCCTTTGACTGGAAAACCCCACAAACTTCGGCTTTATTCGGTGGCCTCTGTTAGGAACGGTGATTTTGGGGACGGCCAGACCGTATCGCTTTGCGTTGTCCGCCATTTTTGGGACAATCCTAAAACAGGGGAGAAAGGCATCCCGGGTTTGTCCAGCAATTATCTGTGCGATTTAAAAAAGGGGGATTTGGTAACGCTCACAGGGCCGGTCGGCCGTCATTTTTTGCTTCCGGATGATTTTAAAAATCGGGATTTTATTTTTGTCGCCACGGGCACCGGAATAGCGCCTTATCGGGGAATGCTCAAGGAAATGTTTGAAGCAGGTTTCGAAGGGCGGGTGTGGCTTTATTTTGGAGTTCAGTACGGCGATGTTGTGCTTTATGATAAGGAATTCGAAACTTATCGAAAGCATAAGAATTTTTTCTATATCAAAGCCATCAGCCGCGAGGAAAAAAATCCAATCCCAAGCGTCATTCCCACGCGTGAAAATCGAATGTATGTACAGGTAAAAATGTATCAGGACTGTAAAGCCCTTGGGGAAACTTTGGCAAAAAAGGACAGCATGGTTTATCTGTGCGGGCTTAAAGGGATGGAAGCAGGAATTTTTCCTGTGCTTGAAAAAATCGGTGCGGAGTTTGGTGTTAAAGAATCCTTTGTCGCGAAATTGAAAGCAGAGCAGCGTTTACGGGTTGAAGTATACTAAAGAGGCGAGCCCATGTCTCGCGGATATGAAACCTTCGAGCACACAGCCGATATCGGAATTCGTGCATGGGGAAGTGAATTTTCCGAAGTTTTTGAAGAAGCGGCCAAAGCACTTTTTAACGTGATGGTCGATCTGAATACCGTTTCCGTTCGTGAACACCTTACGCTTGAATTGACCGCGGAGTCCGGCGAAGAATTATTTTTGAAGTGGCTCAAAGAGCTTCTTTTTATTTTTGATACGAAACATCTCCTGCTTTCAGAGTTCAAAATCCGCGATCTCGGCCCTCAAACGTTGCAAGCCCAAGTGGGAGGCGAACCCCTCGATAATGCGAAACATGAGCTTGGGCGCGAAGTGAAAGCGATTACGCTTCATCAATTTAAATTAATTCAAGAGCAATCCCGTTATTTTACCGAAGTCATTTTGGATATTTAATAGAGTTAATGATGCAGGCGACCGTAGACATTCCACTTAAGAAAATTGATGATTACCGGTGGGAAATCCCGCGCAATTTCGATCCGGGAATGCGCGTTCCGGGCCGGATTTTTTGCGATGAGAAATTGCTCGAAACCGTTCGTAAAGATCAAGCCCTTCTTCAAGTAGCCAACGTGGCCCATCTTCCCGGGATTGTCAATTATTCACTCGCCATGCCGGACATTCATTGGGGCTATGGATTTCCGATTGGGGGTGTTGCCGCCACCGATCCGGATCAAGGGGGCGTGATTTCACCGGGCGGAATCGGTTTTGACATTAATTGCGGCGTTCGGCTCCTCCGTACGAATCTGACTTTTTCTGAAGTTCAACCGAAATTAAAAACTTTGGTCGCAACGCTTTTCAACCAAATTCCATGCGGCGTGGGACAATCTGGAGATATTCGAATTTCAAATTCAGAACGGCCGAAAGTCGTAACTCAAGGTGCTGGTTTTGTCGTTAAAAAAGGTTACGGCGTTGAGGAGGATTTAGCGCATACTGAGGCGGGCGGTTGTTTGGAAGGAGCAGATCCTGAGGCCGTTTCAGAACGGGCTTATCAACGCGGTCGAGACCAATTGGGAACGCTCGGAAGCGGAAACCATTTTCTTGAAGTTCAAGTGATTGATCAGATTTTTGATTCTAAGGCTGCTGAGCGTTTCGGGTTTCGCGAAGGCGAAGTGACGCTCATGATTCATTCAGGCTCGCGCGGATTTGGATATCAAATTTGCGATGATTTTTTAAGCGAAATGAGGCACACGCTTACCAAATATCATATCAAAGTTCCGGATGTTCAACTAGCTTGCGCGCCGCTTGGTTCGCCGGAAGGAAAACGTTATTTATCGGCCATGCGTGCGGCCGCCAATTATGCTTGGGCCAATCGGCAATGCCTGATGCATCTGGCGCGCAAAGTTTTTGAACACGTTTTCAACCGAAGCTGGCAGGACTTAGGAATGTATTTAATTTACGATGTAGCGCACAACATCGCAAAATTTGAAAAACATAGGGTCAGCGGAAAAGAAAAGCTGCTGTGCGTTCATCGAAAAGGCGCAACGCGCGCTTTTCCTCCGGGGCACTCGGAACTCCCGCAAGTTTATCGTGACTTGGGCCAGCCTGTTGTGATTCCGGGTGACATGGGGAGAAACTCATATCTTTTGCTTGGAACTCAACGCGCGTTCGACGAAACTTTTGGGACGACTTGCCACGGCGCCGGCCGCCTGATGAGCCGAACCCAGGCGGTTCGTGAATCTCGAGGCCGCTCTATTGAACAAGAACTTGAAAAACAGGGCATTATCGTGATGGGGCGCGGCCGCAAGGGAATTGCGGAAGAGCAGCCCGCCGCTTATAAAGATGTGAATGATGTGGTTCGCGTTGTGGATGGTGCCGGAATTGCAAAACGTGTTGTGAGAATGCGCCCCATCGGAGTGATTAAAGGATAGCTAATGAGCCATTCCATAAGCTCGGCCAAGATTTCCACCCCCTCACCTTTATCCTCTCCCCCTTTAGAGGGAGAGGGAAGGGTGAGGGGGAATTTTCTAGTTTTCATATTGATTTTACTTTTGAGCTTTGTTTTCTCATCTTGCGACCGAAAACCGAATCCCGCTGTGACCCAATTGCCTCAAACAATTGATCGCATTGTGCTTACGAACGGAGGGGTGATCCAAGGTAAAGTGGTAGAAGAAACGGCGGAAATGGTCCGGATCGAATTAAAAGATGGTGTGGTTGGATTTCAGCGAAATGAGATTCAATCCGTCGAGCGCAATATTTCCGGAAATCAAAAAGCTAGCCAAGGCGATGTTTATGTTCCCACCTTTGAAACTGAGGAATCCAGAAAGAACGCATGGCCTCCGGGAGTAAAGCACCGCATTTTATTAACAAATGGTGAGTGGGTCAACGGTCAAATCATTCGTAAATTAGGAGATACTTTGACTGCGCGCCAGACGCTTGAGGAAGGAGGAGCGATCGAATTGGATCTTTCTTTGAAGCGCATTGAAAAAATTGAGCTTTGGCCGCCACCCGCTTCTTCAGCAGAAAATACCAAACAGCTGGAAGTGTTTCGGAAACGGTATCCTTCCCTTAAGCCTCTCCGAAAAGATTACTATATGATTTTAAGCAGTATGGATGATCCGGCGGATTTGAAATTTTATTTGAAGACGCTGGATCAATTTTATCACGATTTTTTGCTTTATTTTTTTGATTTAATCGCGGTGGACGGAATATCGGAGCCGCTTGACGTCATCATTTTCGGTACAAGCCAGGAATTTTCGCAGGCGTTATTTGAAATTGGTTACAACGCGCGAAGCAATCCCGTTGGGTTTTATCATTTTGACACGAAAAGGCTGGTTTTTTACAACGTGAAAACAGACGAACGGATCCAAGCTGCGCTGAAGAAGAATCAAGCGTTTAAATCTCAAATGGCTGAATTGAGTTCTAAGGTAGAAAAAGAATATGGTCCTGAGGCAGCCGAGTATCAAGGACAGATCAGCCGCGCTCAAGAGGAAGCTGCGCGGTATGACATACGCGTATTGGGTGAGGCGACAGCGCAAAATGTCCGCGTCATTCGTCACGAAGGAGGGCATCAACTTTTTCATTTGCTTGGAATCACGCCTCTTCACGTTTATTCGGGCGGTTGGTTAATCGAAGGGCTCGCTGTTTATTGCGAACCTCAACTGATCGGGGATATTCATGAAGAAAAACTGATGCATCTTCGTTATGAGCTTGAAAAAAATGACCTGATGCCTCTTGAATACCTTCTTAATTTTGCGCGCGGCACAGGCCTTCATAAGCTCGAACCTTCATACGCAAGTCTCGCCTATGCTGAAAGTTGGGCTTTTATTTATTTTTTGATGCATGCAGGCTATCACGAAGCGTTTGCCAGTTTTTTAAAGGAAATGCACACGCAAGGGTCAACGTATGATGCGAATGGTGAAAAAGCGCTCCTTGAGAAACATCTCGGCAAAAGCTTAAAAACTGTTGAGCCGGAATTCATTGCGTTTGTCAAAAAACTCATTTTGGAAAATACCAGCGACAAAACCTACCAAGATTTCAGAAGCCGGTTGATTATGAATAACTAAGAATGCCTCTCCTCTGCAAACCCGTTAGAGATGTCATCTCTAATGGGGTAAACTTTACATAGATTTTACATCTTCCAAACGCATCCATTGCTATGATATGAAACAATACAAAGAGCGAAACCCAATTGTTAACAGTAGTAGTTTAATCATGAGGGGAAAAACAATGAAAAGCCAAACACAAAGAATTGCGGCGATGGTTTCTATCTTTGTATTGTTCTATTCCACAACGGTTTTTGCTGAGCAAGGAATTACGATAAAAGGGTCCGACACGATGGTCAACCTGGGCCAAGCCTGGGCTGAGGCCTTTATGGAACAAAACCCATCCGCTTTAATTGCGGTGACCGGCGGCGGTTCCGGTACCGGCATTGCCGCTTTAATTAATGGAACTTGCGATATTACTCAGTCTTCTCGTGAAATGAAGAAACAAGAGCTCGAAATGGCAAAACAGAACGGCCATGAAGTTCAGGAATTTAAAGTGGCCATTGATGCTTTGGCCGTGATCGTTCATCCTTCTAATTCTGTTGGCCAGCTCACCATTGATCAGTTATCCGATATTTTCACCGCGAAAATTACCAATTGGAAAGAGATGGGAGGTGCCGATCAACCCATTACAGTGCTTTCGCGCGAACGAAATTCTGGAACTCATGTTTATTTCCTGGAGCATGTTGTTCGGAAAGGGAATGAAAAAGGGCCAGAGGAATTTGCTCCAACCGTATTGATGATGTCTTCTTCTCAGGCGATCGCAGAAGAGGTTGCCGGAAGCCGCGG
Source organism: Omnitrophica bacterium RIFCSPLOWO2_01_FULL_45_10b (assembly GCA_001804205.1). Classification (GTDB taxonomy): domain Bacteria; phylum Omnitrophota; class Omnitrophia; order Omnitrophales; family Danuiimicrobiaceae; genus 01-FULL-45-10b. Next base: position 15,748 of record MHFM01000006.1, read on the forward strand.
AGCCATCGGATATCTTGGAATTGGTTATGTCAACGATCGACATAAAAAGATAGCCGTGAGCAAAAGTGTGGAAGGCCCCTTCGTTCTTCCTTCTGTGGAAACAGCATTGGATAAGACTTATCCTATCGCCAGGCCGCTTCTTCTCTACACGGTTGGGAAACCGCAGGAGTTGATTCAAGCATTTCTTGATTTTGTTCTGAGCAATGAAGGTCAAGCCATTGTGCTTGATATGCAGTTCGTCCCTCTTCAACAGAAACCAGCCTAATTTTTTTGACAAGTCGTATGCGGAAATATTACGAATTTGTCGTTGAAGGGCTGATTCTTTTAAGCGCGATTGCCTCCATCATCTTCGTCCTTCTGATTTTGATTTTTCTTTTAAAAGAAGGATTCATGTTATTCCGCACGATCGGGGTTTTTGATTTTTTATTCGGCAACCGTTGGTATCCCATTTCCGAACCCCCGCGCTTCGGAATTCTGCCATTGATTCTTGGTTCTCTTTGGGTAACGCTGGGCGCTACGGTCATCGCCGTCCCGTTAGGGATTGCATGCGCCATTTTTATTGGAGAGATTGCTCCCGGCTGGTTGCGTGAAATTTTAAAAGCAGGAGTTGAGCTTTTGGCCGCAATTCCAAGTATTGTGCTGGGCTTTATCGGATTGGTTACATTGGTACCTCTTGTGAAGAAATTGTTCGGCCTGCCTACCGGCCTTACCGCACTCTCCGGCTCCATTATGCTTGCCTTTATGGCTATGCCTACGATTGTGAGCATCATGGAAGATGCATTAAATGCGGTACCGCGTGGTTATCGGGAAGGTTCGATTGCAATGGGGGCCACTCAATGGCAGACAATTCGTAGGATTGTTCTTCCAAGCGCTTCATCCGGAATTGTTGCAGCAGTGATGTTGGGGATTGGGCGGGTGATCGGCGAAACGATGGCGGTGATGATGATTACGGGGAATGCAGCTGTTATTCCGAATAGTTTTTTTCAGCCGGTCCGTACAATGACAGCAACCATTGCTGCTGAAATGGGAGAAACCGTACAGGGAAGTGAGCATTATTTTGCATTATTTGCTATTGGAATTGTTTTGTTTGCCATCACTTTTGCGGTCAATTTGCTGGCTGATTTATCGCTTCATCGAAAGCAGACGATAGGATGATCCCCCACCAACTTTTTAAAAAAGAATATACCGGTTTCAAGAAATATTTGATTCACTTACTTGAACTGCTAACGAAAGTTGGTGGGGGATGAGATTCCTGAACCCTAAAGTCGAAGAGAAAATTGTTTTTTTATCCCTTTTTTTATCGACTTTAGTCATTGTGGCTCCAGTGATTTTGGTTATTGGAATCATTGTAAGCCGAGGTCTCAGCGTAATTAGTTGGCAATTTTTGACCACGATGCCGCGGATGGGAATGCGGGCGGGGGGAATTTTTCCAGCCATTGTGGGGACCGTCTATTTGGTCGGAGGAACACTCCTTTTTGCGCTTCCTGTCGGTATTTTTTCAGCCATTTATCTATCGGAATATTCAAAACGAAATTGGCTGACACGGCTGATTGAATTGGCGATTGTTAATTTGGCCGGGGTGCCGTCCGTCGTTTATGGATTATTTGGCTTGGGGCTTTTTGTTGTATTTTTAAGACTCGGAGCTTCGATATTAGCAGGTTCTTTAACCCTGGCGGTTATGGTGCTGCCGGTGATCATTACCGCATCTCGAGAAGCTTTGCAATCCGTCCCTAAATCATTCCGAGAGGTAAGTTATTCATTGGGGGCTACGCGCTGGCAGACGATTCGTCACGCCGTTCTCCCTCATGCGCTTCCGGGCATTTTGACTGGGACTGTTTTGAGCATCAGTCGCGCGGCTGGTGAAACTGCCCCAATTTTATTTACGGTCGCCGCTTTTTATTTACCGAGGCTTCCGAATTCCATCTTTGATCAAGCCATGGCGCTTCCGTACCATTTATATGTTTTGTCGACACAAGTACCGAATGTTCGTATTGAGCTTCAATATGGAACCGCGCTGGTTTTGGTGGGGCTTATCGTTATTACGAACCTCTTTGCGGCTGTGATTCGCAGTTACTTTCGTGTCCGAAAGCAATGGTAACCGTGACTGAGAAAATCAAAGTTAAGAGTTTTTCCGTTACTTTTGATGGAGAACCGGCGCTTAAAAACGTCAATTTTTCAGTTAAGGAGAAAGAAATTCTGGGAATTATTGGGCCTGCCAATAGCGGAAAAACCACTTTTTTAAGAACGTTGAATCGCCTTAATGATCTTAATCCTCGTTATCAGCATAGCGGGGAATTATTGATTGACGGAAAAGATATTTATCAAAAGTGGGATCTGTTTGAATTGCGTAAAAAAATAGGGATGGTATTTGCGCTTCCGACTCCTCTTCCGATTTCGATTTTTGATAATCTGGCGTACGGTCCCCGCCGGCACGGCATTGGGAATCGAAGACAGCTTAGGGAAATTGTGGAACGCAGTTTGAAATCCGCTTTCCTGTGGGATGAAGTGAAAGACCGGCTCAATGAATCGGCGATGAAGTTGTCTGGAGGCCAGCAGCAGCGTTTGTGCATTGCGCGAACCATTGCTCTTGAGCCGGAAGTTATTCTTTTTGACGAGCCTTGTTCCGGCCTCGACCCTATTTCTACAGCAAAAATTGAAGAAGCGATGCAAGAATTTAAGAAACGCTATACACTTGTTTTGGTGACGAATAATACGAAGCAAGCGGCACGCGTCAGCGATCGCGTTGCCTTTTTTCTGATGGGTGAATTAGTAGAAATTGATCAAACACAGAAGATTTTTACGGTGCCTAAGGATAAGCGTACGGAAGGTTACGTTTCGGGCCGGTATGGCTGATTCAAAAATCAAAATCCAAAGTTTAAATCTTTATTACGGAAATTTCCATGCGCTGAAAAATGTGGCGCTTGAAATTCCGGAACGTCGAATTACGGCCATTATTGGACCTTCTGGCTGCGGTAAATCGACCCTTTTGAGATGTCTGAATCGCATGAACGACTTGGTTGGGGGAGTCCGCATTACGGGAGAAGTAATCATTGCCGGTGAGAACATTTACCAATCGTCGGTTGACTTGGTAGGACTTAGAAAAAAAGTAGGGATGGTATTTCAGCGCCCCAATCCATTTCCAATTTCAATTTTTGATAATATTGCATACGGGCCTTTAATTCACCGCTTTGCTTCGAAAGCTGAATTGCCGCATATTGTGGAACGCAGCCTTGAGGCAGTGGGTTTGTGGGAAGACTTAAAAGACCGTCTTGACGATTTTGCACTTTCGC
>MHFM01000007.1:0-1408 GCA_001804205.1 Omnitrophica bacterium RIFCSPLOWO2_01_FULL_45_10b
CCACAGAGACAGGGTCGAGTTTGAAAGCCAACAACTTGAGAATTATTGATACGGTTTTAACGTCCACGACGCGGTTCATCGCAAATAAAAAAAGCGCCAAAAATTCCGTAAAACGCGCAAAGATTGACCGCATTGTTTTGCTTTTGCAGGGAGCCATCAATGCGCAAGATAAAGTTGGCTTAAAAATGAATGTGGCAAAAGGAAACCTAAATAAAATTTTAAAACTCCTTCCGGCGCTTAAGAAACCGACGATCTCAAGTCTTTCAAGCGACGGCTGGCATGACGTGGATACGATTATTGATGAAGCCATTGTCCGCGAGTTGATTCCTGATTTAAGAAAAGCGGGTGCGGAAGGAATTATTGAATACCCGCTCAACAAAGTGATTTACTAGCTATCAGCCATCAGCTATCAGCCATCAGCGATCAGCAAAAGAGAACAGCGAAAAGCAAAAATGAAGAGTTTTAAAAATTTGAAAGTTTGGGAAAAAAGCCATACGTTGGTTCTTGCGATTTACAACGTGACAGCCAATTTTCCAAAAGAAGAAATGTACAACTTGACCAGTCAGATTAGAAGAGCCGCAGTTTCAATTCCGGGGAATATTGCTGAAGGATGCGGACGTGGCGGGGACGGTGAAATGAAGCGTTTTTTACAGATCTCGATGGGTTCTGCCAGCGAGCTTGAGTATTTTTTGCAGTTATCTTACGAACTAAAGTACTTAAGTGAAACCGATTACGCGGCGCTATCAGAAGGTGTTATTGAAATCAAGAAAATGCTCGCCCCGTTCATTCATAAATTAACAATTGAAAAATATCAAAGAATCGAAGCTTAAGTCGTTTAGTTTCAGCTGATTGCTGATAGCTGATCGCTGACAACTCATAGAGGAGGTCCACATGCCTTGTGGCCGTAAGCGCAAAAAGCGCAAGATGAATAAGCATAAGCGGAAGAAAAAGCTCCGCAAGAATCGTCACAAGAAAAAAGCCTGGTCATAAGAATAGCGTTTAGCGGATAGCGTATAGCGGATAGGGGAGCCTTCAGAGGCTTGATTTTCTATACGCTATACGCTCCACGCTCCACGCTATGAAGTCGCTTACCGTTTCCGCGCCAGCAAAAGTAAATCTCTTCCTTCAAGTTCTCGGCCGCCGCCGCGATGGTTTCCATGAACTTCTTACCGTATTTCACCGAATTTCTCTTAAAGACCGTCTCACGTTAAAAAAAATCCAGGGGCCCGAATTTCGATTGCGCACAACTCATCCGAAATTAAAACGGATAAGTGAAAATCTAATTTACAAAGCTTACCGAGAACTTCACCGCGTTCGCGGTTGGAAAGGGGGCGTGGAGGTTTTCCTTAAGAAAAACATACCCATTTCGGCCGGGCTTGGCGGCGGTTCCAGTGATGCCGCCCACTTT
>MHFM01000007.1:1421-22079 GCA_001804205.1 Omnitrophica bacterium RIFCSPLOWO2_01_FULL_45_10b
ATCGGCTTTTCAATCTTCACTTATCTCGCCAAACTCTAAGCCGGATAGGGGCCAAACTTGGATCAGACATTCCTTTTTTTATCGATCAGATCAATCAAGCGATTGGGACGGGAAGAGGTGAAAAGATTAAGCCGTTACCAATGAAAGGCCGGCTCTGGTTTGTCTTGGTCGTGCCCCATTTTTGGATTTCCACAGCTCTTGTTTATAAGAAGCTTAAGGCGGCGGCGTTGACAAGAATAAGTCGTGATGCTACAATAACTTCCGCTTTTTCAGGTGATTGGAAAAAGGGCAATTTTGGTCATTTTTTAAGAAACGACCTGTTTTTAACCAGTTCACGCCTGAAGCCTGAACTGAAGCGGTTCGATATGCTCTTTGAACAAGTAGGGGCGCGACAGCGGTTGATGTCGGGAAGCGGTCCTTCCATGTTTAGCATTCATAAGTCTAAGCGCGAAGCTCGGCGCATCGCACGGTTGCTCCGATATCGGAAACCAAGCGCGGATGTTTTTGTATGTCACACGTATTGATTTTAAATGCGGTGTGGGTTGGCAATGAAGATTACGGAAGTCAGGATTTTCAAATTGTAACGTCCATTTCGGGCGCATCTTAAAGTTTCGTTCCATCCGTTTTTGTTTTTCAGAATGGGAATTTTTTGTCTTTAGATCTCAATGATATTTGAGAATGAAGAAAAACGCCAAAGGAGCAGTATGAGTTTGTAAATCATTGCCCGGTGGTGAAATGGTATCACACTGCCCTTTGGAGGCAAGATTCCTGGTTCGAGTCCAGGCCGGGCAGTTTTGCCGATGCAAAACTGCTGCGCAGCACTGCGCGCCTTTTGCAGGCGCTAATGCGCCAGCACTAATCGTGGCAACTTTGATATTGCCTACGATTATGTGCGCGAGTACTTCGCCGCGCGCCTTTGCGCGAGCACTCTTAGGGATGAACGTGACGTTCATCTCCTAAAGTGTCCGGGAAGAACTCGAGGTTCTTCTCCGGGAGTGTGACGGCGCAAGGAAAACCGTCTACAGCGCTGCAGGATTTCAACACATAGACGGTACTTGAAATAGAAAAGAAATAAAAACTTGAAAACGCTTCGCGATTTGAAAAATTACTATGATCGTCTATGAAGAGATATTGCGGCAATTTCAGAAACAGAAAGTCAAATACGTCATTGTCGGAGGCGTGGCGTTTAACTTGCTCGGCGGTTACCGGAGCACGCTTGATATGGATATCCTTGTTGAAATGAGCGATGAGAATCTTGCTAAGGTGGTCACGATACTGAAGAAACAAGGATACCGCGTCAAACAGCCAGTGGATCCGATGGGCATCGCAAATCAAAAGATCCGCGAGGATTGGATTAAGAACAAGCACATGAAAGCATTCAACTTTTACAAGGGAGAGAAAACTTACGAAGAAGTGGAGATCATCATCGATTCGCCTGTGAATTTTCAAGAAGCCGCGCAAGATGTTGTGAAGGTTAAGGTAAGCGGGTTAACCCTTCCCGTCATTTCTCCGAGAAAGTTCATTCAGATGAAAAAGAGTTCCGGTAGAGATAAAGATTTAATGGATATTGAGCAGATAAAAATCGCAAGGAATTTGAAATGATCTTTCGGTGGGAGACAGAACGGGAGAAGATTTTAAAAGGCGCGAAGATTTCTGCAGAGAAAAAACTCGAAGCTATTAGATTGATGAACGAGTTGGCGGATAAGGTATTAACGAAACGTCAGAAAGCGATTCGGAAAAAAATGAGAGAAGTATTATGATGGAACGTTGTTCCTTTTGCGGAAGAGATCGAAAGCGGGAAGTGCGCAAGATATTCGCTGGGCCCGGCGTGTATATTTGCGACGTTTGCGTCCGTGCCTGCCATGAAATGATGCTCAAAGAAGCAAGCGCCGAATCGCGGCCGGCTCAAGACCTTTTCTTCCAAGTCCCTAAGCCTAAGGAAATTAAGCAGCAGCTTGATCAATATGTGATTGGCCAAGAACGCGCGAAGAAACAGCTTTCCGTTTCCATTCACAATCATTACAAGCGTGTCACGAATCGAGGAAATGGAAATCAGGTTGAACTTGAAAAGAGCAACATTCTGTTGATTGGCCCTACCGGATCCGGCAAAACGCTTCTTGCGCGCACGTTGGCAAAGCTTTTGGATGTACCTTTTGCCATTGCGGATGCCACCTCATTAACCGAAGCGGGTTATGTCGGTGAAGACGTAGAAAATGTTTTGCTCAGGCTCTTGCAAGTGGCCAATTTTGATGTGAAGCGTGCCGAGCTTGGGATCATTTATATTGATGAGATCGATAAAATTGCCCGTACCACCGAAAACGTTTCCATTACGCGGGATGTTTCAGGGGAAGGGGTTCAGCAGGCGCTTCTTAAAATTTTGGAAGGAACGCTTGCCAACGTGCCGCCGCAAGGGGGGCGCAAGCACCCGCAGCAAGAATATATTCAAGTCAATACGCAAAATATCCTTTTCATTTGCGGAGGCACTTTCTCGCATCTGGATCGAATCATTGAACGGCGCGTTTCGAATAAAGCCATGGGCTTTGGCGTTAAAGTGGATCAGGACAAGGTTCGCCCGATCGGAGATTTAATTCATCAGGTTGAAGCAGAGGATCTATTAAAATATGGCTTCATCCCCGAATTTATCGGCCGTTTTCCAGTGCTTGCAACTTTGGACGGCCTTCAAGAGGCGGATTTGGTGCGGATTTTAACAGAACCGCGCAATGCGATTGTGAAGCAGTATCAGCGATTTTTCGAAATGGAAGGGGTGCGGCTTGAATTCCAGCCGGATGCGCTCCAAGCGATCGCCAAAAAAGCAATCGAGAAAAAAACGGGCGCGCGTGCGCTCCGTTCGATTTTGGAAAGTATGATGCTGGATGTCATGTATGAAATTCCTTCTCAGAAAGATGTGTCTGGCTGCCGGATTACTCGAGAAGTTGTAGAAGGTAAGATGGAGCCTGAGATAATTCGGACGCGAGAAGATATCGGCAAAATAGCTTAAATGGATTACCGATGAACCAGTCTATTTCGATGAACAAAACTCAACTTAAAGATTCAACCAAAGAAGCGCTTGCGGGTTATGGGTTTCTGGCGCCCAATTTCATCGGCTTTCTCATTTTTACTTCAATACCGGTTGTGGCATCGCTTGCTTTGAGCTTCATGAAAGTTGATTTAATTTCTACCCCAAAACGTTTTGAATTTATCTGGCTTGATAATTTCAAGCAGCTTTTTTTGGATCCTTATTTTTGGAAATATTGCTGGAATACCGTTGTGCTCATGGCCGCGATCCCATTTAGCATTGCCGGATCTCTTCTTTTGGCGTTAGGGCTTAATCAAAAATTAAAGGGAATTGTATTTTTCAGGACCATTTATTTTTTGCCGACGATTTGTTCCGGCGTTGCTATTTATGTTCTGTGGCGTTTGATTTATAACTCTGATTTTGGAGTATTAAATACCTTGATCGCAAAACTAGGCGCGCTTCTTCATCTGCCGATCAAAGGGCCGAATTGGTTAACAGACGAAGCATGGGCCAAGCCGGCATTGATTATCATGAGCGTATGGCAGTCGGTGGGCGGTTACAACATGATCCTTTATTTGGCAGCGCTTCAAGGTGTGCCGCGCGATCTTTATGAAGCGGCCGAAATTGATGGGGCCAACAGCTGGCAAAAATTTTGGGCGGTGACATGGCCTCAGATTTCACCCACCACTTTCTTCATCGCCACGATGTCCCTTATTGGAGGTTTCCAAGCCGGTTTTGATCCGGCCTACATTATGACAGGCGGCGGCCCAAACGGATCTACGACGACCATTATTTATTACATTTACAATAATGCCTTTGAATGGCATCAAATGGGTTATGCCGCCGCTATTTCGTGGTTTCTTTTTCTCGTTATTTTCGTCATCACGTTGCTTAAATGGAAGGTATTTGGAAAGCTCGTTCATTATTAAAATCTGAACATTAGAGTCGTTTACTATGGATCAATCCGCAGACGTTAAAAAATTAATTCGGGAACAAAAACGCAAGCGGCTATTTGAAAAAATCGCCCTTTATTTTTTGATTTCGTTAGGCGCTCTTACCATGCTGGCGCCATTTTTATGGATGATTTCCACCTCGCTTAAGATGCCGGGGGATGTATTTTCATATCAGAAGCCCTGGTGGTATGATTGGGTGCCCACTTCTTTTGTGTGGCGAAATTATATACAGGCTTGGAATATTGTCCCATTTGCGCGGTTTTATTTGAATTCCATTTTTGTTGTGTCATTGACAACGGCGGGCCAGGTGGCAACAAGCGCTTTCGCTGCGTATGCGTTTGCAAGGCTTCGTTTTCCGGGACGGGATAATATCTTTTTCACTTATTTGGCGACCATGATGATTCCCGGTGCGGTGACAATGATTCCCGTGTTTATTCTTCTGCAGCAATTGGGCTGGATTGATAGCTACAAAGCAGTGATTCTGCCGGGTATTTTTACGGCCTATGGCACCTTTATGCTGCGGCAATTTTTTCTGACGCTTCCGAAGGATTTGGAAGATGCCGCTAAAATCGACGGGTGCGGTTATTTCGGAATTTTTTGGAAAATTGTGCTGCCGCTTTCAAAGCCGGCGCTTGCCACCCTTACCACCTTTACGTTTATGGGATCGTGGATGAATTTCATGTGGCCTTTGATCGTTCTGAATTCACATGAGAAATTTACGCTGCCGGTAGGGCTTGCCTATTTTCAAAGCCTTCATCATACGGATTGGAATCTTTTGATGGCCGGTTCGCTCATGATGATTCTTCCGATCCTTTTGCTTTTTATTTTTAATCAGCGGTACTTTGTGGAAGGAATTAAGCTTTCTGGAATTAAGGGATGAGTCCCGTTAGAACTCTGAACTTAACGGAGTTATTTCAAATGCAAGCAGTTGAGATCGGACAACAACTGTTATCATTAACACCATCGTTATCTGGAGTTCTAACGGGATGAGCACAAAACCGCTTGCCGCTCTCATCTTGGCTGCCGGGCGCGGGGAGCGGATGAATTCGGATTGGCCCAAAGTGCTTCATCAGGCTGCCGGAGAACCGTTGATTGAACATGTGATTGAGAATGTCTCAAACGTCGGCGCCAAACGCATCGGAGTGGTTCTTGGCGCTCACAGTGAGCGCATACGGTCTTTTTTAAATGGTGCGGAAGTCGTGTTTCAGCAGAACCGCCTTGGCACAGGCCACGCGGTGATGCAAGCGGCAAAACGATTTGGCCAATGGAAAGGCGACCTTTTGGTGTTGCCGGCCGATGTGCCTTGCGTTCGTCTTGAAACACTTCAGGAATTTGTTCGCAAGCACCGTCAACATTCGGCAGCAGCAAGCATTTTGACTGCCGAAGTGGATCATCCAGCAGGCTATGGCCGTATTCTTCGACGCGGAAGCCAGGTGATCGGAATTCGCGAAGATTTGGATGCGAGCAGATCGGAGCAGCGGATTTCGGAGATCAATTCCGGAATTTATGTATTTGATGCCGTTACGCTTTTTAAGCGGCTGGGTGACATTAAGAAGAACCGGAAAAAGAAAGAATATTATTTAACTGATACGATCGAAGCATTTGTCCGCCATGGTGAATCTGTCCGGGCGCATAAGATTAATGATCAAAACGAAATATTAGGCGTGAATACAAGAAGGGATCTTGCAGTGGCCAATCAAGTTTTAAACATCCGTGAATTGGAACGGCATTCAAAAGCGGGCGTGACGATTTTAAGCCCCGCTCAGACGTTTGTGGCAAAAGGGGCGCGAATTGGACGCGATACCGTGATTCATCCCTTTACGTGGATTGAGCGCGGTGTCGTGATCGGCCGCAAATGTGAGATTGGGCCATTTGCCAAAATCCGCGCCGGTTCAAAAATTGCCGATGAAGTGGTCATCGGAAGTTTTGTTGAGGTGGTCCGTTCCAAAGTTGGGTCCAAAACATTTGTGAAACATCTCAGTTACTTGGGCGATGCCGAACTTGGAAAACAGGTGAATGTAGGCGCCGGCACCATCACTGCTAATTTTGATGGCCGCAGAAAACATAAAACGGTGGTTCACGATCGCGCACTTTTGGGTTGCGATACGATTTTAGTAGCGCCGGTCACAATAGGACGTGGCGCAAAAACAGGGGCGGGATCCGTTGTTTGTGCAGGCCAGTCGGTCCCTCCCGGCAAAACGGTGGTGGGCGTACCCGCCAAGGTACTTCGGAAAGGGAAAAGAGGTAAAAAATAAAAATGGGAAATCATAAATCTTCACTCAGCATGAGCAACCGTATTTCAATTTTAACGGGCAATTCAAATCCTGCGCTTGCCAAGGCTATTTGCCGCCATTTAGGTATTTCTTTAGGTCATGCGGTTGTGGATCGGTTTCCGGAAGGTGAAATTCATGTCCAAATTCAGGACAATATTCGCGGCAAAGACGTGTTTATCATTCAATCCACCTGTTCTCCGCCGAATGATCATTTGATGGAGCTTTTAATTCTCATCGATGCCGCACGGCGCGCATCGGCCTCTCGGATTACGGCGGTATTGCCTTTTTATGGTTATGCACGCCAAGATCGCAAAGACAGGCCGCGTGTTCCCATTACCGCGAAGCTTGTGGCGAATCTTCTTGTGAGCGCAGGTGCCGATCGAGTTCTAGTTCTCGATCTTCATGCCGGACAAATTCAGGGATTTTTCGATATTCCGGTAGACCATTTGTATTCGATCAATGTGCTGAGCAAATACTTCATTAAGAAGAAACTTAAAAATTTAGTCATTGTTTCACCGGATGTAGGCGGCCTTAAATTTGCGCGCGCTTATTCAAAACTGTTAGGAGCTCCGCTTGCGATTATTGATAAGCGCCGCGAAAACGCTGCGCAGACGAAAGTGATGAACATCATCGGAGAAGTCCGAAATCGAAATGTTGTATTGGTGGATGATCTGGTTTCAACCGCAAGTTCGCTTGTGGAGGCAGTGCATGCTTTGAAGAAGGCAGGGAGCCTCGATGTTTATGCCGCAATCGTTCATCCGATCCTGGTCGGCCCCGCAATGGAACGGATTAAGAAATCGGAGCTTAAGGAATTGGTTGTTTCAGATTCCATTCCGATTTCACCTGACAGAAAACTTAAGAAGATCACCGTCCTTTCGGTGGCTCCTTTATTGGGAGAAGCCATTAAACGAATTCACCAAAACGAATCGGTTAGTTTTCTTTTTCAGAAATCAGCCGTAGAGTCGTGACGAATTTTGAGTCATCACTAAATTAGAAGGAAGGAAAATAGGAAATGAAAACAGTGCCTTTAAACGCAGCGCAACGCAGTGAATTAGGAAAACAAGCGGTAAAACGGCTCCGTGCCCAGAAACGAATTCCGGGGGTGGTTTATGGTTCTGGAGTTAAGACAGCCACGCCCATTGACGTAAGTTTGGATGATTTTTTTCGCGTGCTCCATACGAAAGCCGGTGAGAACGTGATCATTCAGCTGTCGGTGGCCGGCGCAAAAAATTTTGAAAAGACGGTAGTCATCAAAGAAATTCAGCGCAATCCACAGACAGATGCGATTGAGCATTTTGATTTTAATGCCATCTCGCTCACCGAGAAGATTAAAGTGAAAGTTCCTTTCCATGTCAAAGGCGATGCTCCCGGTGTTAAAGAAGGGGGCGTTTTGGACGTGGTTCATCATGAAATTGAAGTGGAATGTCTGCCGACCAATATACCTGAAAGGCTTGATGCGGATATTTCAGCTTTGAAAATCGGAGATGCAATTCACATTCGAGAGCTTCAATTTCCTTCGGGGGTTCTTCCCCAGCTCGAAGCTGACGAAGTGGTGCTTGCTATTCACGCTCCAAAAGCGGAAGAAGCTCCGGCTCCTGAGGAGGCCGCTGCTGCTGAGCCTGAAGTGATCGGCAAGGTGAAGAAAGAAGAAGGCGAAGAAGTTTCAGCTTCTGAACCAGCTGCTCCTCAAGCTGCTGAGGCGAAGAAAGAAAAGCCGGCAGAGAAGAAGGAAAAGTAAAATAAGAAGTTAGATGAAACTCATTGTTGGCTTGGGGAATCCGGGCAAAAAGTACGAAAAGACACGCCATAACACCGGGTTTCTTGTGATCGATGCGTTAATCCGTTCCGACCGAAATAAATTGGCGGCCGGAACAGGCCCGCTCCAAGTGAATCAAAGCCCCTTTCAAAATGGCGAAGCAGTCGTGGCGAAGCCTACTGTTTTTATGAACGAAAGCGGACAGGCTGTGCGCGCTTTAATAGAGCAATTTCATGTTTTGCCCACAGAATGTTTGGTGGTGGTAGATGATGTTAATCTGCCGCTCGGGAAGATTCGATTTCGTGCGCAGGGCAGTGCCGGCGGGCAGCATGGCCTTGAATCAATTATTGAGGCCTTGGGAACACAGGATTTTCCGAGGCTTCGCATTGGAATTGGAAGCGGCGATTTCGCCGGTTGTGATTTGACAGAATATGTTTTAGGAAAGTTCTCCAAAGAAGAGCGGGAACTGCTCCTTCCACAGTTGGAACGAGCGCGCGAAGCTTGTTTGGAGTGGGTAAAAAACGGCTCTTTTGCTATGGCACAACGGTACAATAATTGAGCTTTTGAGAGGCCGCAGAACTGCAGGACCCCTCAATAATTAATGGTTGGGAAAGTACTTAGGTTATGTTATTATAACGCACTTTTTCCATAAGGTTTTGACGCGTCAAATTTAAGGAGGAGTACAGTTTAAAATGTATGAAGCTTTAGTGATTTTCCCATTTGAAACCGGCCTTGATTTGCAGCAAGGGGCAGGAAACGCTTTTGAGGAAGCGGTTAAGAAGCATGAAGGAAAGATCGTCAACCGCACCGAATTAGGAAGGCGTCCTCTCGGATACCGGGTTAAAAAGGCAAACGAGGGATACTTTGTTTCTTATACGTTTGAGTTAACGCCTGACAAGACGCAAGCGTTGAAAAAAGTCATACAACTTTCCGAAGATATTTTGAAATGTACGATTGTTCGTAAGACAAAAGTCGAATTAGGCAAACCTACAAAAGCCGCACCTCTTCCCACCGCAGGTGGAACGGCTGAAAAAGCAAAAGGTCATTCATAATGGCTGCTAGTTTAAACCGCGTTCTCTTGATTGGAAATTTAACCCGTGATCCCGAACTTCGCTACATTCCTTCCGGGCAGGCAGTCACTACATTTACGGTCGCTGTTAATCGAACCTACATGGCTAATACAGGTGAGAAAAAAGAAGAAGTCAGTTTCATCCGCATCGTTGTTTGGGCCAAGCGGGCTGAAGTTTGTCATGAGTATCTTAAAAAGGGAAGTCCGGTTTTTGTTGAAGGACGGCTTCAAAGCCGAAGTTGGGATGCTCCGGACGGCACAAAACGGAGCACCATCGAAGTGATTGCCCAGAATGTGCAGTTCTTAGGACGTGGGGGCGGTGGAAAACACGAGACGCCCGCAGCGGCGGAAATTCCCGAACCTCAAGAAGCGATTATCGATGATTCGCTTGATCCGCAAGTCAAAAGCGGTTCACGCTCAACCTCAGTTTCAAAAGAAGAGTTGCGCCCAGATGATGAAGTTCCATTTTAAATTGAATAAGGAAGCAGGTATTGAATAATGCAAAAGCGTAGAACTCAAAGCTCAACCACTAGAGGCGGAAGGAGTGGAGGAGGAAGGAGTGGGGGCGGAAGAAGCACAGGAGGAAGAGGGGGAAGAGAAGGTGGTTCTTCTAGAGATCGAGAGCGAGGAGATCGTGGGCCGCGTGTTTTTCGTAAAAAAGTATGCCGATTTTGTTCCGAAAAAGGAGCAAGAATTGATTATAAGGATATGGAGTTGGTCCCAAAATTTCTAACTGAAAAAGGAAAAATTATTCCTCGCCGGATTACCGGAAATTGTTCCAAACACCAGCGTGCTCTGGCTCGTGCCGTAAAACGAAGCCGTCACAGCGCGCTCATCGCATTTCAATTGGAGTAAAAAGATCATGGAAATTATTTTGGTGCAGGATGTTGATAGTTTAGGAAAAGCCGGCGATCGGGTAAAGGTGCGGGATGGTTTTTCGCGCAATTACCTTATTCCGCGCCGCCTTGCGGTTCCTGCGAGCGAAGGCGGCTTGAAATTCCTTGAGGCAAAGAAGAAGCGCGCGGAGGAAAAACGGCTTCAAGAGAAAGAGCAAACATCTCAGTTGGCCGAAAAGATTAAAAATTGGACTTGTGTGCTCAAAGTAAAAGTAGGTCCGGAAGGGAAGCTGTTCGGTTCTGTGACACGCCAAGATATTCACAATGCACTTCAGAAGGAAGGTTTTGAAATCGACAAACGGAAAATCGAACTGCATGAACCCATTCATCAAGTGGGAGAATATGGAGTTCGGATCAGGCTTCATCCAGAAGTCGAATTCCAGCTCAAAGTAATTGTGACGCAGGCCTAACGAATTTCGAGTTCAGCATTCATGGATATTCACGAAAGCCTCGTTGAAAAAATTCCGCCTCAAAATCTAGAAGCAGAAGCAAGCATTCTGGGGGCTATGCTGTTTACGCCGGATGCTGTCTCACGCGCTTTGGAAATTCTTGAGGAGTCTTTTTTTTATTTGGAAGCCCATCGGCTCATTTTTTCAGCCATGGTGAGCCTTTTTGATCGAAATCAGGCGATCGATCTCATTACGACCACCGAAGAACTTCGCAAGCGCAAGCAACTTGAAGTCATCGGCGGCGCAAGTTATCTAACCCAATTGACCGCTTCCGTACCTACCGCCGCCAATATCGAATATCATGCGCGCATTGTTAAAGAAAAAGCGCTTCTGCGCAATCTTATCAATACATCTACGCAGATCATCCAAGAAAGTTTCGACTCGACAGCTGAAGGCAGCCATATTTTAGATCGCGCCGAGCGCATGATTTTTGACATCAGCCAGCACCGTATCGAAGGAAAATTTATACGGGTGAGTGAAATTATCAAAGATTCCATCGAAGCCATTGACCACCTTTATCAACGAAAAGAGCATGTGACAGGTCTGGCGACGGGCTTTCATGACTTTGATACAAAAACCGCGGGACTTCAGTCTTCGGATTTGATTGTGATTGCCGGACGGCCCTCTATGGGTAAGTCAGCGTTCGTTTGCGGAATCGCAGAGCATATTAGCGTTGTGCTTGGAAAGCCAATCGCTTTCTTTTCGTTGGAAATGAGTAAAGAGCAATTGGTTCAAAGAATGCTTTGCTCTCACGCACGCGTAGATGCTCAAAAAGTTCGAACAGGTTATCTGGCCCATTCTGATTGGCCGAAGCTGACGAGCGCGGCTGGAAAGCTTTCTGAGGCACCGCTTTTTATCGATGATACGCCTGTGATGAACGCACTTGAGATGCGCGCTAAAGCCCGACGTTTGAAAGCTCAGCACGGAATTGAGCTCGTGATTGTCGATTATTTGCAGCTGCTTGACAGCCGTTCCCGCGCTGAGAATCGTCAGCAGGAAATTACCGACATTTCCCGCTCTCTTAAAGCGCTTGCCCGTGAACTTCGCGTCCCTGTCATTGCAATCAGTCAATTGTCACGGGCTGTCGAATCGCGGACGGGAAATCGTCCTCAGCTTTCTGATTTAAGGGAATCGGGGGCCATTGAACAAGATGCCGACCTCGTCGTTTTTCTTTTTCGAGAGGAATATTATCATCCAACGGAAGAAAACCGGAATCGAGCGGAGGCCATTATTGCCAAACAACGTAATGGACCAACCGGTTCCGTGGATCTACTTTTCCTGAGAGAGTGGACTCGGTTTGATAATCCGGAATTACATCGCGAAGAAGCGGGAATTTATTAACTCACCACTTAGGTAAAATGCATTTATCTCGTCGTTACGGTTTGATGATGGTTGCGCTTGTCAGCTTATTTGTGCTGGCCGTGGGGAATGGTGTTGCCCAAACAGAAGAGCAGAAACAAAGCCCAAAACAAGCTCAACCTCAAACAGCTGCGCCTGCTTCTAAGGAGCGCAGTTTAAACGTGATTCGAATTGATGTGCGCGGCAATCGAATTATTAACACCAATACGATTCTCAACAACATTAAGACCAGGATTGGCGCAGAATTGAATCAACAAATGATTAACGATGATGTGAAGCGGCTTTATGGAACAGGTTTTTTTCAGGACATCCGGATTGATATTGAGGAAGCCGCGGCGGGAGTTCGCTTGATCGTTGTCGTCGATGAAAAACCGGTCATTCGCCGAGTTGTGATCGAAGGAAATGTACTCTTGAAAGAACGCGAAATTCGCAAAGAGTTAGGTTTTGTCGAGGGACAAACACTCGACGAATTTTCAATCAATGAAGGCGTTAATAAACTGAAGGATCGCTACGCCGGTAAGGGTTTTCGCTTTGCGAAGGTCCGTTACCGTGTTGAGACCGATCGTGTTACGAAGGAAGCAACTGTTTTCGTGACGGTTGAAGAAGGGGTAAAGTATCGAATCAACCAAGTAACATTTGAAGGAGTTAAATCATTTAAAGAAAGGCGTCTTAAGAAATTAATAAAGACCAAGCCGCGCGCCCTCTGGCTTTTGAGATTTGGCAGGTTCAAGGAAGAAAAATTTAAGGAAGACTTGGACCGGCTGGCCGCTTTTTATCAATCGCAAGGTTTTTTAGATGCCCGTGCCGCTCATGAATTTGGTTATGATGAGAGAAATGGTAAAATCAAAATTGTCGTTAAAATCGATGAAGGTAAGAGATATTACGCCGGCCGCGTTGACTTGAAAGGAGCAAAAGTGGTTCCGGAAAGCGAAATTTGGCAGCGGTTGAATATGTTGCCCGGCACTGTTTTTTCGCAGCAGGGTTTGGCGGAGGAAATGAAAACCATCCGAGATTACTATTACCGCTACGGTTATATGAATGTACAAATCGCTCCAACTGTTAATTTGAATCGTGACACCCAAAAGGTTGATGTGATGTATCAAATTGACGAGGGAGATCTTTACTTTGTCGATAAAGTTAAAATTCGCGGCAACACGAAGACAAAAGATATTGTAATTCGTCGTGAACTTCGGATCAGGCCGGGTGAGAAGTTTGATGGCGATGCCGTTGACAAGTCCAAACAGCGCCTTGAGAATCTCGGCTTTTTTGAAGAGGTTAGTTATGATACAGAACCTGCAAGCGCTCCAAACCGACGCGATATTGTTTTTAAGGTAAAAGAAAAGCGCACCGGCGAACTTTCATTTGGCGCAGGCGTTAGTTCGATTGATCAATTTGTCGGATTTGCCGAAATTGCCCAGAGAAATTTCGATCTCTTGAATTGGCCGCGTTTTACAGGAGCCGGGCAAAGCATTGCACTGAAAGGAAGATGGGGAACCATTACCAGGGATTTTGAGTTTAGTTTTGACGAGCCTTATCTTTTTAACAAACCCATTTCTTTTGGTTTGGATGTATATGATGTTCGCACCGAGAACCGAAACGTAGATTGGCGCGAGGAACGCATGGGGATTGGCACTACTTTTGGCAAAGCATTAACCGATTTTTTAAGTACCGGCATTGGTTATAAGATTGAACGTGTTAGGCTCTTTGATATCGAAAGCGATGCCGCGCCAGATGTCTTGCTTTTTAGCGGAACAAATTTGTTGAGCCGCTTGAGAATTTTCCTGAATCGCGATACGCGCAACAGCGTTTTCTTTCCCACGAAAGGTTCGGTGGCCGGCGTTTCAGGCGAACTGATCGGTTCCTTTTTAGGAGGAGACCAGGATTATTATATTTTCCAAGCTAACGCAACAAAATACTGGAGCTTTGGAGGCGGCAAACATGTGATTGAGACCCGGATTCGAGGCGGTGTCACTGATGATATCGGGTCTGAGAAAGTGCCCGTTTTCGACCGCTTTTTTGCCGGTGGTTTCGGTACAGTCCGGGGTTATAATTTTAGGCGCGTTGGACCGATCGAAGGCGGCAGCGCCATTGGCGGCAATACCATGGCGATCGTTAATTTAGAATATACATTTCCGCTCCCTTATCTTGACAACTTTAAAGGCGCTGTTTTTATTGATGCGGGCGATATTGAAAGTGAGAGCTATAAGCTTGATTTTGGAGAATTTCGGGTGAGTATTGGACCAGGCGTCAAAATCAATACCCCCATTGGGCCGCTTGCTTTCTATTATGGTTTGCCGATTGTCAACCGAGATATCGAGGACCGCAACGGCAGATTTGAATTTAGTTTGAGTCGTAGTTTTTAAGAAATCAATGTTAAGCTTAGCAATGAATACAATCAAAAAGGAGCGAACCACAATGAAAAAAGAAATGGGAAAATTCGTTTTAACTCTTAGTTTGATCACTGTTCTTTTAACAACATTTTCTGGCCTTTCTTTTGCTGCTGCGGAGAAGAAGATGGGAACGGTTGATATCGGGAAAGTGTTTGATGAGTATGAGAAAACTAAGAAATATGATCAAGATTTCCAAACCCAAGGCCGCGGCAAACAGGAAGAGCGCGATGCCATTGTCCATGAAATTCGAAGGCTTCGGGACGAGCAATCTTTGGTTTCAGACAATGCAAAGCAGGAAAAGCAAAAAGCAATTGATGAAAAAATGAAGAGCCTTGAAAATTTTGATAACGAAATCCGGAAAACTTTAGGTGAAAAGCGTAATCAAGCGGTTAAAGAAGTATTTCAGGATATCGAAAATGTGATGACTCAATATGGGGAGCGAAAAGGTTATGACCTAATCCTCAATGACCGCGCCCTGCTGTATAAGAATAAGCAGTATGATGTGACCGCGGATATTTTGAAAGAATTAAATGATAATTACAAAAAGGGGAAACGTTAGCCGATGATAAGAATGTAAGTTTTTCTTCGGTTTGATTATGGAGATGCAAAAAACACTTTGTAAAGAAATCGAATTTAATGGCCGCGGGCTTCATACGGGCTTAGAAACCCGGATTGTGATTAAGCCTGCCGAAGTAGGGAGAGGCATTGTTTTTGTTCGCATTTATGACGATCAGAAAGCTACTTTTCCGGCCACGATCGATTCAATGTATCCAGGCGAAGGCAGGCAAACTTCGCTTGGGAATGGCTCGCTCAGAATTCGAACTGTAGAGCATCTGATGGCTACATTTCATGGGCTTGGAATTGATAATGCCGTTGTGGAAGTTGAAGGCGAAGAAATTCCGGGTTTCGACGGGAGCGCCAAGTATTTCGTGGATCGGATTTTGGAAGTCGGCCTTCTTTCTCAGGGCAAACCGCGCGACTATCTTTATCTTTCGGAGCCGATTTACCTTGATGAAGGCGGCCAGTCGCTCATTGCGCTCCCTTATCGTGAAGGCCTTAAGCTATCGTATTCCTTGAGCTATCAACATCGGGATCTCCGGGATCAGTTTTTTAGTTCCTCAGTTACCCCGGAAGTATTTGAAAGAGAATTAGCTCCGGCGCGCACGTTTTGCTTAAAAGAGGAAGCGCTCGCGTTAAAAGCCCAAGGTTTTGGGCAAGGCGCTGACTGGGAGAATACGCTTGTTTTTGAAAACAATCTCCCGCTCCACAATAAGCTTCGTTTTCCGAACGAGGCCTGCCGGCATAAAGTGATGGATCTTTTAGGGGATTTATATTTGGTAGGTAAGCCGCTCAGGGCTCATGTGATTGCGTGTCGGAGCGGCCATGTTAAAAATATGAAACTGGTAGCCAAATTACGTGCTACCATTGCCAAGAGGGAGCAAAGCATTCAAATGAGCACGCCGAAACGGGAATTGCCGCGGGAATTGGATGTCAATGAAATCCAAAAAATTATCCCCCATCGTTATCCATTTCTTTTGGTGGATAAAATCATTGACCTCATACCGGGCGAGAGAGCTGTCGGGATTAAAAATGTTACCATTAATGAATATTATTTCCGAGGCCATTTTCCGGGCCATCCCGTTATGCCTGGAGTCTTAATTCTGGAGGCATTGGCCCAAGTTGGCGGTGTTTTGATGCTCAGCCGGCCTGAAAATCGCGGCAAGTTAGCGTATTTCATGACGATTGAAGGAGTGAAATTTCGCCAACCGGTTCATCCCGGAGATCAACTTCGGCTTGAAGCACAGGTGATTAAGATTAGATCAAAAACAGGGCAATGTACGGGAAAAGCCTATGTGGGCGAGAAATTGGTATGCGAGGCAGAGGTTAAATTTGCCCTCGTGGAGTCGACAGAGAAATGAGCGTCGAAACGCGGAAAACGTATATTCATCCCACCGCTCTTGTCGATCCTGAAGCAGAGCTTGGAATCGGGGTTTCGATCGGTCCTTACTCGATTGTGGAAGCTAATGTGGTCATTGGAGATGGAACTTCAGTTGGTGCGCGCGTTTCAATCGAAGGCCATACGACCATTGGCAAAGACAACCAGATTTTTACCGGGGCTGTTATTGGCAGTGTAACGCAGGACAAAAAATACGACGGTGGAATTACCTATCTTAAAATTGGCGACCGAAACAAAATCCGCGAGTATGTGACCATCAATCCGGGAACTCAAGATGGTTCCGAAACAACGGTTGGTAATGATAATTTAATCATGGCGTACGCCCATGTTGCCCATGATTGCGTGATCGGAAACGAAACAACCATTGCAAATGCCGGTACTTTAGCAGGACATGTGATTGTTGAAGATTGCGCTATCATCGGCGGATTGGCCGGAATCCACCAGTTTGTACGCATTGGCCATTTAGCGATTATGGGCGGCAGTTCAAAGGCCGCTCAAGACATTCCTCCCTATGTTATGGTCGATGGACATCCTGCCAAGGCTTACGGATTGAACGTAGTGGGGATGGAACGCGCAGGGATTTCCAAGGAAGAACGGCTTCTTTTGAAACGCGCCTTCAAAATTATTTTCCGTTCCCAGCTTTCCACAAAGAGCGCAATTAAAACTCTTCAAAGCGATTTACCAAAAACACCCGCCATCACAAGGCTCATAAAATTTTTAGAGACTTCCGAACGCGGAATCTGTAAGTAATTTAATATAAACAACTTACAGCAACAGTAGTCCATTATATTTCCCTTCTACAAATTTGTATTTGTGCTATAATTACACTTTTGTCATATGAGTAAAACATTAGGATTGATTACAGGTAATGGGATTTTACCCGAACTTCTGGCCAGAGAGGCCCGTAAGGTGGGTCGCCGTGTTGCGGTTTGCGCCATTGAAGGGGAAACCAATCCGTCCATTAGCTTGCTTGCCGATGCGACAGAGTGGATTCGCTTGGGCCAGCTTGGCCGCATCATTAAATTTTTCAATGGCCAGGGCGTTCGAGAAGCAGTCATGGCGGGAAAAATTACGAAAACAAATTTGTTTAAAGGTAATATCAGGCCTGATTTGGAAATGATCAAAGCGCTCGCCAAGGCAAAAAATCATTCTGACGATTCGCTTCTCGGAGGCATTGCTGATCATTTGGAACGCAAAGGAATCAAACTTTTAAATTCCACCGCCTTTTTAAGCGAAGAAACTTTGCCTCAGAGGGGAATTTTGACGATGCGAAAACCTTCCAAAAAAGAATTAATCGATATTGATTTTGGCTGGCACTTGGCGAAACAAATGGGGCGTCTTGATATTGGCCAGACGGTGGTCGTGAAAAATCAAGCCGTATTAGCGGTTGAAGCCATTGAAGGTACGGATCAAGCCATTCTGCGCGGCGGCGCTTTGGGAGCCGGTCAAGTGGTTGTGGTAAAAGTAGCAAAACCGAATCAGGACATGCGCTTTGATGTTCCTACCGTTGGACTTGGAACGCTTGAAGCTATGATTGAGGCAAAGGCTTCCGTATTGGCTTTTGAAGCGGGCAAAACCATTATTTTGGAACGGAAACGTTTCATTGAAAAAGCAAACGCTCACAAAATAGCAGTCGTAGCAAAGGAAAGTTGAAATGAAAACGGCAGTGCGCAGCGGCAAAACGCAGATGAAGGAGTTAGAAGCTTTAACGGAAATTTCAAAAGCCATTTCTTCTTCACTTGATTTGAAAACCGTCATACAAAATATTCTCAATATTCTGCATGAACATTTGGGCATGGAGCGCGGAACCATTACGCTTTTGGATCCGGAGACCAAAGAGCTTTCCATTGAAGTCGCCTGCGGTCTTGACCTTGAGGAGATCAAACGCGGCCGTTATAAGATTGGCGAAGGAATTACGGGAAAAGTAGTGGCGGCAGGCGAACCGATCGTGGTTCCCAATGTGGGTCAAGAACCTCTTTTTTTAAACCGCACCAAAGCCCGAAGTGACCTTGCCAAATCAAATGTCGCCTTCATTTGTGTTCCTGTTAAATTGGAAGACAAAACAATAGGCGCGTTAAGTGTTGACCGCTTGTTTCGCGAAGAGGTTGCTTTTGACGAAGACGTGCGGCTTCTTACGATTATCGCTTCTATGATTTCTCAAGCAGTACGGATTCATGGGTTGATTGAAAAGAAAACAGAATCGCTGACCAGTGAAAATTTAAGGTTGAAAAGCGAACTCAAGCGTAAGTTTCATCCCGTTAATATTGTGGGCGAGAGCAAGCGGATGACCGATGTTTATTCTTCCATTGATTTGGTATCTACCACAAAGGCCACCGTTATTTTGCGGGGCGAAAGCGGTACAGGGAAGGAATTAGCCGCACGAGCGATTCATTATCATGGCGATCGGGCAGATAAGCCCTTTATTAAGGTTTCTTGCGCATCGCTTCCAGATACTCTTTTGGAAAGCGAACTGTTTGGTTATGAGAAAGGCGCTTTTACGGGTGCAATGGCAATGAAACGCGGCCGCTTTGAACTTGCGCATACCGGCACGCTTCTTCTAGATGAAATTGGTGATATTCCGTTGTCAACTCAGGTTAAACTTCTGCGCGTCCTGCAGGAAAAGGAATTTGAACGTTTGGGGGGCGTTGAAACCATCCGCGTCGATATCCGATTAATTGTAGCCACCAATAAGAATCTGGAAGAGGAAGTCAAAGAAGGAAACTTTCGCGAGGATCTTTATTACCGGCTCAATGTCATTCCCATTTTCATCCCTTCTCTCCGGGAGCGCAAAGAGGATTTACCTTTACTTGTTCAGCATTTTCTTGAAAAAGCCAATCGCGAGAACAGCAAACAGGTGAAACGGGTTTCGGATGAAGCCTGGGAGTATATTATGAATTATTCCTGGCCGGGAAATGTGCGCGAAGTGGAAAATGCCATTGAACGAGCGGTTGTCATGTGTCAAAAAGAGGTCATTGGCAGAGAACATTTTCCGATTGATTTGCAGGCCAATATCAAACCATCTGATGATTCCTTCAATCAGTTTGAAGTTGTTCAAAAATTGCCGGTCGCCATTGAAAATTTAGAAAAACGATTGCTGTCTTTAGCCCTCGATAAAACAAAAGGCAATAAAAGGAAAGCCGCCCGCCTGCTAGGAGTTACCGAAAGAGTGCTTGGTTATAAGGTGAAACATCTCAAGTTGTAGAAGTCTTAAAAACAGACAAAAATGTTATTTTCTACAAAATTGTTTGTTTTGTTCGTTCTTTTTTTGATGCAAAAACAAGCTAGTGATATCGGCAAGAGATGCTCTCCCCTTAATATTTAATTTTCTCAAACGCTGGCATGGCTATTGCATATATTTTGAGGCACATTTTTATAACTGGAGGTAAAAAATGGATCCAAAAGTAGCGTTAGATACAATCTGGGTTCTTGTGACGGCGATGCTCGTCTTCTTCATGAATCTGGGTTTTGGGTGTGTAGAAGCTGGTTTTCAACAAAGTAAAAACTGCGTCAATATTCTTTCAAAAAACTTCGTCGTGTTTGCCTGCTCAACCATTTCTTTCTGGTTTCTTGGTTGGGGGTTAATGTTTGGCGATGGCAATCCTTGGATTGGTCTTCAAGGGCTTTTTACGATCAGCGGAGCAGAC
This sequence comes from Omnitrophica bacterium RIFCSPLOWO2_01_FULL_45_10b, assembly GCA_001804205.1. GTDB lineage: Bacteria > Omnitrophota > Omnitrophia > Omnitrophales > Danuiimicrobiaceae > 01-FULL-45-10b. The sequence goes on from MHFM01000007.1 coordinate 21,184, forward strand.
AATAGTCCTGCCACTGGTGAAGCATATAAAGGGGTATACAGTGCAATCAATTGGACTGGCGTTCCTCTTTATGCGAAGTTCTTCTTTCAACTTGTTTTTGCCGGAACAGCAGCAACAATCGTTTCCGGGTCTGTAGGTGGAAGAATCAAATATTTTTCGTTTATTCTCTTTTCATTTTTACTCGTCGGTTTGGTTTATCCGGTTACCGGCCATTGGATTTGGGGCGGTGGTTGGCTTGCCAAACTTGGGTTTTGGGATTTTGCGGGTTCAACCGTGGTTCACTCGGTTGGAGGATGGGCCGCTTTAGCAGGGGCAATTGTATTAGGCCCTCGCTTTGGGAAATTCGGGCCTGGCGGAAAAGTTAATCCCATCCCTGGACACAATATGTCCTTAGCTATGATTGGTGTTTTGGTTCTTTGGCTTGGCTGGTTCGGATTTAATCCGGGAAGCACCATGGCTGCTGATCCACGATTAATATCGCATATTTGCCTGACCACCAATATGGCCGCGGCCACGGGAGTTTTAGGTTCAACCATTACCTCATGGGTTCTTCTTAAGAAACCTGATTTGGGGATGACTATTAATGGATGCCTTGCAGGGCTTGTAGCCATTACCGCACCCTGCGCTTTTGTCAGCGTTGGAAGTTCTGCGCTTATTGGTTTAATTGCGGGTTTTATTGTGGTTCCTGCGGTAATTTTCTTTGACAAAATACACGTCGATGATCCTGTAGGCGCTACAGCCGTTCACCTTGTTAACGGTGTTTTCGGCACCTTGTGTGTAGGGTTGTTTGCGCAAGATTGGGTAAGCCCAAACACAACCGGAAACGGTTTGTTTTTCGGCGGCGGTACCAAACTTTTAACGGCTCAGTTTATTGGCGTCGGTGCGGCTGGAGCGTA
>MHFM01000007.1:22093-25765 GCA_001804205.1 Omnitrophica bacterium RIFCSPLOWO2_01_FULL_45_10b
TTGCCTCGCTCATTTTCTGGGTTCTTCTGAAGGCCACCATTGGAATTCGCGTGAGCTTGCAGGAAGAAATTCAAGGTTTGGATATTGGCGAACATGGCAATTCCGCTTATCCCGACTTTGTCACGCATAAGCCATCTTATAGCGCATTGAGCCATGGAAATTTCAGTGAAAAAAATGTTTCAAAACGTACCCCCGAATTTGCGGGAAAAAAGTAAGGGAAGGGGAAGCCAATCATGAAAAAAATAGAAGCGATCATCAGGCCTGAAAAGTTGGACGAAGTTCGTGCGGCTTTGGAGCGTTCTGGCTACCCTGGCATTACCATTACAGAGGTTGAAGGCCACGGTCTTCAAAAAGGGGTAGTTCAGCAATGGCGCGGTGAAGAATATCGCGTGGATATTCTTCCCAAGGTTAAGGTAGAAATTGTTGTTGGCGATGGTGAAGCAGAGACAATCATTCAATCTATTATTGAATCTGCTTATACCGGCAGTGTAGGGGATGGAAAGGTGTTTGTTTATGATGTTTCCGAAGTGGTTCGGATTCGAACCCGGGAACGTGGTCAACGGGCGCTCGCCTAATTTAGAAATAACTTTACAAAAAAAGCTTCTTCGGTATATGATACGGCCTCTTTCATCAAAAGGGGCCGTATCTGCCGGAAATATTTCCGCAAGATCCAAGACCTAAGAGAAGCTGATTTGTTTCAAAAGTTAAAACAGAAAGTTAAGGAGGAATTCGAATGACTACGTTAGTAACGGAACGGGATCGGGAAGAAGAAGTGGTAGATGCTACACGGCCGACAACGCCAGATGAGGTGAAACGCTTTGTCCAGAAGAACAAAATTCAAGTCATTGATTTTAAATTTAATGATTTACCTGGTTTGTGGCAGCACTTTTCTGTTCCGGCTCAAGAACTTTTGGGCGATGGAATTTGGAATGATGGAATTGGTTTTGACGGTTCCTCAATTCGCGGATTTCAAAAGATTCAAGAGTCCGACATGATTCTGATGCCGGACCCAACCACAGCGGTTCTTGATCCGATATGTCAAACTCCTACCTTAAGCATCATTTGCAATATTTTTGATCCCGTGACGAAAGAACCTTACTCACGCGATCCTCGTTATATTGCACAAAAAGCAGAAGAATATCTCAAGAAAACCAAGATCGGAAACCAAAGTTATTGGGGTCCGGAAGCCGAATTTTTCATTTTTGATGATATTCGCTTTGATCAGGGTGAAAATTTTGGTTATTACTACATTGATTCCGTAGAAGGCGATTGGAATACCGGAAGAGATGAAAAACCAAATTTAGGCTACAAACCCCGATATAAAGAAGGCTACTTTCCGGTACCGCCGCATGATACGCTTCAGGAAATTCGTTCTGAAATTATGCTGACACTTCGTAAAGTGGGCGTTCCCGTGGAGTGTCATCACCATGAAGTAGCTACTGCCGGACAGTGCGAAATTGATATTCGTTATTCGCCGCTCGTTCGGATGGCAGACAATCTCATGATGTACAAGTACGTGATTAAGAATGTGGCACGTAAGCACAACAAGGTTGCCACGTTTATGCCGAAGCCTATTTTCAAAGACAACGGTTCCGGCATGCACGTTCATTCCAGCATTTGGAAGGACAACACAAACCTGTTTTACGATGGAAAAGGTTATGCGCTGATCAGTGAGACCTGCAAATACTACATTGGCGGTCTTCTAAAACACGCTGCTTCCATTTTGGCTTTTGGTGCACCGACCACCAATTCCTACAAGCGCCTTGTTCCGGGCTATGAAGCTCCAGTGAACCTCGTTTATTCAGCTCGCAACCGTTCTGCCGCTTGCCGCATTCCGATGTATTCGACGGCACCAGCAGCGAAACGGGTTGAATTCCGCTGCCCAGATCCTAGTTGCAATCCATATTTGACTTTTGCAGCGATGATGATGGCGGGTCTCGACGGAATTCAAAATAAGATCGATCCGGGCCAGGCAGTAGATAAGAATATCTACGAGCTAGAAGGAAATGAAAAAGCCAAGATCAAAACCGTTCCAGGGTCTTTAGAAGAAGCTTTGGATGCCCTTGAGAAAGATCATGATTATTTGCTCAAAGGCGATGTCTTTACGAAAGATGTCATTGATATATGGCTTCAGTATAAGCGCGAAATGGAAATTGATGCGGTGAGACTTAGGCCGCATCCGCATGAGTTTTACCTCTACTTCGACATTTAATTGAGTTGTAAGTAGTAAAAAGCGGTAAGAAAAAGGCTAGCGTTTTCACGCTGGCCTTTTTTTATTTCTATCGCAAGAAGTTCAAAACTGCTTCTGCGGCACGATGCGCGGCTCCGGGTTCTCCCAACTTTCCTCTCACTTCTTTTAGATCAGAAATCATTTTTTCCCGCAAATCTTGATGTTCCAGAAGATAGGCTGCTTCCTGCGCAATTGTTTCGGTGCGAATTTCGTGCTGAAGAAATTCAGGAACAATTTTTCGCCCGGCCACAACGTTTACCAAACCAATATAGGGGATGCGGATAAGTCTGCGGCCCAGGAAGAATGTGGACCAAGCAGTTTTATATAGAATGACAAAGGGAATTGATGCAAGTCCGGCTTCAAGCGTTGCCGTGCCGGATGAAACCATGGCAAAATCGCTTGCGTTAAAAATATCGTAACTTTGATTTCGGACCCGCCGGATGGGATAAGTAGGCCTCGCGTTCATGAGAATGGTTTCGTAAAGCTCGGGAGAAAGCGTATTTGATTCTGAGAGCAGAAATTGGGTACCGGGTATTCGATCATAAATACGTTTTGCAACCCTGAGCATTTCCGGCAAGATACGATCAACTTCTGTTTCTCGCGATCCCGGAAAAAGGGCAACTAATTTATTTTCAGCCGGCGCTTTCGGCAGCCACTTCGCTCTGAATTCAGATTTGGATTGAGTTGGCTTGGCCAAATCAATTAAAGGATGTCCTACCCATGTGACCGGCACACCGGCTTTTCTATATAGTTGAGCTTCGAAGTGAAAGAACACAATCATATGGTCCACAGTTCGCCGTATGGCATGAATGCGTTGGCCTCCCCAAGCCCATATTTGCGGGGAGATATAGTAAATCACGCGGAATTCTTTATTAATTTTTTTGGCGAACCTGAGATTAAAACCCGGGTAATCAATTAAGATAATGGCATCTGGCTTGAAGCGCCGTGCGGCATCGAGTGCTTGATTAAAAATAGAACGAAAGAAAAAATATTTCCTGAGCACATCCCCCAAACCCAGCACGGCATCTTTGGTCAGGTCGCAAATTAAATGGACACCTTCCTGAGCCATCAGAGCGCCGCCAAGGCCCCGGCACTCCAAATCGGGATGCAAACGCTTCAGTTCACGGACAAGGTGGGCGCCATGAAAATCACCGGAAGCTTCTCCGGCGATGAGAAACAATTTCTTAGGAAACATTTTGAGCGGTTGCCCTTCGCTCCGCTCAGGACTGCCCTGAGTGCGCGAGAGGTTGCGGGGCGTTTTGTTTGATGGATTCTAATACTTGAAGTGCAACATGCAGCGCATTGCGGGCCGCAATATCTGGTTTTCCATGAGAAGAACCACGGGCCACCGAGTTTGCAAAATCTTCAAGCTCGGCTTTCAAGGGTTCTCCTTTTTGGATGTCGATTTGTTCCCGGCTTATTTTCCCGCCAAAAAGATTGGC
>MHFM01000007.1:25785-29688 GCA_001804205.1 Omnitrophica bacterium RIFCSPLOWO2_01_FULL_45_10b
ATTTGTGCCGACTGCGCCACATAGTCCAATGAAATATAAGCGTCTTCTTGAAAAATCCGAATTTTTCGTTGGGCTTCCGGAGTTAATCGAGAAGCGGTAAGGTCTGCAATGGTATTATTTTTAAACTTGATGCGGACGTTCGCAATATCTTCGTAGGGCGTTAAAACATTGATGCCGATGGCATCGATGGAAGCAATTTCAGATTTAACAAGCTGCAGGACAATATCAATGTCGTGAATCATCAAATCCAATACAACGCCGCAATCGGCGATTCGGCCTGTGAAGGGGCCAAGGCGATGAATTTCAAGGAACCGAATGTTTTTGGCGATTTGTTCCACTCGGCGGAAGCCTGCGTTATAGCGTTCCAAATGGCCCACCTGAAGCGTCAGATTACTTCGTTTTGCAATTTCGATAAGCTCATCAGCATCTTCAAGACGATTGGTGATGGGTTTTTCGATTAAAACGTGAACCCCCGCATTGAGGACTTCCTGCGCAATTTGGAAATGGGTACTGGTGGGAGTCGCGATGCTTGCAATATCGATTCTACCGAGCAGCTTACGGAAATCTGTTACAAAGTCTACTCCTAGGGCGCTAGCCTTTTCGGCTTTGGAAGGATCGGAATCGCAAAGGCCAACCAGCTCAACGCCTTCAAGTTCATGATAGATTCGGGCATGTTCCTTGCCGAGATGCCCAACTCCGATAACCGCAGCGTTCAGTTTCTTCATAAGTATATTGAACTCAATAGGATAGAATTTTGAAAAGCGAGCAGATTATACCATAAAAGGTATGATCAGCCATCTTTTTATTGGGTAATTAGAGTGACATAGGTACTGTTTCCTGATAAAATTCGCGGACTATTATGCAAATTTATAAACGGCTTTTAGCTTATCTACATCCTTATCGCATGCGGCTCGCGCTGGCAGGCCTATGCACCTTGCTTTATACGATTGCCCATTCTCTGGTTTCAGTGACCGTCTTTATTGTGTTGAACGGTTTGCAAAATCGAGACCATGTTGTTATCAATAACCTGCCAAAATTAAGTTTACTCGAAAAGCTTCATTTGTCTGGGCCAGAAGCCACCGCCATTCAATTTCCTACTCAGTATGTTCCTTTTGTTGTTGTCGGCGTTTTTCTCATCCGCGGGGTATTCGAGTATGTGTCCCGTTATCAAATGTCCGTTGTTGGCCTTCGGGCGGTCCGTAAAATTCGGGATGAACTTTATGCCCATTTGGTTCGCCTATCCTCAAGTTTTTACTCAAAAGGCAGAACCGGCGAATTGATGAGCCGCACGATGCACGATGTCAATGTGATCCAATCGGGTGTGACCGATGTATTTATTGATTTGGTCAAACAGCCGCTTGTTATTTTATTTCAAATTCCACTTGTGTTTTTTTGGGGCGGCCAGCTTGCGCTGATCGCGCTTTCTATTTTCCCCGTGGTTACGATCCCCATTATTTTTTTAGGCCGCCAGCTTCGGAAAACCGAGAAAAAAATCCAGGAACAGGTGGCCAATATTCATTCGGAAATGCAGGAAACCTTCAGCGGAATCAACGTGGTCAAAGCCTTCAATATGGAGCGGTATGAAATCCGGAAGTTTGAAGGCATTCACAAAAACGTTTTTGGGTTCCTAAAACGTTCCCTCCGAATCATGATTATTCAGCGCCCTTTGATCGAAGTGATCGGTGCCGTGGGCATTGCCTTTGCCATTTGGTATGGAATGAGAATTTTGCCGCTTGATCGTTTTGCTTCCTTTTTAACCACTTTGTTTTTGTTCTATGAGCCGCTTAAAAAGATGAGTAAAGCAAATGCTTCTTTGCAGCAGGCGGTGGCGGCGGGCGCCCGGATTTTTGAATTGATGGATATTAAGCCTGATATTCAAAATCGCCCCAATCCGGTGAATTTGACGCGAGACATTAAGACCGTTGCTTATGAGGATATGTCGCTTGCTTATGAGCCCGGAAAGTATGTGCTTCAAAACGTCAATTTTAAAGTTCACTCCGGGGAAATCATTGCCATTGTAGGAACCAGCGGCGCCGGCAAAACCTCGCTCGTCAATCTTTTGCTTCGGCTTTATGATCCGTCTCTTGGTCGGGTTGTTATCAATGATATCGATGTTCGCGATTACGATCTCCACTCTCTTCGAGATCAAATTGGGCTTGTCACTCAAGAAACTTTTCTTTTCAATGCCACTGCCTTGGAAAATATTGCTTATGGGCGCCTCGAAGCTTCTTTTGAAGAAGTGAAGAAGGCTGCACAGGTTGCTTTTGCTGACGAATTCATACGCGTTCTGCCTCAGGGCTATAGCACGGTGATTGGTGAGCGCGGAGTGACACTTTCGGGAGGCCAGCGCCAGCGGCTTTCCATTGCTCGAGCGCTTCTTAAGAATCCGCCTATTTTAATTTTGGACGAAGCCACCTCTCAACTTGATACAGAAAGTGAGCGCCAAGTTCAAAATGCTCTTGAGCTTCTGATGCAAGGACGTACGGTTTTTGTGATTGCACACAGGCTTTCTACGATTCAGAATGCCGATCGTATTATCGTGTTAGATAGGGGGCACCTGGTTCAGTCCGGGACGAATGAATCACTTCTTAAAGAGGGAGGGGTATACAAGCGGCTGTATGATTTACAGTTTAATGTATAGTTAAATCTAGTTAAATCCCAGCGAGAATTTCCTTGCCCCTCTGTAGAAATATGATACAATTTAGCCTCACTTTTGCCCCGTTAGAAAATCTGATCGTCTTTAAGTTTATGATTTTCAAAGGGTTAGCATCAACTTCGAATTGGAATAAATTCGCGCGGTAGCTAAATTTTCTAACGGGGTTTGCTTTTTATCCCTCAAAATTGATGTAACTCATTTAATTGTAATATGATTTGATATGCTTGCAATTGATAAGGAGGAAGAATTGTCTGATGAAGTAACGGTAAAACAGCTCTTGGAAGCCGGTGTCCATTTTGGCCATCAAACCAAAAAATGGAATCCGAAAATGGCTCCCTTTATTTTTACGGATCGAAACGGTGTGTATATTATCGATTTAGAAAAGACACTCACCCGTTTGATCACCGCTTGCAATTATCTGCGCAGCATTGCGGAACAGGGAGGCTCGATTCTTCTTGTGGGCACCAAGCGGCAAGCGCAGGAAGCAATCCAAGAAGCCGCACAAAAAACAGAAATGCCTTTTGTGAGCGAACGTTGGCTTGGCGGAATGCTGACCAATTTTGAGACCATTCGCAAAAGCGTGGCCCGTCTCGAGGAAATTGAGAAAATGGAGGCGGAAGGAACGTATCAGTTTTTGACCAAAAAGGAAGTGGCGATGCTAAAAACTAAGCGGGAAAAGCTTCTTAAAGTTTTAGTTGGAATTCGCCACATGAGGCGGTTTCCAAGCGCCCTCTTCGTCATTGATCCTAAACAAGAGGAAATCGCTGTCCTTGAAGCACGCAGGCTCGGAATTCCGGTGGTAGCCGTTATTGATACCAATTGCGACCCCGATTTGATTGATTATCCAATTCCAGGAAATGACGATGCGATTCGTTCTGTAAAATTAATCTGCGGTATTATTTCTAAAGCCATTGAGGAAGGAAGAGATCGGTTCAAACAAAATCATGCTCCGGAAGAGCTTGTTGCAGTGGGAATACCGGAAGCAACCGTTGGGCCTGTTGAGGAAGAAATAAAACTGGCGCCGGCAACGGAAGAAATTGTCGAAGTCATCGAAGAAAAAGTAGTTGATAAGCTTGTGGTTCGGGAAGTGGTTAAGCCCAAGGTTAAGAAGGCCCGTCCGCGCAAGGAATCCAAAGATATCATTTAAATTGAGCCATCGGGGAGCTTTTTAATCTGTCCCCGAGGGCTCATCCTGAGCCCGCCAACGATCTTTGGCGGGCGTAGGATTACATAAGGTAACCCTCTGC
>MHFM01000007.1:29784-32104 GCA_001804205.1 Omnitrophica bacterium RIFCSPLOWO2_01_FULL_45_10b
CCCCTCATTTAAATTATTCAAATGACTCAGAAAGCCATGGTTAAAGACAATAGCGCCGATCAAGTCAGGGAACTTCGCAATGCGACAGGCGCCGGTATCATGGATTGTAAGCGCGCGCTGATGGAGGCGAAAGGTGATTTTCAGGCGGCACAGCAGCTTCTCCGGAAAAGAGGTTTTGAAATTGCCCAGAAAAAATCGGGCCGCACAACAAAAGAAGGCCAGATTTTTTCCTATGTTCATCTTGGCGGAAAAATCGGCGTATTAGTTGAAATTGACTGCGAAACGGATTTTGTTGCGCGCAATTCCGAGTTCCAACAATTTGGACGCGATGTGGCCATGCAAATTGCCGCTGCTCACCCTCTTTTTGTATCGCGCGAAGAAATTGATCCCGATTGGCTTGAGCAGGAAAAGGAAGTATTTCAGGCTCAGGTGAAGGATAAGCCCGCTAAGATTCAAGACCAAATCATTCAGGGGAAATTAGATAAGCGCTTTGAAGAAGTTTGTCTTTTGAATCAACGATTCATTAAAAACGAAGATACAACCATTCAGGATTTATTGACCGGTCTAATTTCGAAACTGGGCGAGCATGTGGTGATTAAGCGGTTTCGCCGTTTCGAAATTGGCTCAGAATAACACCTTCGTACCAACTCTCAGATAAATATGAGTTGGGGATTCAATTGGAAGTTGGCACAGTCCTGATTTCCAATTGAAAAAATTAATGAAAATCAGGGCCCGTACCAACGGATTTAGGATGTCAAAAAAAGCAAAGCCGGTTTTCAAACGAATTGTCCTCAAGCTCACCGGAGAGTCCCTTCAGGGACGCAAAGGTTACGGCATCGACCTCAAGGTTGCCCGCACCGTCGCAAGACAAATCAAAGAAGTAAAAGAATTGGGAGTGGACCTTGCCTGCGTGATTGGAGGCGGCAATATCTTTCGTGGGCATCAAGCGGCTGAAGAAGGAATGGAACGCGTCACGGCAGATTATATCGGAATGCTGGCGACAGTGATCAATTCCTTGACCTTACAAGATGCGCTTGAGCAAGAGGGGGTTTTGACCCGCGTACAAACAGCCATTGAAATCCAGCGCGTGGCCGAACCTTATATTCGCCGCCGTGCCATCCGCCATTTGGAAAAGGGCCGCGTCGTTATTTTTGCCGCCGGAACGGGAAATCCTTACTTTTCAACCGATACGGCCGCGGCACTTCGGGCCATTGAAATCGGCGCCGATGCCATTTTAAAGGCAACCAAAGTAGAAGGTGTCTATTCAAGCGATCCAAATAAAGACCCCCGCGCTAAGAAATTTGACCAGCTCAAATATATCGATGTTTTAAAGAAAAGACTTCAAGTCATGGATGCAACGGCTATTTCGCTGTGCATGGATAATCATCTCCCAATTATCGTATTTAATTTAATGGAACAAGGCAATATTCGCCGCGTCGTGTTGGGCGAGAAAATCGGGACTAAAGTTTCGTAAGAGTTTTGATTATGCAAACAATCAATCATACAAAACCGATATTGGATGATGCCGAACATAAAATGCAGAAAGCGCTTGAGGCGACACGCCAGGAGTTTCAAAATCTTCATACCGGCCGCGCCTCGGTGGCGTTGGTTGAAGGAATTAAAGTAGATTATTACAATACAATTACACCGCTTAAAGGGGTGGCTTCACTTTCAACACCGGACACCAAAACGATTGTTATTCAACCTTGGGACGCGTCCGCGCTTGGCATCATTGAAAAAGCGATTTCCGTATCGGGCCTAGGCCTTGTTCCCAATAATGATGGTAAAGTGATTCGGATTAAAATGCCGCAGTTAACAGAAGAACGCCGCACGGAACTTGATAAATTAATTCGGAAAGTTGCCGAAGAAGGGCGGGTTTCGATTCGAAATCTCCGCCATGAAGCAAATGAAGCCATCAAAAAACTCGAAAAAACAAGCGCCGTCGGCGAAGACATTTCCAAGTCTACGCAAAAAAAAGTTCAGGAACTTACGGACAGATACATTAAATTAATTGACGAAGCGCTTGCGAAAAAAGAACTTGAAATTAAACAAGTCTAATCGCCGGCTGCCCCTCGCGTCATAAGAAGGGGCGGGTTGGCGATTTTTCTTTTTGGTGAGCATTAGTTCGGTGTAGCCTGCCCCAGAAAAAGAGTCTGGGGCTGGCTCAAAACCTCGATAGATTAAGATTAAAAGAAATAATTATTGTTGTTTTGAGCCCGTAGCTCAGCCTGGTAGAGCACTTCCCTTTTAAGGAAGGTGTCGATGGTTCGAATCCATCCGGGCTCAATTTCATTGCCGATTGCAGATTTTAGATTGCGGA
>MHFM01000007.1:32136-32265 GCA_001804205.1 Omnitrophica bacterium RIFCSPLOWO2_01_FULL_45_10b
TCCGCAATCCAAAATTCGAAATCAACAATTCACATGTCCCCATCGTCTAGCCTGGTTAGGACAACAGATTTTCGATCTGTCGGCAGGGGTTCAAATCCCCTTGGGGACGCATAAAAAATCCCGTAACTT
>MHFM01000008.1:0-3514 GCA_001804205.1 Omnitrophica bacterium RIFCSPLOWO2_01_FULL_45_10b
AAATGACCGCCCCGATCGCAAGCGGATCTTATCCCGCGCGGGGAATGGTGATTGTTCCTTCTTCCACGACCACTTTTTCAAAAATTGCCAATGGAATTTCCGAAAGCCTCATCGAACGGGCCGCTGAGAGCATGATTAAAGAAGGCCGTAAACTTGTCATTGTGCCGCGGGAGACACCGTTAAGCGCCATTCATTTGGAGAATCTTTTGAAATTAGCCCGTCTTGGCGTTCGGGTGGTGCCGGCGATTCCGGCTTTTTATTCCGGCGCTCAAAAAATCGAAGAGTTGGTTGATTTTGTCATTGGAAAAGTCTTAGATCAATTGGATATTCCACATACGCTTTACCGGAGATGGGTCGGCAGCGAAGCGGAATCAAAAATAAAAGGGACGCAATGGACGGAAAACTGGCTTTAAAACCATTTCGGGTTGGTAAAATTGGGTACGTGAACACAGCTCCATTTTACTTCCGGCTTTTCGAAGAAGGATCAAACGTTTTACTTTCGGAAGGAACGCCAAGTGAAATCAACGACCTGATGGCAAAAGATGCAATTGATTTTGCCCCGATTTCGTCCTTGGAGTATGCGCTTCATCAGGATCAATATCTTTTGCTTCCAAATCTTTGCATCGGTTCTCGGGATTTTTCGAGAAGCGTCCTTTTGTTTAGCCGGGAGAGAATTGACGGACTGAATAAAGCCAAAGTCGTTCTTTCTAAAAAAAGTTTAAGTTCGGCCACGCTCCTTAAAATTCTGCTTAAATTTAAATGCCGGTTCGAGAATGATTTTGTTTTAGGAAGTGGCACACCGGAAGAGATGCTTGAGCAGGGCGATGCCGCTCTTGCGATTGGCGACGATGCTCTCTTTTACAAGCCAAAGGAATTTTTATATAAGTATGATTTGAGCGAGCTATGGTGGGAGTGGACTGAAGTCCCGTTTTGTTTTGCGGTCTGGGCTGTTCAGCGCCGCTATTATCAGGAACGCCCGCACGAGGTTTTCGAATTTTATAAGCGCCTTAAAGAAAATACGGACCGAAACTTACAGGATTTAGAAACTTTGCTTAAAAATGCGCTCGGTCTTACGATATCGAATGATCGATTTTCACAAGTTTTCGGCTACTTGTTTAATTTAAATTATTATATGGATGAGGATATGAAAAAAGGGCTGGAGCTTTTTTATCGCTTTGCCGCGCGTGCGGAACTTGCGCCTACCGTGAAGGAGCTTAGATTCATCGAGGCTTAACATGAATTTAACGACAAGCAGCGATCCCATTTTAGACCGGACTTTGGAAAAGGCCATTGCCGGAGAGCGCCTTAATTTAGAGGAGGGAATTTTACTTTTTTCATGTGATTTGCTAAGCCTTGGAAAGGCGGCAACGCTTGTGCGCGATCGGATGCATCCAAACGGCATCATTACGTTTATCGTCGACCGAAATGTCAGCTATACAAACGCCTGCTTCATTGATTGCGATTTTTGCGCTTTTTATCGAAGGCCGCGTGATCCGGAAGCTTATACGCTGACTATGGATCAAATTTTTCAGAAGATTCAAGAGCTCGTTGATCTTGGCGGCACGCAGGTTTTAATTCAAGGTGGTGTCAATCCGGAACTCGGCCTTGATTTTTATCTTCATATGATCAGGCAAGTGCATCAGCGTTTTCCTCAGGTTCACATACACTCACTTTCCGTTGTGGAAATTGATTTTATCGCAAAGAAGGAGAAAATGCCGCTTTGCGATGTCTTAATCAAACTGAAAGAAGCGGGGCTTAATTCAATTCCCGGCGGCGGTGCTGAAATTTTAGTGGAGCGGGTACGGAACATCATCAGTCCGAAGAAAATTGATTCTGACGGCTGGCTTGATTTCCATCGAACAGCCCACAGCGTTGGTTTGCGTTCGACGGCGACGATGGTTTTTGGCCATCTTGAAACAATCGAAGAGCGATTGATTCATTTGGAACGATTGAGGAGTTTGCAGGATGAAACCGGTGGATTTCGCGCTTTTATTCCATGGACGCTTTCTCCTCACGGAACACCGCGCATGAGCCATTTTGAACCGGCGGGTGGAGCGGATTATTTAAAGACCTTGGCGATTTCCAGGCTTTTTCTTGATAACATTTTCAGCATTCAATCAGGCTGGCTTACGGAAGGGCTTAAAATGGGCCAAGTTGGGCTTTCTTTTGGCGCAAATGACATTGGCGGTACGTTAATTGAAGACAAAGTGCTTGAGCCGACTGGTATTGAAGTCAAAACAAGACCGGAAGACCTTATTCGGCTTATTAAAGAAGCCGGTTACATTCCCGCCCAGAGAAACACCAATTATCAGATCCTACAGGTTTTTGATTAATGGCACCTTCGACCGAAAGGCCGAATCTCGCCCATCCTGATTCGTCGACGATTCGCTCCCTTTTCAACGCTATTTCCGATCAATATGATTTCCTCAACTCATTTCTGAGTTTTGGATTGGAAGCTTTTTGGCGAAAGCAGCTGGTCCGCGAGGCGCTTCGAGGTTTTCGTTGCGATTCCATCCTTGATTTAGGAGCCGGGACGGGGAAATCATTAAATATTTTTTTGAAAGCTCATTCTTTTCGATATGCTGCGGGGTGCGATTTTTCAGATCGAATGCTTCAGAAGGCTAAAGAACGGCTTGGCGATTCGGCAGTTTTAGTTGCGGGTGATTTCCACGAACTTCCTTTTCCGGATGGTTCTTTTGATTTAGTGACGGGAAGTTTTATTTTAAGAAGTGTTCAGGATATGAATCGTTTTCTTTCTGAAGCCAAGCGTGTTTTACGCAAAGGAGGAAGGGTGGTATTTCTTGAGCTGACAAGGCCGCGGAATCCCTTTGTATGGCAGTATGTTTATCAGCCTTATTTAAAATTTTATATTCCGTTTTCGGGCAAACTTTTTTCGAGGCATAAAAATGCTTATCAGTTTTTGTCGCAGTCGATTCAAGTATTTCCGGACCCTGAACAGCTGAAAACTGATTTTGAATCAGCAGGTTTTAAGCATGTTTCACTTAAACCGCTTAGTTTTGGTGCGGTTACAATCATTGCAGGTACAGCTCATGAGTAATGGTTTTAAAGCATCGGTAGCGATCCTTGCTGTTTTTGTTTTGAGCGTTCTGTTGACGCCACCTATTTATGCAATTTTATTTCCTATTTCTCCTTTTTTTAAGTTTGAACGGATTTTTAACCGCCTGGTCATGGTTTTTTCAATTGTAGCGGCCGTTCTCTTTGTTGTTGTTCCACAAATTAAAAAGGGTGGAATGTTTCGCGATTGGACTATATGGAAGGATTACGGATTTGATTTTTCAGCGCCTTGGAAAAAATTAGTCGCTTATGGTTTTCTAGGGGGCGCGGTTACCGTGTTGGTCCTAGCCGTCATTGAAGTTGCATTTGGGCCGCGTTATCTACGTCAGCCCGTTTTATTTCAGGATGTGATTGAGCGATTGGTAAAAGGGACGACAAGCGGCCTGATCGTTGGAATTGTGGAGGAATTTTTCTTTAGGGGTTTTATTTTTACACACCT
>MHFM01000008.1:3525-12160 GCA_001804205.1 Omnitrophica bacterium RIFCSPLOWO2_01_FULL_45_10b
GCGCTTTTTATTCACTTGCTCATTTTTTTGATAACGGACAAATTTTTATTCCGAAGGATCCTTCATTTGGCGATGCCATATGGCTGCTTTTAGGTTATTTGGAACCCATTGTGAAACATTTCCCTGTCATTCTTCCTGAATTCACGGGTTTATTTTTATTTGGAATTCTTTTGAATGAGGCTTTTATCCGGACTCGGTCTCTTTTTCTTTCTATTGGGATTCATGCCGGCGCTGTTTTTCTTATCAAATTCCAACATTCTTTTGTGCGCCTCGAACCAAATGGTTATCATCCTTTGTTTGGACAAAGTTCCTATTCGGATGCGCCCATTGAGTGGTTGATGCTTGTGGTTTTGGGATGTGTCGTGTGGTGGTTTACGCGCCAAAACGCCTCCGTTGACAGCTAAGAAAATTGTGAGATAATACACACGGATAAGTGATTCAGCCTCATTCCTATCTCATTTAAAATCAATGACTTACAACTATTACATCAGGAGAATTTTCACTTAAGATGATTTATTTGGATAACAACGCGACAACCAAAGTAGCGCCTGAAGTAAAGCAAACGATGGATCCATTTTGTTGCGACGATTACGGCAATCCTTCCGCGCTTTATGATTTCGGGACTCGTACGCGCCGAGTGGTTGAAGAATCTCGCAAAGATGTTGCGCAGCTTTTGGGGGCGAAAACAGAGCGGGAAATTATGTTCACAAGCGGTGGCACCGAAAGCAATCATACCGCCATTTACTCAGCCTTGAAAGCACGCCCCAATCGCAAACATATCGTAACGTCTCAAGTAGAACATTCTTCTATCCGCAATCTTTGCCAGGTGCTCAGCCAAGAAGGTTATAAAATTATTTCCGTCGGAGTTTCAAAAGACGGTGCTTTGAATTGGGAAGAGTTTGAAGCCGCGCTGACAGATGATGTTGCGATTGTTTCAATCATGTGGGCCAATAATGAAACCGGTGTCCTTTTCCCAATCGAACGCATCGCTGCTTTGGTCAAACAAAAAGGGATTCTTTTTCATACGGATGCCATCCAAGCGATCGGAAAAATACCCATCAATTTAGCTCAGATACCGGTCGATTATCTTTCTTTTTCAGCTCATAAATTTCATGGCCCGAAAGGTATCGGCGCGCTTTATGTTCGTGAAGGAACTCCATTTGCTCCGCTTTTTTTTGGAGGCCGGCAAGAGCGCGATCGAAGAGCGGGAACCGAAAACGTTCCGGGCATTGTTGGATTAAATTGCGCGCTTCAATTAGCTGTCCGCGCCTTGGATCAAGAGCCTTTTCGAATTGCGAATTTGAGAGATCAACTGGAACACGAACTCATAACAAAAATTCCAGAAAGCTTTATGAATGGGAAGCAAAGTCAAAGAATTCCCAATACGACCAATATCACAATTCCCGGAATTGAAGCGGAGGCTTTTTTGATCCGTTTGAACCAAAAGGGAATTGCTGCCTCAAGCGGTTCAGCTTGTTTAACGGGAGCGCTTGAGCCTTCTCATGTGTTGCAGGCAATGGGCCATTCCGAGGAGCTTGCGTTTAGTTCTTTGCGCTTTAGTTTGAGCCGCTATACAACGGCGGAAGACATTGAAGCTGCTATTCGGATTATTCCGTCGCTTGTTGATGAGCTTCGAAAGTTAAATCAAAAAGGGAAATTAGTTTATGGCTCATCCAGTCACTGAAGAGCAGGTTTTGAACGCATTAAAAACGGTTAAGGATCCGGACCTTCATCGGGATATTGTAAGCCTTGGTTTTGTGAAGGATCTTAAGATTGAAAACGGAACCGTTTGTTTTAATTTTGAGCTGACAACGCCCGCTTGTCCTGTGAAAGACCAAATGAAACAAGAATGCGAAGTTAAAATTCGTCAATTGCCCGGTGTTTCGAAGGTGGAAATCAAAATGTCGGCTCAAGTGAAGGGTCGCGCCGGTTTCGAAAAAGCCGCCGTGTTACCGGGAGTTCGAAATGTGATTGCCATTGCCAGCGGAAAAGGCGGGGTAGGAAAGTCAACCGTTTGTGCCAATCTTGCTTTAGCGTTGGCAAGCAGTGGCGCCAAAGTAGGCCTTCTTGATTGCGATATTTACGGGCCCAGCATGCCGCTCATGTTTGGTTTGGTGGGCCAACAACCTCATGTGAGCGCAGACCAAAAAATTATTCCGCTTGATGCGCACGGAATTAAATTAATGTCGATTGGCTTTCTTGCACGAGAAAATTCCCCGGTGATTTGGCGCGGCCCGATGGTCCATCAAATTCTACAACAATTTCTGACGCGCGTTGAATGGGGCGACCTTGATTATTTGATGCTGGATTTACCGCCCGGAACCGGCGATGCGCAGTTGACGCTCACGCAATCAGCAGCTTTGTCGGGGGCTGTGATTGTCACGACGCCGCAAGAAGTCAGTCTCATTGATGCACGCAAAGGGCTTCAGATGTTTCAGAAGGTCAATGTTCCGGTGCTTGGATTAATTGAAAATATGAGTTATTTTTCGTGCCCTGATTGCGGAAAAGTTGTGGATATTTTTCGAAGCGGCGGTGGTGAAAAAATGGCCAAGGAACTTAGCGTGCCGCTGTTGGGCCAAATTCCGATTGATCCTGTTGTTTCAGAAACAGGGGATCAAGGTCTGCCAATTGTCGCAGCGCATCCTGATTCGACAACCGCAAAAATTTATGGAATTATTGCCGGCGCAATTGCGGCTCAAATGAGCATCGCCAATATGCAAAGTTCAGCCGGTGATATTGATATCAAATGGGAAACCAGCAAATCCTAATACCGCTTGAGATCAAACAAGCGGATCGTGACACCCTTTTGATTCGCTGGCAAGACGGCCATGAAAGCAAATATCCAAGCGGTTACTTGAGAGAGTTATGCCGTTGCGCGGGTTGCGTGGATGAATGGTCAGGCGCAAAACGATTTGATCCTTCCGAAATTCCGGCTGATATCCACCCCCTTCAAATTCAAGGGGTAGGCCGCTATGGGATTCGGGTGAACTGGAGCGATGGGCATAATACGGGAATTTACACCTTTCAATATTTACGCGAAATTTGTCCTTGCGCGAAGTGCGCCAGGTAATTTATATTAAGCACGAGCACTTCACAAAACTGTCATCCTGAGGCGCAGCCGAAGGATCTACGAGTCGCAGATTCTTCGCTGCGCTCAGAATGACATGATTTCGGAAAGGCGAAACAAATGCACGATTTAGAAACGCAGGTCAAACAGGGAAATATCGAATCCATTGTTAAAGACTTAATCTCTCTCTTGGGGGAAGACCCCAATAGGGAAGGCCTTCTTAAAACCCCAAAACGCGTAGAGTCTTCGCTTAAATTTCTAACCCGGGGATATAAACAAGATATTGAAAAAATCTTGAACGGCGCCATTTACGAAGAAAATTATGATGAGATGGTTGTCGTTAAGGACATCGATTTGTTCAGCCTTTGCGAACACCACTTACTTCCATTTTACGGCAAAGCCAATGTGGCGTATCTTCCGGACGGCAAGATTATCGGATTAAGCAAAATTCCGCGTATTGTCGATGTGTTTTCGCGCCGTATGCAGGTTCAAGAGCGGCTGACGAGCCAAATTGCAGATTGCCTCATGCAGCATCTCAGACCCAAAGGAGTCGCGGTCGTTATCGAAGCTTTTCACTTGTGCATGGCGATGCGAGGAGTTGAGAAAAAAGACTCCTTTTGTGTAACGAGCTCCATGCTTGGAATGTTTCGCAGTGACCCCAGATCTCGGGCGGAGTTTTTTAGTTTGGTCGGAAAACGTTGATCTGCTTTACGGCTTACTTGCCTTCAATTCGGCCAATTCTCTTTCAAGCGCTTCGATTCGTTTCTTAAGTTCGCCCACAAGTTCTTGGGTTTCGTGGCTTCTCAATTGAGCCGCTACTTGCTTGCGCATTTCTTCGTAAGGGCGGGCAGGAGCGCCGATCCATACTTGCTTTGGCGGGATGGCTTTTCCGGAAGGAACGCCTGTCTGCGCCCCAAGTGTGGCTTGGTCCCCAATTTCACAATGGTCTCCCAAACCTGAACGCCCGCCCATCACAACATAATTTCCAACCTTTGAACTTCCAGAAATTCCTACTTGCGCCGAAAGGCAGCTATGCGCTCCGATTTCAACATTATGAGCGATTTGAACTAAGTTATCGATTTTAACACCTCGGCCGATCGTGGTGGAACCTATGGTGGCGCGGTCAATGGTCACGCAGGCCCCGATTTCTGCATCGTCTTGAATGATTACATTTCCTACTTGTGGTACTTTAGCTTGTTTTTCGCCGTCAAAGACATATCCAAATCCGTCCGAACCGATGACAGTCCCTGCATGAATGACCACGTGATTTCCGATTTCTGTTCGAGGATAAAGTACGGTATGGGGATGAATAATGGTATGTTCTCCGATTTTTGTTTCCCGGTCGATATAGGCATAGGAACGAATGACGGTATCGCTGCCAATGACCACACCTTCTCCAATAAAAGCAAGCGGTTCGATCGTAACATCTTTTCCAATTTTGGCACTTTTTGCGATCAATGCCTTTTCCGATATGGTTTTGGAGTAGGTTTGAGGAGGATTAAAAAGTCCCAACAGAATGGCCCAGGCAAGCTTTGGATTTTGCGACCGAATTAATGGTTTTTTCGCCGCGCTTATTTTCTCGGGAACAATCAAGGCGGCAAGAGGAGAAGCCTCCATCTCGGAAAGTCTCTTTTCTTCCGTCAAATAGGCTAATTGGCCAGGTCGAGGCTGTTCAATGCTCGTAATGCCTGAAATCTTAACTGTCCCGTCGCCAACAACAGTCCCTTGGACCATTTGAGCGAGTTCGTTCAGTGTTTTTTCCATTTTGAACCCTTATTCTAAAGGGACAGTCTTACATTGTCAATGAAGCTAAAGTAGCTTACAATAACAGCCTACATCAAAAAGGGGGATTCATGGCAAGACGAATGGCGTTAGGGGTTTTATTTCTTTTGCTTCTTTCCGGGTGTTTTGAGACAAATTTTAATTTTAAAACCATCGTTCATCGAAATGGAAAAATCGACCGCGAAGTTCAAATCAATGGCCGCGGCGCGGACCGGTTTTTGCCACCGTCAGGCCCTGCTTGGAACGTAAAAACCTCGGAAACAAAGGGAGGGGAATCCATTCTCAGGGATACTCATTATCATATTCATGCCTCCGGCCATTTTATTGATCCTTCAAGCTTTGCGAGCGATTTTCGCTATGATACTCCGGACTTGATTTCTAACTTAACGGATGAAACGCGTCAAGAACTGAGCGGCGAATTGGGTATTTTGGAGCCTTTTGAAAAAGAAATTGGAACAGACAACCAAATTGCGCTGAAACAAAAGTCGTTGCTTTTTACAACGCGTTACGAGTATACGGAAATTTTTCATGTCCGATGGATCATTCCAATCCTGCTTCATGATCTTAAAAAGGAAATTGTTCGCGAACGAACAGTTTCATTAAAATCTCAATCTGTGTCTGAGACTAATGAGGCTTCAACAGGCGCAACAATTGAACCGGAGCTTCTTGCGCCCGCTAAAATCGAAGAGCTTGCACTTAAAAGGATGAAAGAAGAAATCCTTCCCAAATTCCAATTCCATTCCGAAGTGACGCTTCCGGGGAGAATTGTTGATGCCAATGCCACGGCCGTACAAGGGAAGACCGGGATTTGGGATTTTAACGCCGCCGTTTTTGAGGGAAAAGACGGCACCTACACGATCCACATTACTTCAAAAGCTCTGAATAAGCGTGCGATCATGCTGACACTTTTACTCTTATTGATTATTGCCGTTAGCCTTATTTTCTTCCGTTCGCGGCGGATGAAGTAACGTTCATTCTTCTAAAATTCACTCCAGGCCAACAATAATTTGACAAAATCAAATTATTCAGGCATACTTACTTTTGTAACAGGTAATATCCCAATGAAAACAGGTAACGTAATACCCTTTATTACAAAAAGCACAATGCCACATACCGTGTGGTGCGTTTATCGTCTGTCTTGCGATAAGCATTACTTTCGCGGTCCGGTAGTGGGCTTTGGGGGTGTTACGAACTCCTGATTTAAACCCAAGAATTTTTAGAGTTTCTAAAGCCCATTATCGAGAAAATCGATAATGGGCTTTTTTATTGTCTGGTAGCAACAGGTACGCATTTTGCTACTTGAAATTTTTAAAGAAAGGAGGAAAATAAGATGCTTCGCGCGACAAACCCAACGAGATTTTGGGTCAGAAAGCGGACTTCGCATCATCCGGTGAAGTTAACGGCCCTGACCTATTTAAGGGAAGCGCTGTTGGATGGGCGGTATGAGGAATGCGCGTTCGCGATCGAGGTTGCAAAAGAATTTGGCGCTCAAGAATTTGAGGTCCAAAATCTTTTAGAAGATCCGCGCCGCAAACCTTAACAATCTTCCGTCATTTGAATGGATGGGATCAGATGGCGGAGGATTGCGAACCGTTGGAGGAGAAAATGGCAGCATCTTCTGCCCATGAATTGACAAAAAAGAAATGCAAGCCTTGCGCACAAGGAGCACTGCCGTTTTCATTGGCACAAGCCAAAGAAGCCGTTCGGCAGATTCCCGGATGGATTTTGGCCAACGATGGGAAAAGCATTTCCCGTGAGTTTGCCATGAAAAATTTTTTAGCAGCGGTCCATCTGATTGGTTTGATCGCAGAGGTAGCCGAGGGCGAGGACCATCATCCCGATCTTCATTTAACGGGCTATCGAAAACTTCGTATTGAATTGGCCACCCATTCGATTGGCGGCCTTTCCGAAAATGATTTTATCCTGGCAGCAAAGATTGATGAGCTCCCCAAAGAACTTAAAAAATCAGCTTAAGTCCAACCTTTTTTATTCCGATGACCCTAATTGAATATCGTGTGTTATAGCCCATGCAAATCAAACCGATTCTCCTAAAGAAAACAATCATTTGGGCTTTTTGCCTTGTGATCCCGTTTGCTTTATTTGGTTGCGGTACTTCACATCCTGGCGGGGCTCCCGGCGTTATTTCCATTATTCCGGGCGGCGGAACCTCCATTTCAATTCCCCAAGATTTAGTTCATCAAGTAGCGCGGATGGAAACATTGTGGCGGATCAGTAAAATGTATGGTGTGGACCAACGGGCCATCATGAAAGCCAATGGTTTAAGAAATCCTTCTTCCATTAAGGTGGGGCAAAGATTGTTAATTCCAAAAGCAGCTCAAATTGCTTCCATCGTCCCCATTTATAATGTACGGTCATGGCAATATATTGTGATCCATCATAGCGCTACGCATGAAGGCAGCGCTTTGACCATCGATGCGCTTCATTATCGACGTGGATTTGAAAACGGTCTTGGTTATCATTTCTTGATTGATAATGGGACTGCCGGAAAAAGAGCGGGCCAGATTGAAGCCGGGCCGCGCTGGGTCAAACAAATGGACGGAGCGCACTGCAATGCGAGTGGGATGAATGAGCATGGAATCGGAATTTGTTTAATTGGTAACTTTTCGGAACGCTATGTTTCTGACGATCAACTCAACTCACTCGTTCTTCTTGTCAATGCGCTCAGGAAGCATTATCGTATCCCCATGAGTCGCATTTTACGGCATGGAGATGTTCCCGGGAAAAATACGGAATGTCCAGGCAAGTTTTTCCCATGGGATGAATTCAAGCGCAGGCTTAACGCCGCAGGATGATCCCACCACCTGCTTGCTATGGGCGTGTCGTCATTGCGAGGACTGCCGCCGAAAGCGGCGGGACGAAGCAATCTCTGTTCTTAGATTGCTTCTGCGCCTTCGGCGCATCGCAATGACGGTCTTAACCAACAGGTGGTTGGGATGACTTTTATCTTTATGAAGAAAGCAGCATTGGCACTTTGTTTTTTATGCGCTTTCTTTGGCATTCCCGCTTCAAAACCTTTTTTGACTGCCTCGTCAAATTCAGATTTTATTCGTTATTCTAGTCCTGAATTTCTGGCCTTCAACGAGCTGATCAGCCTCTCAGAAAATCCCGATCCTGCGAGCCCGCTTCGGGAAAAATTAAATCGGCTTTGGACTACCCCCATTATTTCGAATGAAGCTTATTATCGCGGCGCGCGGCCTGCTGAAAAAATTCATCCTGTTCTCGGAGTGCCTTATTTGCGTATCGCAACTTGGAATATCGAAAAGTCCTTTCAAATTCCAAATGCTATTTCAGTTTTTACAAATCCCGTAGCTTATCAGGCAATGATTGATTTGAAAAAAGCGCCCGTAGATACTTTTGAACATCAAACAGCTTTGCGTCAGCGGGATGCATTGGCCCAAGCGGATGTCGTCTTTCTTCAAGAGATGGACATTGGCGTCAAGCGCTCCGAATATCGCGACGGCACACGGGAATTGGCTGAGGCCTTATCAATGAATTATGCTTATGGAGCGGAATATCTTGAAATTGATCCCGCCTATTTAGGGACGGAAGCCATTCATTTGGAAGGAGGACAAGAAGACCAAGACGCGATGGATTATTTTCGAGCTGACCCTGAAAAGTATAAAGGGCTTTTTGGTTCTGCCGTGCTCAGCCGCTATCCGATTAAATCCGTGACCATTTTTCCTTTAGAGAATCAAGGTTACGACTGGTATTCGGGTGAGAAAAACAAAACCACCTTTCTTGAGAAAACCCGCCGCTTTGGCGCAA
>MHFM01000008.1:12179-14801 GCA_001804205.1 Omnitrophica bacterium RIFCSPLOWO2_01_FULL_45_10b
ACTTCACCGTGAACTTAAAGTTGGAAATCGTATTTTTATGCGTGTGGACTTGGAAGTTCCGGGACTTCCCAATGACACGCTTACAGTCATTAACATCCATTTAGAAATTAAATGTCTTCCGAAAGCGCGGGAAGCTCAGATTGAAGAGATTTTGACCTATATTAAAAATATTCAAAATCCGGTAATTATGGCAGGAGACTTCAATTCCGCCCCTTCCGACTTAAGCCCTACTTCTGTTACGAGGGAAGTGAAAAGGAAGGCGAAAGATCCAACGCTATGGTTTTCGGTTGCGGTAAACCAAGTTGCTCCCCATGCGCTTCTTGTGAATGCAACGCGCACCGTTTCCAACGTTACGAAGAACTTTCAGAATCCTACAGCAAAGAGCATTCCGATCGTGGCGCCCAATCGTACGGCAGGCCTTTTCAATGCGATTGAGGATTTTCGGTTTGACGATAGCTCCGCCTTTGATTTTAGGGGCGATTCAGAACGGTCTGTTGGGGGAGAAAACGGGCTTCTTTCCAATTCAAATCAGAGAGACCGGATTGGCTACAAAACAACCTTTCAGGTCAGGCGTCCTATCGGAGATATTATTGGGAAATATCGCCTCGATTGGATTTTCGTAAAGTCTTTCCTGAAAGACCCTAAGGACAAAAATGGGCCTTATCAATTTGCGCCTCATTTTGGCGAGACTTTGGAAGAATTAAACACGGTTTTGGTCCAACACGTTTCGGACCATCATCCTAACATTGTGGATCTCCCATTTCAGGAACCTGAAATCAAACGCGAATAGTTTGAAAATTTTCTTTTCTATTTTTTCTGTATCATTCATTTACTTGCTGATATAATATATCCATAGCCGAAATTTAACTGCATTCCATCAAAAGCAGTAAGATGATTTTAGGATTACTTAACTCGAACTTGAAACACGAAGGAGGAAATAATGGTTAGAAAGGCAAACCCAGCATTCATGAAACCGTTGAAGCCAAGTTCTGATTTGGCGAAAATTGTCGGTTCTTCACCGCTACCGCGTACCGAAGCAACCAAAAAGTTATGGGAGTACATCAAGAAACATAACTTGCAGGACCCTTCGAATAGGCGGAATATCAATGCAGATGCAGCTCTTACGTCTGTCTTTGGTGGAAAGAAAACCGTCAATATGTTTGAGATGACAAAGCTTGTCTCTCAGCATCTGAGTTAATTCATTCTCCGCACTGTCAATTTGTCACCCTCGCGCCAGGCAAGGGCGCGGGGGGTGATACCTCTTCTTTCAAAAAACGCCCATGCTCGATATTGATAAAACCCTTAGAAAAATTGTCGGGAATCTTTGGTTTGAATGGAATTCCGA
The DNA here is from genome assembly GCA_001804205.1 of Omnitrophica bacterium RIFCSPLOWO2_01_FULL_45_10b. Classification (GTDB taxonomy): domain Bacteria; phylum Omnitrophota; class Omnitrophia; order Omnitrophales; family Danuiimicrobiaceae; genus 01-FULL-45-10b. The sequence continues at coordinate 13,525 of MHFM01000008.1, forward strand.
CGTTCATCTCCTTTTTCGAAGTATCAGTCCTTATGTATGGGGACTTTTTCGGCGCAATCTTTACCGCTTTCTAAAAATTCAAGATGAAAATCCTTTGCTTTACCGCCGGCGCATTGCAGAACTTTTGACTGAAGGCGGCTTTCTCGATTTAGTCCAAAAGGTAGAGCAATCGTTTAAATCCTATATGCGGCCTCAGGAGACGTTTGTTTCCAAGCGTTATCCTGAACTTGCGAATCAAACCATTGCTTATTTTTCCATGGAATATGGCATCGATATCCTTCGAATTTATTCCGGCGGTTTAGGGATTTTATCGGGAGATCATTTGCGCGGCGCAAGTGATCTTGGGCTAAAAATGGTCGGCGTTGGACTTTTCTACTTGCATGGCTATTATGATCAACAAGTAACCTCAGATGGAACAATGAAAGTAATTTATGATTCAATTGTGCCTCCCAAGAAACCTGTACGCGATTTTCTTCCCTTAGAAATGCTCAAACGCGCAGGAACCAATGACGATTTAATGCTCGAAGTTCCCGTGAGAGATAGAAAAGTTAAGGTGCGTGTGTGGCGGGCAAGAATGGGACGAAATGACCTCTTACTTCTGGATTCTAATCTTAGTGAAAATCGAATCCATGACCGGCATATCACCCGGCGCCTTTACGCTTCTCAAAAACAATTTGACGCAGAACGGCAGAGGCGTTTGGAGCAGGAAATTGTGCTTGGAATTGGCGGAATGCAAGCTTTGAAGGAAGCAGGTTATTCGCCGGCCGCTTATCATTTAAATGAAGGCCACGTTGCCTTCGTTGCTTTTGAAGTCATCCGCGAGTTCATGCAAAAACATTCTCTTTCGTTTGAAGCTGCGCGTGCTAAAGCAGCCGGTCTGATCGGTTTTACCACGCATACGCCGGTTCCGGAAGGCAACGAACGCTTTGATGAGAAGCTTGTTCGCGAGCATTTAGAACCGTATTTCAATGGTTTTTTAGCGCCTCAGGATCGTGACACCATTTTTAATTATGCGCGCAATCGGGAGAATTTATTTGATATGACCAAATTAACCCTTCTTCTTTCCGGGGTTTTTAGAAATGGTGTCAGCGCGCTTCACGGGGAAGTTTGCCGGCGCATGTGGGCTTATGCCTGGGGCCATACAGATCTTAGCGGTAATGGCGTACCGATCGGATCGATTACCAACGCGGTTCATGTCCCCTATTGGCAAAAACCGGTTCTCCGCCACTTGATTGAATCGCGCGGCGGAATTGAGAAGGTGGCGCAAATTGAAGATG
>MHFM01000008.1:14844-15517 GCA_001804205.1 Omnitrophica bacterium RIFCSPLOWO2_01_FULL_45_10b
CGCGGATTATAAACGGGTGACGCTTCTCCTTGAGGATGAAGAACGGCTTTTTCAGTTTCTGGAGCGCAGTTTTAAAAAATATGGCAAGCCTATTCATATTTTGTATGCGGGAAAGCCACATCCCAACAATACGGCAGGATTTAAACGTATTCATGATATTGTTGAGATTAGCAGCCGCTTGGCAAAACGCTCAAAAGAACGCGGTTTTCGCTCTCAGATCATATTCATCCAAGATTACGATATTGATTTAGCGCGTTATTTGGTGGCCGGGGTTGATATTTGGCTTAATAATCCACTCCGTCCTCATGAAGCAAGCGGTACGAGCGGCATGAAAGCCGGTATGAATGGCGTCCTGAATGTTTCTATTTCCGATGGATGGGTTCCGGAGGGAATTCAACATGGAAAGAATGGTTGGATTTTCGGAAAAGGCGATGCGGACTCTGCGGTCAAAGATCGAGAGGAGCTCTTTAAATTATTAGAAAATACAATCCTCCCACTTTATTTCGAAAAGCCAGTTTCCAGAAAGAAAACTTCTAAAGCAGCCAAAATAACAGGAATGGGTCCTGAATATTCTCAGCGCTGGATTGCGATGATGAAAGAAGCCATTCGATCGATTACGTCGCAATTTAATACAGATCGAATGTTGACCGAATATATCGAAAAAATGTATTTG
>MHFM01000009.1:0-21721 GCA_001804205.1 Omnitrophica bacterium RIFCSPLOWO2_01_FULL_45_10b
TGCGCGGCTTTTGGCCGTAGAGCCGGATATCCTTTTAATGGATGAACCCTGCTCCGCGCTTGATCCAATCGCAACAGAGAGAATTGAAGATTTAATGCGCAAGCTTTATAAAAATTATACAATTGTGATTGTGACCCACAATATGCAACAAGCGGCACGGGTGAGTCATCATGTGGCTTATTTTTATCTTGGAGAACTGATTGAGTTTGGGCCGACGCAGCGTATCTTTACACGGCCTGATCGGAAAGAAACAGAAGACTACATTACCGGAAGATTCGGATAAATAAAGCGTTCAGCGTTAAGCGTACAGCGTACAGGAAAAAAATCCTGTCCGCTGAACACTGTTCGCTGTGCGCTGTAAGAAAAGGAGATACAATGCAGCGTCATTTCGATGAAGAGTTAGGACAATTGAAAGATAAATTGTTTAAGATGGGCCTTTTGGCGGAAGAGGCAATTCGTAGATCAGTGGAGTCACTGATTAAACGAAACTCAAAACTTGCAGAAGAAGTGATCGAAGGGGATCAGAAAATCAATATTCTCGAAATTGAAATTGATGAATTCGGTCACGAGCTCATCGCGCTAAGACAGCCGACAGCAGTTGATTTGAGGTTTATTACAATGGTGTTGAAAATCAATAGCGATCTTGAGCGCGCAGGTGATCAGGCGGTTAATATCGCTGAAAGTGCAATTGCGATTAGCCGGGAAGCGCCGCTAAAGTCTTATTTGGATATTCCGAAGATGGCTGATTTGGCCATTGCGATGGTCAAAGAATCTTTGGATTCTTTCGTGGAGCGGGATGCTGCAGCGGCCAAAGCTATCTGCGAACGGGACGACGAACTAGATGATTTGAAAGATCGAGTTTATGGCGAGCTTCAAGAAGCGATGAAGAATCGCACAATTGAAATTCCACAGGCAGTGAGTTTAATTATGGTTGCTCACAACCTTGAGCGGATTGGCGATTTAGCGACGAATATCGCGGAAGATGTTATTTATGTGGCGAAGGGCATTGATATTCGCCACCACATTACGGAACGACGAGGGGATTAAATGGGAATACAATTTCAAGTGCCTAACAAAATTGCACTGCGCGCCTTTCGCGCGAGTACTTTTCGGGAAGAACTTGTGGTTCTTCTCCGAAAAAGTGTCATTCTGAGGCCGAAAGCCGAAGAATCTACGATCAGAGATCCTTCGCTTCGCTCAGGATGACGTGGCTTTTGTTAAGCGTTCTTATTTTTTACGTCTTGGTTCAGAATTTTGAGCCGGAAAGACTTGAAATCTAAATGATTGAATCAATTCATTTCCCCGAGATGCCCCACCAAAAATCTCATCGATGATCTGTGCGAAATAATCGACATCTGAGGAAGTGAATAACCCATCCTTATTTAAGTCGTACAGTACGGGAAACGATTCCTTTTGGTTTTTCTGTGCGATACGGAGCCGCGCGGTAACTTGAAGGCCAGTTAATTTTTCTCCATTTAAACTTTCGATGATGGATTGAAATTGTTTCACGTCAAAATCATTAAGCTGGGAATCATGGTTCATGTCAAACTGCCGGAGTTTCTTTATTTCTGGAAATGGTGCTCGATCCAATTGTGAAACATGAGGCAATGTTTCGGCCGTTCCATTTTGATTGCCAAGCACTTGAAGATCGCTGAAAGCAGGCACTGCGAAATCTTTTTCAGTTTCCGACCGTACCCGACTCACTGCCACTATAAACATTAATATCCATATACCAAACGCAATTTTTAGTGAATTCATTTGTTACACTCCTTATGTTTTATCTCTAAGTTGAAGTTAACACATAGGTTATGGTGTGTCAAACCCCTCAACTTAATTAACGCTCTTTAGAAAGTCAGGCGTGGAAAAGATGGACAAATATTATCAGATTTAGTAGACTAAACAGCCTACCTTAGTGATGCCAATCAGAAACACTTGAATCATAAGGTCAAATCAATTTCATGAAATATCGACGGTTACAAAAATCAGGAGTTACCACCTCAGAAATTGGCTTCGGCCTTTGGACCCTATCTACGGGTTGGTGGGGCGAAGTCAATGATGACAATGCTGTCCGGCTCCTTCAGAAAGCTTTTGATTTTGGCATCGTTTTTTATGATACGGCCGACACATACGGCAATGGCCGCGGTGAGGCGATATTGGCTAAAGCCTTTCGCGGAAGGCGCAGCCAGATTACGATTTCCACCAAGTTTGGTTATGATTTTTACCATTATGCCGGCGAACGGAAGGGTCAGCGCGAAATTCCACAGGATTTTTCTCCGTCCTACGTTTGTTTTGCCTGCGAAGAATCTCTGAAACGGCTTGAGACGGATCATATCGATTTTTATCAAATCCATAATTCAAAAATGGATGCTGTCATGAATGACGATCTCTTTGCGACGCTTGAAAAGCTGAAAGCCGAAGGAAAAATTTTAAGTTACGGCGCAGCCTTAGGCCCTGCAATTGGTTGGCGGGACGAAGGAATTAAATTGATGCAGGAACGCAAAATCGACGGCCTTCACACCATTTACAATATGCTCGAACAAGAACCCGGCCGCGATTTTTTTCCGGTTGCCGAAGAACATCAAATCGGGATTTTGGTGCGCGTTCCTCATTCTTCTGGGATGTTGGAAGGAGTTTATACGCCCGATACAAAATTTGATGAAAAAGATCATCGTTCTCACAGGCCTCATTCATGGTTGATTGAAGGACTTCAAAAAGTAGAACGGCTTAAATTTTTAACGCAAGAAACAGGGCGAACCATCGGTCAGGCCGCGTTGAAATTTATATTGGCTCAACCAAGCGTCGTCACGGTGCTTCCTAATATTTACAATGAAGATCAACTGAAAGAATTTGCCACGGCTGTTGATACGCCGGATTTAAGTCGAGAAGAACTTGCTCAAATCAGCGAGCTTTATAAGAATAATTTTTATGTGAAAGGTGCGGAAACTTTGCCTAACCACGTCATTGCGAGCGAAGCGAAGCAATCTAAAGGTTCGGAGATTGCTTCGACATCATCTGGAACTCTGTCTCGCAATGACGGGTTTAAAGGGAAACAATCGTTATAATGGATGATTTGGACCGTAAAATTTTAACTGAAATTCAAAAAGACTTTCCGCGGGTCTCAAAACCCTTTCATGCCCTGGGTGAAAAATTTGGCATCACAGGCGAAGAGACTTTGGCGCGCATTAAGCGGCTTAAAGAAGATGAGAAAGTTTTAAGGCAGATTTCCGCCATTTTTGACACAAGAAGTTTAGGATATCAATCGACGCTTGTAGCGATGAAATTTTCAAACGATCAGCTTGACCGTGGCGCTGAAATCATTAACCAACATCCCGGCGTGAGCCACAATTATCGCCGCAATGATGCTTACAATCTTTGGTTTACGGTGGCGGTGCCGCCGTATCATTCTCTCGAAGGCACCATTCAAAAGCTGCATGAATTATCAGGTGCTTTAAGTACGCTGATTCTCCCGACGCTTAAGCTTTACAAAATCGGGATGAAATTAGATCTCACTGGTTCCGATCCCGATGCGCGTGATTCAAAAGAAAATATTTATGACGATTCCAAACGCCGAAAAGCGCCTCCTGAACTGACCCAAGAGCATATTGAGGCCATCCGTGCTTTGCAGGAAGATATTCCCTTGGAGGAGTGCCCATTTGAGGCGATTGCAAAGGCCTCGGGTTTTACGGAAGCGCGTCTCTTTGAATTAATGAATTTTTTTGAGCCAAGAGGATATTTCAGACGTTTTGCCGGAATTTTGCATCATCGTAAGGCCGGTTTTAGCGCCAACGCGATGGTGGTTTGGAATATTCCGGAAGAAAAACAGGATGAAGTGGGTATGAAGATGGCGCTATTTCCGCAAGTGAGCCATTGTTACAAACGCCCAATTTTTTTAGATTGGCCTTATGCGCTTTACACCATGATTCATGGTGCGAAAGCAGAAGATTGTGAAAAAATAGTTCAAAAAATTGTTTCCGCCGCCGGCGATTGGCCGCGCAAGAATCTCTACAGCACCAAAGAGTATAAAAAAATCAGGCTTAAATATTTTACAAAGGAATTAGACGAATGGTGGGACCGGGCGATGAAGGGGACGCCAATCCATGCTTGAACTTTTTCATTTTGAAGATTGCCCTTATTGCCAGAAAGTACGGAGAAAATTGGAAGCACTTGACGTATCCTATCTTTCACACCCTTCACCGGGAGGAAGCATCAAAAGGGAATTTCTAAATCGTTTCATGCCTGATTTACAATTTCCGCTGCTGGTTGATGTTGAAAAAAACATATTTATGTTTGAATCCGACGACATTTGCAATTATTTGGAGAAAACCTATGCCAAATCAAAGTAACAAAAGTCAGTGTCATCCTGAGCGAAGCGAAGGATCTCAAGATTCTTCGGCCTCCAGCCTCAGAATGACAGAGCAGCGTTCTTCATGGGTTAAAAAACGCCAAGGCGATACAAATGTCAGTCAAATGCATTACGCACGCAAAGGCCAAATTACGGAAGAAATGGCCTATGTGGCTGAGCGAGAAGACTTAGATCCGGAACTGATTCGTTCCGAAATAGCGCGCGGGCGCATGATCATTCCGGCCAATATTAATCATTTGAGTCTTGAGCCAATGTGCATCGGCATTGCTTCAAAGTGTAAAATTAATGCCAACATTGGAAATTCAGCCGTCACATCCAATGTGGATCAGGAACTTGAAAAATTGCACAACGCCGTTCATCTCGGAGCGGATACCGCGATGGATCTTTCAACAGGCGGTGATCTTGACCTTATTCGAACGGCCATTATTGAAGCAAGTCCTGTTCCCGTCGGAACCGTCCCGATTTATCAGGCATTACAAGAAGTTGGCGGAAAAGTAGAAGAGCTTTCCATTAAAGTGATGCTCGATGTGATTGAGCGGCAGGCAAAACAAGGCGTCGATTACATGACCATTCATGCCGGCGTGCTTCGCGAATACGTTCCGCTTGTGGCCAATCGAATTACTGGAATTGTTTCACGCGGCGGAGCCATGATGGCGAAATGGTGCGTGGCCCATCACAAACAAAATTTCTTATACGAATATTATGATGAAATTTGCGAAATTTTTAAACACTATGATGTTTCCTTTAGCCTCGGTGACGGTCTTCGACCCGGCTGCCTTGCGGATGCGTCTGATGCGGCGCAATTTTCAGAACTAAAAACACTCGGCGAATTGACCAAAAAAGCATGGGAACATGACGTCCAAGTGATGATTGAAGGGCCTGGCCATGTTCCGATGGATCAATTGAAACTTCAAGTGGACAAAGAAATGGAACTTTGTTATGAAGCGCCTTTTTATACACTGGGGCCTTTGGTAACAGATATCGCTCCGGGTTATGACCATATCACATCTGCCATCGGCGCTGCCATGGTCGGATGGTACGGCGCTTCTATGCTTTGTTATGTGACGCCGAAAGAACATCTCGGGCTTCCCAATCCGGAAGATGTGAAGCAAGGGGTGATTGCTTATAAAATTGCCGCTCATGCCGCTGATATTGCGCGCCACCGAAAAGGAGTGCGCGACCGGGACGATAAGCTTTCGAAAGCCCGATTCACTTTTGATTGGAAACGGCAATTTGAATTGGCCCTTGATCCTGAAACTGCTCGCGCGATGCACGATGAAACCCTGCCTCAAGAAGGTTTTAAAGAAGCGCCTTTTTGCTCCATGTGCGGCCCGAAATTTTGCTCCATGAGCATTTCGCAGGAGTTAACAAATTTGGGAAAAGAAGCATTAGCGAAAAAAGAAGAAAAGCGGAAAGAACATACAAATGCCGGCACAAGTTTATAACTCAATCGAAGAAGAGATTAAGGCGCTTAAACGCAAGCGCGGCGCCGTCATTTTGGCGCACAATTACCAAGTTGGGGAAATCCAAGATATTGCGGATTTCACAGGCGATTCGCTCGGCCTGGCCCAAGAGGCCCAAAAAATGAATGCGCCTGTCATTGTGTTTTCAGGCGTTTTGTTTATGGCGGAAACGGTCAGCATTTTATGCCCTGATAAAACTGTTTTGGTGCCCGATCTTGAAGCCGGTTGTTCTTTGGCCGCAATGATTCGTCCGGAGGATGTCCGGAAATGGAAAGCGGAACATCCAAAGGGGATAGTTGTCGCTTATGTCAATACAACCGCTGAAGTAAAAGCGGAAGCCGATTATTGCTGCACGTCTTCCAATGCGGTCAAAGTAGTATCTGCAATTCCGGAAGATCGGGAAATTCTTTTCGTTCCTGATTTTTATCTCGGTAGTTTCGTTCAAATGAAAACCGGGCGCAAGAACATAACCATTTGGAAAGGCTATTGTCATGTTCATGTGATGATTAAATCAGAGCGGCTTGCTCAATTGAAAAAAGAACACAGCCAGGCGGAACTTCTGATGCATCCTGAATGCGGCTGTTTGACAAAATCCATGGAATTTGCGGATCAAATTCTTTCCACAGAAGGAATGGTGAAGTATGTGCGCCAATCCAAAGCTCCGGAATTCATTGTGGCAACCGAAACCGGCATTTTGCATAAAATGCAGAAGGAAAATCCGGGAAAAAATTTCATTCCGGCGACAAATCAAGCCGTTTGTAATTACATGAAGCAAAATACACTTGAGAAAATTGTGCTTTCACTCGAACGAATGCAATATGAAATTAAAGTTCCCGAGCCTATTCGGAAGCAAGCACTTGTGCCTATTCAAAGAATGCTTGAGATCAGCCAATGACGAACCCCGTTAGAATAGTTTCATCATTTTCCTCTCAATTTATTAGTGATATAAAAATAACCAAGCTTAATCTTAATTTAAATCCTGGTGATAATGATGAGTAATTCTAACGGGGCGAACCGTAAAAAAACTCGGACGATTCAAATCGGCAATGTTTCTGTGGGAGGCGATAGCCCGGTACGCATTCAATCCATGTGCACAACGCCTACCCATGATGTGGAGGCCACGGTCGCCCAAATTCAAGAACTCACCGAGGCGGGTTGTGAAATTATTCGGGTAGCATGCCCTACGGAGAAAGATGCAAATTCACTTGGCGCTATCCGAAGCCGCATTAAAATTCCGCTCGTTGCCGATATTCATTTTAATTACCGTTTGGCTTTAATTGCGCTCGATCAAGGGATTGATAAATTGCGTTTAAATCCGGGCAATATCGGATCGCGCGACCGTATTGAAGCTGTGGTCAAAAAAGCAAAAGAACGGCGTGTTCCCATTCGAATCGGTGTCAACGGAGGATCGCTTGAAAAAGATATTCTTGAAAAATATGGACACCCGGTACCGGAAGCGCTTCTTGAAAGCGCAAAGCGCCACGTTCAAATTTTAGAATCACTCGATTTTTATGACATCATCCTTTCTTTGAAGGCAAGCGATGTTCCTACCATGGTAGCGGCTTATCGATTGGCATCCGAGGCTTTTGATTATCCGCTTCACTTGGGCGTTACCGAAGCCGGGACACTGCTCCGCGGATCCGTTTACAATGCAATTGGAGTCGGCACACTTCTTCAAGAGGGAATCGGCGATACGATTCGGATTTCACTTTCAGCCGAGTCCGTTGAGGAAGTCAAAGTGGCGCGTTTTGTTTTGGAAGCTTTGGGTCTTCGCAAATTCGGCCCGCGCGTTGTGGCTTGCCCCAGCTGCGGCCGTGCTGAGGTAGATGTATTTAAACTCGCCAATGAAGTAGAAACCCGCGCGATGAAGCTGAAAGACCCCATGACCATTTCTGTTTTGGGTTGCGTGGTCAACGGCCCCGGCGAAGCTCACGAATCCGATTTTGGGATTACGGGCGGTAAGGAAAAAGGAATGATTTACGTCGACGGGAAACAAGAGCGCGTTGTGTCTGAGGAAAAACTTGTTGATCAGTTATTTGCCGAAATTGAAAAGAGAAAAAAACCTTCAAGTCATCCTGAGCGTCTGCCCAGCAGAACGGCGGATCCGCCGTCACGGGTGGCGGAAAGCGAAGGATCGGCCACATAGATTCTTCGCACTGCGTGCTCAGAATGACATTTCTAAAAATATGAACCGCTTGTTCCACAATTCAAAACTTCAAGACATTCAAGAAAAGATAGATTCGGGCGAACGTCTCGATTTTGAGGACGGTATCCGGCTGTTTCAATCAAACGACCTTCCTTTCTTGGGCGCTTTGGCCCATCAGGTACGCGAACGCCTCAATGGAAAAAGAGTTTATTATTCCATCAATCTTCATTTAAACCATACAAATGTCTGTACCGCCCATTGTGTTTTTTGCGCCTTCGCGCGCAGGCCCGGCGAGGAAGGCGGTTATACATTTTCACTCGACCAAATTCGCGCCAAAGTTACCGATACGGTAGAGCGCTTTCATATTAATGAAGTTCATATCGTCGGTGGCCTTAATCCGGAATTGGGAATGGATTATTACACTGAAATGTTTCATTCGATTCGCAAGGACCATCCCCATTTGTATATCAAGGCGTTAACGGCGGTTGAAATTGATGATTTGGCGAAACGTTTCAATTTATCGTGGCAGGAAGTGCTGAGCCAATTTAAAGAAGCAGGACTCAATGGGCTTCCGGGAGGCGGCGCTGAAATTTTCAATGAGCCGCTGCGCAGGAAAATTTGTGATGAAAAAACGACTTCTAAGGACTGGATTGAAATCCATAGAACGGCGCACAAAATGGGAATGCCGACCAATTGCACCATGCTTTACGGACATATCGAATCCATCGAAGACCGTATCGATCATATTTTGAGACTTCGCGCCCTTCAAGATGAAACGCACGGTTTCCAATCTTTTATCCCTCTTTCTTTTAATGCCGAAAATACGCCACTTGAGCGAAAAGGTGAGCCGGGCGGGTATACGGATTTAAAAATATACGCCATCTCGAGGCTTCTTTTTGATAATGTGCCGCATATCAAAGTGCATTGGACCACGCTCGATCTTAAAATGGCGCAAGTGAGCCTTTCCTTCGGCGTGGATGATGTGGGCGGAACCAATTTGAACGAAAAAATTATGCATGACGCCGGCAATGAAACACCGATTGACCTTTCTGAGGCTTCATTAAGGTCATTGATTGAACAAGCGGGTTTCGAGCCGGTTTTGGTGGATAGTTCTTACGCAGTTGCAGCAAAATAACTTGTCATCCTGAGGCGGAGCCGAAGGATCTACGAGATTCTTCGCTGCGCTCAGAATGACAATGGTGGAAGATTATGGATTGGAACACAATCGAGTATAAAACAAAAAATTCGATCGATTTGACGGAAACGGAAGCCAAATGGCTTCTTGAACAGAGCGAACCGTCTGATTTAGAACGGCTTTACAGTTTAGCAGATGAAGCGAATGAACGCTTAAACGGCCGTTCGGTAAGTTTTATCCACAATATGAATGTCAACTATACCAATATCTGCGAATATCATTGTACGTTCTGCGAATTTAAAAAGTCCCCCATTTCAAAGGATGCCTATATTCTTAAGTTTGAGGACATCCGCCACCGAATTGATCATGCTGAAGGCAGGCTTTCCGAGATTACATTTCAAGGAGGGCTTTCTCCTGAAGTGAAATTTCAGGAAGTGCTTGAACTTTTGAAGCAAGTGCGGGATGCTTACCCCGACATTCACTTTCATGCATTCTCACCGGAGGAAATTGATTATTATGCTACCGAAACCGATCAATCTTATCTTGAAACAGTGCAGCAAGCGAAGGAAGCTGGGATGAGTTCCATGTGCGGAACAGCTGCCGAAGTTTTGGATGATGAAGTACGGCGCAAAATTTGTTGGGAGAAAATTTCCTCAGATGAATGGTGTGAAATCATTAAAACGGCTCATCAGCTTGGGATGCATTCCACAGCGACCATTTTATTCGGGCATGTGGAAACCGCGCAGCATGTCGTCAATCATTTTAGGCGAATCAGGGAAGTGCAGCGCGAAAGCAGAATGATCCCACCACCTATTTTCGGCCCGAAGGGCCTCCTTCCTTCGGAAGGTCCGCTTTCAGCGGAAAAAACAGGTGGTGGGATGATCACGGAATTTATTCCGCTTTTGTTCATGCCGGATAAAACCAAATTGGGGCGCGTTGTTGATAAAACGATGGATCGAACCCAATATGCTTTTAAGATGATTGCTACCGCGCGGCTTTACTTCATGAATGACATTCGGAATATTCAAACAAGCTGGGTTAAACTCGGCTGGGAAAATGCGCTTCGCTCACTTTCTTACGGGGCGAATGATATGAGCGGGACTCTTTATCACGAAAATATCACCCGCGAAGCAGGCGGTGAAAATGGCGAATATACGCCCCGCGAAAAATTTATCTCAGAAATTTCTCGGATTGGAAAAATTCCCGTAGAACGAGATACAATTTATTCATTCCAAAGAAATTCAGTTCTTTCCAGAAATTAATGGTTCGCATGTTAATTTATACCGCTCCATTTTTTGGGGTTGCCTTCATTCTTCTGCCTTTTTATGTCTAAAGAAGCCATTCTTGTGATTGAGGATGAGAAAAATATTGCCGAGCTTGTGAAATACAATCTCGAACAAGGAGGGTTTCGCGTTTTAACGGCAGGAGATGGCGAAACAGGCCTTGATCGCGCCCGCAAGGAAAAACCAATCCTCGTTGTTCTTGATTTGATGCTTCCTAAAATTGACGGCATTGAAATCTGTAAAATTTTGAAACAAGACGATAAAACTGCTGCGATCCCCATTATTATGCTGACTGCAAAAGGCCAAGAAGCGGACAAAGTGGTTGGGTTAGAGCTTGGCGCCGATGATTATATGACCAAACCTTTTAGCCCACGCGAATTAGTGGCACGCGTAAAAGCCGTATTGCGCCGAACCAATGAGAAACCAAAATATAAAGTCCTTAAAGTTGGAAGCCTTGAGCTGGAAGCAGAAAAGCACATTGTAACCTTAAAAGGAAAAGCCATTGAACTTACCTCAAAAGAATATGACCTTCTCAAGGCATTATGGGAAGCCCGCGGAAGAGTATTGAGCCGGGATTTCCTTTTGAATCAAGTATGGGGATATGATGAGTCGCTTAATATCGAAACCCGGACGGTAGACATGCACATCGGGCAGCTCAGGAAAAAGTTAAAATCTGAAGAACACCGTATCATTACGGTAAAGAACGCAGGATATCGCTTTGACGACGAGCTCTAGCATCGTTGTTCCCGCTTTTTTAGTTGGCTTGTTTGTTGGTATTTTTTTACTGCTTTTCCTGACGTTTCTTAACAAAAAATCCCGCGCCAAACAGCTTGAGCAACTCACCCAAGCCGCAAATCGCTATGCCAAAGGCGATCTTGATCAAAAAATCTCAATAGATCTAAATTCTGAGCTTCGACCAATTGCTGATTCCATGAATCTAATGGTCGCGGTACTTAAGAGAAGAATTACTGAGATTGAAGGAGAGAAGGCTCAAGTTTCCGCCGTTTTGGAAAATATGGCAGAAGGAGTGATTGCGGTTGATTCAAGGAAACATGTTGTGATGGCCAACCCGGCGGCTGAGGCTATCTTCGGCATTCGCAAGGGAGATGCCGTGGGACGCGGCATTCTTCAGGTAGTCAGGAATCAGAAAGTTGATCAAATGATGGATCAAGCCATTCTTAAACAAACGAGCGTGGCGGAGGAAATCGAACTTTTTCATCCGGAGAAAAAAACGCTCATGGCCAACGCGGTTGGGGTTGCGAAAAAGGAACGAGCTGTTAGCGGCATTCTTGTTTTCTATGATATCACTCAAATCCGAAAGCTCGAGAAACTCAGGCAAGAATTTGTTGCAAATGTATCTCATGAACTTCGAACGCCATTAACGTCAATTATGGGATTTGTTGAAACTCTTTTGAGCGGTGCTATTCAAGAGCCTGATCGCGCAAAACATTTTCTTAAAATGATGGAAGAAGATGCTCAGCGCTTGAAACGCCTCATCGACGGATTGCTTGAGCTTTCCCGGATTGAATCGCGGGAAATCATTTTGAAGCAGGAACCTATTGATCTAAAAGATGAAATTGCCAAAGTCGTTGCTCAATTTGAGCCTTTCTTGAAACAGAAAAAAGTTGCCGTGGAAAACAATATCTCAAAACAGGAAACACTTCGAGTGACAGCAGATCGTGATCGGCTCAAGCAAGTTTTAATCAATCTACTCGATAATGCGATTAAGTTTAACCGTGAAGGCGGCCGCATTATTTTGAAGGCCGAGCGAAACGGCAATCAAGTAAGAGTTTCTATCGAAGATACCGGTGTCGGCATTGCCCGTGAGGCAATTCCTCGGGTTTTTGAACGATTTTTCCGCGTTGATGAAGCCCGCTCCAGAGAAGCCGGAGGGGCAGGCCTTGGGCTTTCTATTGTGAAACATATTATTGAAGCCCATGGCGGAACCGTTTCCTGCAATAGTGAATTAGGAAAGGGATCTCAATTCTTTTTCACGCTTCCTATTCACCCCGTACGTAGCTAATTCCTACAGCTTTCTTGCTCACCCTCTCCCTTAGTCAAGGGAGGCTTTTACCTACATTTTACCTTACCGTCAAGAGAAGCTGACATGATGGAACTATCATTTCTCATGAACTTAGGAGGTGTGACATGTTTCTATCAGAACTGATGATGGCAGGCCTTAAGAGACAGCACAATCTTCTGGAAGAGTTAATTGTTCAGCTTGAAAACAAAACGGCATTGGACGGCGATGATAATTTGTTGTATCAAGATCGGACGCACAGAATCGCTAAAAATTTGAAAGCGCTTAGGAAAATAAAAGATCAATACGCCATGTATTTAGAATCAATCGCGTACGGGGACTGAATAAACTTCAGGAGGTTCCAATGATCCTAGAAAAAAACGTTTTGAATATGTTGAAGACACAAGATCGACCTGTTGATAATTCGATCCTTCCTGGGCAGAAAAAGCAAATAAGAAAACCTACCAAAAAGCAGTCCTCTTCGAAAAATGAACGGCAGCAAAATTCAGAGTTTGATTTTACCGGCCGGGCATTTCAAGCTTGGCTGATTCGATCAGGAATTTCACCGGCGTCGAGTTTACCGGCGCATCGCATTGGCCTCTATACGGATTTTGTATGAACCGTAAATCGAAAGGCGTTTTTTATGAAGGAAAAGGAATTCATGATTGCGGCGCTAAGAAAACAGCGCGATTTGTTGAACGGCCTTGTTTCAGAACTCAGGTCGAAGCGAGAATTGGATCGCACCACATCTACTTTGTACGATCGAGTCACGAAGCAAGTGGAACAGGATTTAAAGAAACTTAGAAAATTGAGAAGAGAAGTTTTTTGAATGTTAAAGTTCGAGCTTAATCGATTCAATTATAAAAATTTAGTTGGGAGGAACGAAATGTTAATCACAGAACAAAAGGAGCATCAGAAGATGAATTCCAAAAAATTGATAGTAGGCATAGGTGTATTTTTAATGAGCTTGTCGACAAATCTATGGGCCGATACGGATCCCATTGGCAATCTGACCAATATGGTCAATCAGCTTCAAAAGCAAATTGGCCAGATGCAAAAAACCATCAATCAACAAAGCGATAAAATCCAGCGCCTTGAAAGCCAACCCCGTATAGAGGTTGGTAAATCTTCTTCTGTGGAATCAATGGATCCACAAAAGGAAAAAGAGAAATTTGTGAAGAACCTTGCTGAAAAAATAGGCGATTCAGATAAATGGCTTAAGAACCTCAAATTTTCGGGCGACGGCCGGCTTCGTTACGAGGCGTTTGATTTCACGAGCGGTCATCCATCTGAAACGGATTCGAGAAACCGGTTTCGTTATCGTTTGAGGGTTGGCGCTGAAAAGAAACTGAGCGATCAATTTAAGGCCGGTTTTTTTCTCGCTTCCGGTGAGCAAGCGCTTGGTACTAATGGCGATAATGTTTCAACCAACACAACTTTTGATAATAACTTTAGTTTAAAAGATATTTTCGTCGATCGAATGTACGCAATTTATAACCCTAATTGGGCGAAAGTAGGTCCGATTGAGAAAACCGAAATTGGCGGTGGTAAATTTGCCAATCCATTTGAAAAAGGATCTTCCGATATGATTTGGGATAGAGACGTTCGACCCGAAGGCGCTTATGAGATGGTAGACCTGAGATTGCACGACGGAGAAGATCTTAAAGTGAAAGCCTATGGTTTACTCGGCCAATTTATTTTGGATGAGGATTCTTCAGCCTCGAACAATGCCGATGCAGAACTCTACGCTTTTCAGGCGGGGTTGGATATTGGCTTTGCGACTCCGGCTTTTGAAAAGCCTGTTAACTGGCTCTCGGCCATTTCTTGGTATAGTTTTTCTGACTATACGAATGTGAGTAATTTTACGGTTGGCGGCACTTCGTTAGCACGCGGGAATTCCAACTTTATTGGTCCCGCCACAGAGCTTGACGCGGAGGATTTTGAAGTAATTGAGCTTTACAACGAATTTAAGTTCTATCCTTTTGGCGACACCGCTCTTAGCGACGTTGCGCTCGCACCTTTCTTTGATCTTGCCACCAATACCCAAAACAAAAGCCAGCAGAACGATGAAGCATTGGCATGGGCATTTGGTGCGAAACTCGGCGGTCTTAAAAAGAAAGGCGATTGGGAACTTGGTTATACCTATAAACGGATTGAAAATGATGCCGTGGTAGGGGCTTTTAATGACAGTGATTTTGGTTTGGGACATTCAGGCAAACGTGGCAGCGTCTTTAAAATGGGTTATGCCCTTACGGATAACATTCAGTTAAACGGTACTGCGATTTTCGTAAATAATTTGGCAACGGGGACAGGCAGTGTCCGGGATGAAGAACAACGCCGCTTCCAAGCCGATCTGGTTTGGAAATTTGGTTGATTTTAGCGGGCGGCTCGTCGTTCAACAGTAACCTTTAAGAGTTAACCCTCCCTTTCTCTTGAGGAAATGTGAATGACGGGCCTCCTGTAGGTTTACATAGATTTTACATAGGCAAAACACCCTTTTGACATGGGGAAGTTAAACTGAAGGTAGAAGCTTGAGGAGAATGAACAATGAAAAGTAAATTTAAGATAATCACAGCAATTGTAGTTCTAGTATTAGGTTTGTCGGTTGCCTTGCCAGCTTATGCGGGCGAAGGTTTGATTAAGGTAGATGGCTCCAGCACGGTTTTCCCGATTACTGAAGCAGTTGCAGAGGAATTTCAAAAATCAAATCCTGGAGTTAAAGTAACCGTTGGTGTTTCCGGTACCGGCGGTGGATTCAAAAAATTCTGCAGGGAAGAAATTGATATTTCCGATGCCTCCCGTCCGATCAAGCCCTCGGAAGTGGATACCTGCTTTGAAAACGGGATTAAATATATTGAACTTCCCGTTGCTTATGATGGTTTAGCCGTTATGGTAAACCCAAGTAATACATGGGTAGATCATTTGACGGTAGCTGAACTTAATAAGATGTGGGCACCTGCCGCGCAAGGCAAGGTGGCGTCTTGGAGTGATATTCGTTCCGGGTTTCCCAATAGTCCTTTGACTTTGGCAGGCCCTGGAACTGATTCGGGAACATTTGATTATTTCACGGAAGCCATTAATGGCAAGGGCGGTGCAAGCCGTGGTGATTACATTGCCAGCGAAGATGACAACGTTCTCGTCCAGGCTATTTCAAGCGATGTTAATGCCCTTGGCTACTTCGGGCTCGCTTATTACCAGGAAAATAAAGACAAACTTAAACTGGTTCCAATTGATGACGAGAAAGGCGGGAATGGTGATGGTCCTATTTTTCCGACTATGGAAACAGTTAAGGATGGAACGTATCAGCCGCTTGCGCGTCCGATTTTCATTTATGTAAACAGCAAGATAGCCGATCGTCCCGATGTTCAGACATTTGTTGAGTTCTACCTTCAAAATGCAAAGTCACTCGTGACAGAAGTGGGTTATATTCCGCTTCCCGATGCTGCTTATCAAGCAGCTTTGGAACGTTTTAAAACCAGAAATGCAGGCTCCGTGTTTGGCGGAAAAGGAGCGACCGTTGGCGTATCCATGGAAGAATTGCTCCGCAAATAACCAAAATCATTTAACCACTGTGAGTCAAAAAAACACAACGGTTTCTCCTGCGAGAAGCCGTTGTGTTTTTATGTTTTCATTTCTATGATTGATCCAAACAGGAAAAAAATCAGGGCACGGCAAGAGTTCTTGATTAAAGTTCTATTACTGTTTTGTGGAATGGTTTCTGTTCTGACAACACTTGGGATTGTTGGCGTTCTTGTGTTTGAGACCATAACCTTTTTTACCCGTGTTCCTATTTTTGATTTTCTGACCGATACCCAGTGGACGCCGCTTTTCACCAACAAGCACTTCGGAATTTTACCTCTTTTTACAGCCACTTTATTAACTTCAGTGATTGCTATGCTAGTTGCCATCCCGCTCGGGCTTTTAATTGCTATTTTTTTGAGTGAATATGTGTCTTCAGATGTACGGAGAGTACTCAAACCGATTTTGGAAATTTTAGCGGGAGTACCAACAATTGTTTATGGCTATTTTGCTTTACTGTTTGTAACGCCAATTCTACAAAAATTCATTCCGGGAATGAATGGTTTTAATTCTCTTTCTCCCGGGATTGTTATGGGAATCATGATTCTTCCTCTGATTTCATCTTTAAGTGAGGACGCGATGTATGCCGTTCCTCAAAGTTTAAGAGACGCGGCATTTGCCCTTGGTTCTTCCCGTTTGCAAGTGGCTTTTAAAGTTGTGGTTCCCGCTGCATTTTCAGGCATCACCGCTTCCTTTATTCTTGCGGTATCCCGAGCAGTTGGTGAAACCATGCTCATGGCGATCGCGGCCGGGCAAATGCCGAATTTGACACTCAATCCATTGGTGCCTATTGAAACGATGACGACCTATATCGTGCAGGTGAGTTTGGGGGATACGCCTTACGGAACTTTGGAATATCAAACGATCTTTGCGGTTGGAACCGTTTTATTTTTATCCACGCTTGTTTTAAATATTATTGGCGGCAAGCTCAGAGCCCATTATAGAGAGATGTACGTATGAATAGCGCAGTTGCCGGTGATATTTCGATTTTGATTGAAAAACAAAAATTGGGTGAGCGCATTTTTAAAATTGCTGCCACGCTTGCTGTGCTCATTTCTCTTGGGACATTGACGGCGCTTGTGGTGGATGCTTTTATTGACGGATTTCCGAGGCTCAATTGGAAATTTTTAACCAGTTTCCCGTCACGCAAACCTCAGGAAGCAGGAATTCTGGCTGCTTTGTTTGGAAGTTTTTATGTGATTATTTTAACTGCGCTATCAGCAGTTCCAATTGGATTGGGTGCAGCCATTTATCTTGAAGAATATGCCAAAAAGAATCGCTTCAGCCGTTTTATCGAACTCAATGTATCAAATTTGGCGGGAGTTCCTTCCATTATTTATGGCCTCTTAGGTTTGGATTTATTTGTCCGGCTCATGGGACTTGGTAGAAGTCTTTTGGCTGGTGCTCTAACGTTAGCTTTGCTCGTTCTTCCTATTATTATTATTTCGGCCCGGGAGGCAATTCGAACTGTTCCTCTTTCGATTCGTGAAGCCGCTTATGCTTTAGGTGCAACCCGCTGGCAAATGATTAAAGATCATGTTGTGCCGCTTTCTTTACCGGGCGTTCTCACGGGAGTGATTCTTTCGGTTTCGCGGGCAATTGGCGAAACGGCTCCACTGATTACAATGGGTGCGTTGACCTACGTTGCTTTTATTCCAAATGGCCCGCTTTCACCTTTTACGGTTTTACCAATCCAAATTTTTAACTGGGTCTCCCGGCCTCAGAAAGGATTTCATGCTTGCGCAGCAGCGGGAATCGTCGTTCTTTTAGTTGTTACTTTATTTTTAAATGCGCTTGCCATTTTTTTAAGAAATCACTATCAGAGGAAAATTTCAGCGAGATCATTGTGAACACCATTATGGATAAAACCCAAAATATCAAAAAAATAGTCTTACCCGGTATTGAAACCATGAATAAAATAACGACAAATCCAGAACATTTTGTGTTGAGTGTACAAGATTTAAGCGCTTGGTATGGCACAGCCCAGGTGCTTAAGAATATCAGTTTTAATATCCAACGCCATCAGGTGACAGCCATTATCGGGCCTTCAGGTTGCGGAAAAAGTACTTTAATCCGCTGCTTCAATCGCATGAACGATTTCATGCCTGTTTTTAGAACTACTGGAAGTATTTTGCTAGAAGGTCAGGACCTCTATAGTTCTAACATCGATCCAGTTGAAGTTCGGTTAAAAATCGGGATGGTTTTTCAAAAACAAAATCCGTTCCCAAAATCAATTTATGAAAACGTTGTTTACGGCCCACGGGTTCTTGGAATTAAGAATAAAAAAAAATTAGATCAGGTCGTTGAAGACAGTCTTAAAAGAGCGGCTTTGTGGGATGAAGTGAATCACAAATTAAAATCAAATGCACTTTCTCTCTCAGGGGGACAGCAGCAGCGGCTTTGTATTGCCCGCGCACTGGCTAATGAACCTGAGGTGCTTCTTTTGGATGAACCCTGTTCAGCCCTGGATCCAATTGCGACGGCGAAAATTGAGGAATTGATTCAGGAACTGAAAAGAAACTATACCATTGTGATTGTTACTCACAATATGCAGCAAGCGGCCCGAGTGAGTGATTACACAGCTTATTTACTTTTAGGCTCACTAATTGAGTTCGGTGAAACCAAAGCTGTGTTTACGACACCTTCCCGAAAAGAAACCGAAGATTACATCACCGGCCGGTTTGGCTAAGCGATTATATGGAACGTCATTTCCACGAAGAGCTTAAAGAACTCAAGCAAAAACTTCTTAAAATGGGATTTTTGGTAGAAGCCGCGATTGAAAAAGCAGTGGATGCGCTTTTGAATCGAAATTCTCAGTTTGCCAAGCAAGTCATCGAAGAAGAAAAAATCATCAATCAGCTGGAAATTGAAATCGATGATAAAGGCCACAGTCTTTCGGCCTTGCGGCAACCGATGGCTGTAGATCTTCGAATCCTAACTGCTGTTCTTAAAATGAATACGGATCTGGAACGAATGGGGGATCATGCAGTTAACATTGCAGAACGGACTTTAACCCTACTGAAAGAACCGCCCTTAGAAAAAGACCTACGTTTAGAAGAAATGTCAAAGGCAGCACTTCGGATGGTAACGGATGCTTTGAATTCTTTTATTCGTGAAGATGTTGAGTTAGCGAGAAGTGTCCTGCAGTGCGATGATGAGGTGGATGCTTTTAATGATGACCTTTATTTTCGAATCTCACTCTTAATGGAG
Source organism: Omnitrophica bacterium RIFCSPLOWO2_01_FULL_45_10b (assembly GCA_001804205.1). Taxonomy (GTDB): domain Bacteria; phylum Omnitrophota; class Omnitrophia; order Omnitrophales; family Danuiimicrobiaceae; genus 01-FULL-45-10b. Next base: position 19,200 of record MHFM01000009.1, read on the forward strand.
AAATCCCCCGCCTTTATTCGATCGGGAATTAATTTGATTATGATTGGGCACAATTTAGAGCGAATTGCCGATCTTGCCAATAATATTGCCGAAGACGTCGTTTATATTAAGCAGGGCAAGGAAGTAAGACACCACATCGAAACAAAAAGTTTTTAGTTTAACTCTTTTTGTATTCTGCAGTTACCACGGTATGAATTCCACCGCGGACGAAAAAATCTCCTACCACTTTCATTTGCCTAGGACTTGTCGCTTTTATTAAGTCATCCAAGATTTTGTTGGTGACGGCTTCGTGAAATGTGCCTTCATTCCGATAGGACCACAAATAAAGCTTAAGCGATTTTAATTCCACGCAAAGTTTGTCCGGAACATATTCAATTCTAATTGTTGCAAAATCCGGCTGGCCCGTTTTGGGACAAAGACAGGTGAATTCCGAACATTCAAAATGAATCACATAATCCCTATCGGGGTTTTGATTTTGGAATGTATCGATTGTCTTTTGAGGTTGTGACGGCATGAAGACATTATACATTATCGCGCTCGGACCTCAAGTCCGAGGCACTTCCGGAGAAGAACGTCATACTCGTAGAGGATGTCAAAATCCTCACGAGTAGTATTTGCCGCATTGAGCGGCAAATGCCAGTTCTTCCCGGAAAGTACTCGCGCACATAATCGTAGGGCAACGTCAAAGTTGCCCACGATTAGTGCTGGCGCAACGGCGCCTGCAAAAAGCGCGCAGTGCGATAAGTACTGGCGCATCGGCGCCGGTAAGGCTTTTTTGCACTTCTAGCAATAATCGTAACATATTGATTTATATTGGGTTACAGTATGGGCGGGGTAACCCCGCCCCTACATTGATAGAGAAGGGTATTGTTTCAGGCATTTCCGTGTGTTATAGTTACGAACATTAGCGGTGATTTGTTGGGTTGCTTGCTCCGCAGTTCGCTCGAACGAACTAGAATGTGCTAAACACCCGAAAGAAAAATTGCACGTTTTAGAATTGACCCGACGGTAAACGCCGCCGGGTTTTTTATTTAATGAGGACACAAGTTATGGAGGTCCGTAGAGCGGCATAACTTGTTGTCCGAATTAAACCCCGCACCCAGAAAATGTATTATGTTTACGTTATTCACAAAAATGAAAACAACAAGCTTTATTACGGTTATACGAATAATCTAAAGAGAAGAATGGCACAGCATAATCGTAATGGTATTTGGGGCCTTGTGTATTATGAAGCGTATAAATCTGAATCTGATGCCAGAAGAAGAGAAAGGAGGATTAAGGATTATGGGCAAGCCCTTACAGCACTTAAATCTCGTATTAAGGATTCACTCAGTTGATTTTCTGGGTGCGGGATTAAATTCAGCCACAGACTTACGTTCGCTTCGTTCCGTAAGTCTGGGCTTCATTTAATATGACCAAAGACATTTCACGATACCACAGACAATATTTATTTCAAAAGATTGGCGAAGAAGGCCAGCGCAAGTTATCGGCAAGCCGAATCGCCATTATCGGATGCGGTGCGCTTGGAACTGTTTTAATCAATACGCTTGCACGAGCGGGCGTGGGTTTTATTCGAGTTGTCGATCGCGATTTTATTGAGCTCAATAACCTCCAGAGACAAGTTCTTTTCGACGAAGATGATATTAAGGAAAACCTTCCGAAAGCAATCGCCGCGGAACGGAAAGTGAAACGGATTAATTCCACCATCAAATTTGAAGCTGTTGTTTCCGATGTTAATTTCACCAATATCGAACAATTCATTAAAGACGTCGATTTGGTATTGGACGGCACGGACAATTTTGAAACCCGTTTTTTAATGAATGATGCCTGTGTCAAATTAGGGAAGCCTTGGATCTATGGAGCGGTGATCGGAAGCCACGGCTTAACAATGACCATCATTCCCGGTGAAACACCGTGCCTGCGTTGCGTTTTCGAATCCGCACCTCCTCCGGAATTAACGCCGACATGTGATACTGCCGGGATTATTGCGCCCGCTTCCGTTGTTATCGCTTCACTTGAATCTACCGAGGCGATCAAATTTTTGAGCGGGAATAAGAAAGATCTAAACCGGTCGCTTTATAGTTACGATGTATGGACGCGCGAAGCCAAATCCTTCCGGCTTGAAGGTTTGCGTGAGGCAACGGATTGTCCGACATGCAAAAGCCGCAATTTTGAATTTCTTACGGGAGATAAAACGCCGAAAACGACCACACTTTGCGGACGCAATGCCGTTCAAATTACGCGCTCAGATCGTATCAAACTGGATTTTAAGGAACTTGCCCATCGGTTTGAGAAAGTAGGAGAAGCGAAATTTAATCCTTTTATGTTTCAAGCCAAAGTGGATGGTTACGAATTTACCATTTTCCCGGATGGGCGCGCGATCATCAAAGGAACAAATGATCCCGCACAAGCCAAGACCATTTATTCAAAGTACATCGGAGTGTAATATGCTAAACGTCATTGCGAGGCAATGTTCTAAGTGTAGCCGAAGCAATCTCAGATCCCAGGGATTGCTTCGTCCC
>MHFM01000009.1:21729-57193 GCA_001804205.1 Omnitrophica bacterium RIFCSPLOWO2_01_FULL_45_10b
GATGGAAACAGAAGGTGGTGGGATGATTTATCTCGATAATGCCGCTACTTCATTTCCCAAACCCAAGCGCGTTTATGAGCGCATGGATCAATTCCTAAGAGAAGAAGCTGCTAACCCCGGCCGTTCGGGCCACAGTTTGTCGGTTGCCGCAGAAGCCCAATTGGTTCAAGCGCGAAGCCTTTTGGCTAAATTCTTTGGAGCGAAAAGCGCGGAGCGAATTATTTTTACGCTCAACTGCACAGATTCTTTGAATATTGCCATCAAAGGAGCGTTGCGCGACGGGGATCATGTGGTTACGACCATTCTGGAGCATAACTCGGTGTTGCGGCCGATTCATGCGCTTGAAGCGGCTCAAAAAATCACCGTTACCAAAGTGCGCCCTTCAAAGGACGGTTTGATTGATCCTCAAGAAATCAAAAAAGCGTTCCGAAAAAATACGAAGCTGGTGGCCATGACGCACGCGTCCAATGTCATCGGCGTTCTTGAACCCATTCGTGAAATCGGCCGTATCGTTCGAGAAGCCGGCCTGCTTTTATTGGTAGACGCAGCCCAAACAGCAGGGATCGTTTCAATTGATGTGGAGCGTGATTTCATTGATTTGCTTGCTTTTCCGGGGCATAAGTCACTGTACGGACCGCCTGGAACCGGCGGACTTTATGTGGGAGAGCGCGCAAAATTAATCCCTTGGCGTGAAGGAGGGACCGGTTTTGATTCGGAATCAAAAACTCAACCCGACACACTTCCTTTTCTTTTGGAAGGCGGAACACCAAACTCAGTTGGAATTGTGGGTTTGAAAGAGGGGGTTAGTTTTATTCTGCAGGAAGGTCTTGAAAAAATTCAAGCACATGAACGTTCTTTAGTGAAAAAGTTGCGTCAGGAATTAAAACAAGTAAGCGGCCTAAAACTTCATGGAATTGATGACGTTACCAATTCGGTAGCACCGGTTTCTTTTGTGATTGATGGAGTTGAGCCGCAAGAGTTCAGCATTGTCTTGGATCAATCATTTCAAATTGCCGTGCGTGCCGGCCTTCATTGCGCGCCCTTAATGCATGAATTCCTTGGAACAGCACCCCAGGGGAGTATTCGATTCAGTCCTGGTTATTTCAATACGTTGGATGAAATTGAGCAGGCCGCGCGAGCGGTCCATGAAATTAAAAACCAAATGGTGGTATAAACCCCGTTAGAGATAGGAAACGCTAGAAACGTTTCCGTAGCTGCTTGTAATGGGGATTTGATACTATAGGGTTATATTTCTTAATGATATGAAACTTACAGTAAACTTATCTCTAACGGGGTAAACAATGGATCAGAATATAATTTTAACTCCAGAAGGCTACGAACGTCTCAAGGAAGAGCTCCGGACTTTGAAATCGGTGAAGCGCATCGAAGTTGCCAAACAGCTTGAGACGGCGCGGGCGCACGGCGATTTGCGCGAGAACGCAGAATATGACACGGCGAAAGAAGCAAAAGCTCAGCTTGAATCTAAGATTCGCACGCTTGAGGAGAAATTAATGCGCGCGAAAGTGGTGGACACCAAAGACGCGCCATACGATAAAGTTTATTTCGGAACAATCGTTGAGCTAAAAAATAAGAAAACAGGCGATAAAGTCGTTTTCACTTTTGTCGCTGAGGATGAAGCGGATATTGCCAAGGGCAAGCTTTCGATTCAAACTCCGATCGGGAAAGCTCTTTTGGGGCATGCGGTAGGAGAAACCGTGGAAGTTCGAGTTCCGGTCGGCATCATTCCTTACGAAATTTTAAAGATTTCCCGCTAGAAACAAATTTGTTATAATACGTCCCGGCATTGTACGGCAGAAGACAGAAATTAGAAAGCAGATAACAGGTTGTCAATCACACAATGCAAAGGAGACATGATAACGATGAACCTATTGAAAAAGCGGGCCATTCATAACGTTCTTTTAGTTTCCCTCCTCTGCCTTCTGTCCTCCGTTTTCTATCCATCCCAGGCACACGCCGATTTTGGAAAAGGCCCTATTCAAAAATTTGGAAGAGGCTTCTTTTATATCTTTGCTTCTCCTTTCCAGATCCCCAAGGGAATGATTCAAACCGCCCAAGATGCAGAGCCGGTTTATCTGGCGCCTGTGAAAGGCACGATTGCCGGCGGCGGGATCGGCGTTTACGAATTTACCCGTCAATTGATTGCCGGTTTCTGGGATGTTTTCACTTTTGCCACCCCAGCCGGCCGTGATTGGGGCCCGTTGTATGAACCTTCCACTTTATTCCCAGAAACTTAAAAACAGCTAAGTGCACCACATAGAAATACGTATGAGAATTCATCCCGCCGTCGTTTTTCTCGCCGCTCTTCTTATCTTTGGGGTCCCTTCCGTTCAAGCGAAAGAAAACTCGTGGGAACAACATCTGAACCGCTCCGAAACTTTTTATCAAATGGGAAAATATGCAGAGGGAATTAATGAAGCCAAAGAAGCGCTTGCAGTTGCTGAGAAACAATTTGGACAAGATCGCCCTGAAATTGCGCAGTCGCTAAGCAATTTAGCCAGATTTCACAAGATCCAAAGTGATTATCGTGAAGCCGAGCTTCTTATAAAGAAATCTTTGGAAATACGCGAAAAAGCTTTTGGTCCTGATCATCCTGAAGTGGCAAATTCCCTCAATAATTTAGCAGGTCTTTATCACTCCCAAGGGAAATATACCGAAGCAGAACCTCTGTACCAGCGTGCACTGCAAATATGGGAAGGGGCTTTAAATTTTGATCACCCCACCGTTGCCGGATGCTTAAATAATTTGGCCGAACTTTATCGCGCACAAGGCAGATATACGGATGCCGAACCGCTTTACAGACGGACGTTGAGCATTTGGGAAAAAACAATGGGTTCAGAGCACCCTTATGTGGGCGGTGTTTTGAATAATTTGGGTGAGCTTTACAAAGCTCAGGGAGCTTATGTTGCGGCTGAGCCTCTTTTGGAACGGTCGTTGAAAATCTGGGAGAAAAATTTAGGGCATTATCATCCCGACGTGGCCCAGTCTCTCAACAATTTGGGTGAGCTTTATTTTGCCCAGAAAAACTACCAAAAAGCCGAGTCTTTATTTAAAGGTTCCTTGGCCATACGCGAAAAAGTACTTGGAAAAGATCATCCCGATGCGGCGCAATCGCTCAATAATTTAGCCGTGCTTTATGAAACGCAAGGCGATCTTGATGAAGCCGAATCTTTATTTAAACGTGCCTTGGCGATTCGAGAAAAAACATTAGGTCCGGTTCATCCTGATTTAGCGACTTCTTTAAATGATCTTGCTAATCTTTATCATTCCCAAAGCAGATATTCAGACGCCGAACCTCTTTACAAACGCGCCATTGAAATTATGGGAAAAGTTTTAGGGCCCGATCATCCGCATGTTGAAACCACCATGGAAAATCTTGCCGCACTTTATGAAACGCAAGGCAAGTATCCCGAAGCTCAAGCCCTTCGCACGCAGCTTGAGCGGCAGTAACCGCTTCCTTAGATTTTTTCTTTATGCAGAAGCCTGGATTTGACGCCAGGCTTTGTAATTGAAGAACAGCTTTTCGCTTTGATTACTTTGACCTGAGTTTACCGGAGTTGATTGAAGACGGGCTTCATTAGAAGGTAAAAGGGATAATTTTTGTAATGGAAGTTGCCAGGGAATAGAAAAGGAAGTAAAGCCGTAAGAAACTAAACTCGCAAGAATTAAGATTCCGATACCCGCCACTCTTATTTGCTTCGGCATCAAGCACCTCTTTTTTTAGGAGGATTCTTAAGCCTTATCCGTATCGGCGATGCATCAGCAGTTCTTAATGGCCAAAAATAAAAAAGGGCAGGCAAAATGAATTGCCTGCCCTTTTTTATTGATGTGTTTACTTCTTTACGTATTTCATCCGGTCTTCGGAATCCGGCTTTGGTGATGGTGCTGGTTGATATACGGTTGTAGTTGGAGCGACGTAAGTTGATTCGGTAGTTTCTGCAGCAAGACAGTTTTCATAACTGCGGCTAACGGGAAGGCCATGGAAGTTGGGGATCCAAGAAGTCGCGACGTCAAGAACGCCTGAGGAAGCTCGGAGAACCGTACATACGCAGCCACTTCCGAATCCGCTGACAGCTCCCATAAATTCAGGCTTCATTTTTTTAGTGCCGGCTACTGTTTGCACGGGGATGTCTACAAAACAAGTTACGGCGTTAAAAAGACCGCGGCCAAGCATTCCCCCTACTTTTTCGCCGTATTGATCGGAATTTGCCATTTCCCAAACATCTTTTGCCTGCGCTGTCATCGAAAAAGCGAAGCAAAAAAGAACGCCTAAAACAATTACCTTTTTCATACGTTATCTCCTTCGCGTTAGTGTGGTGGTATAAGTTTATAATTACCAACGAAATCTATTATAGGTTCGTTAGAATGCGAAAATCAAGCGATTTTCATTTAGATTTTTAACACGATTTTTCCAAAATTTTTCCGGTCGAGCATACGCTGATGGGCTTCACGCGCTTCCGTAAGGGGGAACGTGGAGTCAACGACAGGTTTTACGCTTCCTTTATTAAGAAGTTCAACAGCTTTATTCAGTTCTTCGAGGCCACCCATGTAGCATCCCATTACTGCATGCTGGCGGACGAACAGGAATCGAAGGTCTAATTGAACGGCCGAACCGCTTGTGGTGCCGCAGGTAACGAGCCGGCCTCTTTTTGCAAGGGCGGCAAGGCTTTTCAAAAATGTTTCCGCACCGATATGCTCAAGCACAATATCAACCCCTTGCCCTTGAGTTAAATCGCGGGCCCTTTTTCCGAAATCCGTTTTTTTATAATTAATCACTTCATCGGCACCCAGTTCCTTTGCGCGCTTTTCCTTTTCATCGCTTCCGACCGTTGTAATCACGCGCGCTCCAAACACTTTTGCGATTTGAATTCCGGCGCTCCCCACGCCCGATCCAGCAGCGTGGACGAGAACCGTTTCTCCCTTTTGGAGTTTCGCTCGTGTGATGAGCATGTGCCAGGCGGTTAAAAAAACCAAAGGGCATGCGGCCCATTCTTCCCAAGAATATCGATCAGAAATGGGAATCAAATTTCTCACCGGCACTTTTACAAATTCAGCGTAACCGCCGTCGATTTGAAAACCGATGATTTTATATTGATCGCAAAGCGAATCCCACCCGTCTTTGCACCAGTTACAGGAACCGCAGGAAATTCCGGGAGCGATAATGACATGCATTCCTTTGGAAATTCCGGTTACGTTTGCGCCTATTTTTTCTACTTCACCTGAAATATCGCATCCAAGAATATGGGGGAGCGGAATGGGGACGCCCGGCATTCCTTGGCGGGTCCAGATGTCCAGGTGATTCAGCGCGCACGCGCGCACGCGAATGAGCACTTCATCAGATCCGATTTTTGGTTCCGGAACATCCGTATAAATCAGTCGGTCGATATCACCGTGTTCCTTGAAAATAATCGCTTTCATCCCCCACCAACTTTCGTTAACAGTTCAATTGGGTGAATCAAAAAATTTTTGAAATCAATGTATCCTTTTTTAAAAAGTTGGCGGGGGATCATTTTATCTTATAAGCAACGCCGACTCCGTCTCGAATCGGCAGAAGCGTGGAAATAAAATTGCAATCGTTGAATAACATTTGATTGAATTTTTTGATGCCTTCGGTTGCAGAATCGCCCTTTTTTTCAAGCACCTGCCCGAACCACAAGAGGTTATCTGCGATGAGAAGCCCGCCGGACTTGATTTTTGGCTTCGCCAATTCCAAAGCTTTCGGATAGGATTCTTTATCCATATCGATAAAAATAATATCGAAACTTTCTTTCGTTTGAGACAGAGCCTCAATGGCGTCGCCAACATGAAATTGAGCTTTACGAATTAAATTTCCTTTGGTGAAAAATTGTTTCGCAAGCTCTAAATTTTTGGCGGATTGGTCCGTGAGATAGATAATCCCGTCTTCGGGAAGGGCAAGCGCAAACCAAAAGGCCGAATAGCCAAAGCCCGAACCCATTTCGAAGATTTTTTTAGCCCCCGTCATTTTGGCGAGCTGGTAAAGAAGTCTGCCGACAAGCGGGCCGACCAATGGAAAGTTGATTTTGTTGCCCCGCTCGTTCATTTCGGCCAAAAGCGGGTCTTCTACCGGGTAAAGGTTTTGAATATAGCGTTCGATTTCCGGAGAGGTAACAAGGGTTTCCATCGGAGCGAAATTATAGCACCAGCTCCTTAAATTTAGTACTATATTTAGGTAATTCGTCATTGTGAGGCGGCGAACCAGTCGAAGCCGAAGCAATCTAAGGTTCTGAGATTGCTTCGTCCCGCCGCCTTCGGCGGCAGTCCTCGCAATGACGAGGAGATAACTTTATGGACAACAAAGAAATCGCCCAGATTTTAGAAGAGATTGCGGAACTGCTTGAAATTAAGGGCGAAAATCCGTTCAAAATCCGCGCTTATCATAATGGGGCACGAGTCATTGAAGGATTGGCAAGCGACATCGCCGAATTTGCCCGGTCAGGTAAATTGCGCGAGATTAAAGGCATTGGCGAAGGTCTTGCCGAGAAAATTACGGAGCTCGTCAAAACCGGGAAATGTAAATATCATCATGAGCTGACCAAATCCCTTCCCGCCGGTATTTTAGATTTGCTTCAAATCCCAGGGCTTGGGCCCAAGCGAGCCAAAGCACTTTTCGAGAAGCTTAAAATTAAAAGTGTGGCTGAACTTGAGCGGGCCTGCCATGAAAATCGATTGGTGGATTTAGACGGATTTGGCGAAAAATCTCAGGCTAAAGTTTTAGAAGCCATTAAACACCACAAGAAGACAGAAGGATATTTTTTGATTTCACAAGCAAAGGAGGAAAGCGAGAAATTTCTTCAGTATCTTAAGAAATCCAAAGGCATTTCCCGAATTGAAGTCGCCGGAAGCATTAGGCGTCACAAGGAAATTGTCCATGATATGGATATTTTAATTAGCACGAAACGCCCCGCCCCAATCCATCAAGCGTTTACAAGTTATCCAGCCGTCGATCAAATTCTTGCGAAGGGCGAAACCAAGTCAAGCGTCATTTTAAAATCTGGAATTCAAGCAGATCTCAGAACAGTAAGCGATTCAGAATTTCCAAGCGCTCTTTATTATTTTACGGGAAGCAAAGAGCACAATGTAGCGACGCGTACGATCGCAAAACGAATGGGGCTTAAAATCAGCGAGTACGGAATTTTTAAAGGTACAAAACCCATTCCATGTAAGGATGAGGAAGCCATTTTTAAAGTTTTGGGCCTTCGTTATATTCCGCCCGAGCTTCGTGAAAATACCGGTGAAATTGAGGCAGCAAAAAAAGGACCGCTCCCAAAATTAATTGAACTGGAAGATATCAGGGGCGTTTTTCACGTTCATTCTACCTATAGCGATGGCACCGCTTCGCTTGAAGCCATGATTCATCATTCTGAAGAACTTGGTTATGAATATGTGGGGATTTCAGATCACTCGAAAACCGCCGTTTATGCCAATGGTCTTTCCGAGGCGAGGCTTGAGAAGCAAAATAAGGAACTCGATCGTCTCGAGCGAAAATTCAAAAAGATCAGGATTTTCCGCGGAATTGAATCTGATATTTTAGCGGATGGTTCCCTTGATTACCCGGATCGTGTGCTCAAGAAATTTGATTTTGTTGTTGGTTCCATTCATTCTCGTTTCAGCATGTCTGAAAAAGAAATGACCAAGCGTATCGCACGCGCCATGTCGCATCCGGCGATGACCATTTGGGGCCATCCGACCGGGCGGCTTCTTTTGGGGCGGGCAGGTTATGCGATTAATTACGATGCGCTTTTTGAAACTGCGGAAAAATATGGCGTAGCGATCGAACTGAATGCCAACCCACATCGTTTGGATTTGGATTGGCGTTTTTGCAAAAAGCCAAAAGCAATGGGCCTCCGCTTCAGCATCAATCCCGATGCCCATAGCCTTGACGGTTTAAGCGATGTGGCCTATGGTGTGGGTATTGCGCGAAAAGGTTGGCTTGAGAAAAATGATGCGCTTAATACAATGTCCGTTTTGGAAGTAGAAAAATACTTGCGAGGCCGTAAAAAATGATTCCATCACCTCCTTGCGCGCCGCTTTTAAGCGGCGCCTTTTCTCAAGAAAAGCAAGAGCATTCCTATGACAATATGCTCCTAAGGAATGCTCTTGCCAAGGAGGTGGTGGGATGATTACCGAAAGTCTCGAATCTAAAAAAAAGCGCTCTTTGGAAATTATCAAGCGCCTTAAAAAAACGTTTCCGGATGCCGCTATCGAACTAAATTTTAAAACTCCCATCGAACTTGTTGTCGCCACCATTCTTTCCGCCCAGTGTACGGATAAAAGAGTCAACATGGTAACGCCCGCTCTTTTTAAGAAATATAAATCGGCAAAAGATTACGCGAAAGCGAATGTTAAAACATTCGAAAAGGAAATCCGCTCTACGGGTTTTTATCGGGCCAAGACAAAAAATATCACCGGGTGCATGAAAGAAATTGTAAAGCGGTTTGGCGGGAAAGTGCCGAGTCGAATGGAAGATTTAGTAACGCTGCCAGGGGTTGGCAGAAAAACAGCAAATGTCATCTTGGGAAATATTTTTGGTACGCCCGGCCTTGTTGTTGATACCCATATGAGGCGGTTAGCCAATCGCCTTGGACTTACACGGCAACAAGACCCCGTAAAAATCGAAATGGAATTAAATGGAATGATTCCCCAAAAAGAATGGACCTTATTTTCCCATCTTATTATTTGGCACGGGCGCAGAACGTGTTTTGCCCGCAAGCCAAAATGCGCCGAATGTTCCATTAATACATTGTGTCCATCACGCGAAGATGTGAAGCATGTTTCGGTTGGATTGATAAAAGCTCGATGATCCCCCACCAACTTTTTAAAAAAGAATATACCGGTTTCAAGAAATATTTGATTCGTTTAATTGAACTGCTAACGAAAGTTGGTGGGGGATGACGATAAAAGAACGCATTAAAGCGCTGGCCCACGAAACTGGCTTTCATGCCTGCGGCATGACGCTTCCTCAACCGGTTCAGGAAGCGGAGGATATTTTTCGCCAGTGGCAAGAGCAAGGCAAGCACGGTGAGATGGCCTATCTTGAGCAATATGAAGAACGCCGGCAAAGTTTTTGGAAGCGTTTTAGCGATGCGAAAAGCATCATCGTCCTTGGCATTAATTATTTTTCAAAGTCAGAGACAAAATCCAATGGATATTTAACGGGCCGTGTGGCGCGTTATGCTTGGGGCCGAGATTATCACAAGGTGATTTCAGAAAAATTGGAGCTATTAAAAGAGAAAATAAAGCGAGAAGTGAACGATGAAGTTTATTTTGAGCCGGCCACGGATACAAAACCATTGTTTGAGCGCACTCTTGCGCAACAGGCCGGACTTGGATTTATCGGAAAACAAACTCAGCTTTTATCGCTTCAATTCGGCCCGTGGCTTTTTCTCTCCGAGCTTATCACCAACTTAAAGCTTGAGCCGGATCAACCTTTTCAGGGAAGCTGTGGAACTTGCCGGTTGTGCATTGATGAATGCCCGACCCATGCCATTGAAGAGACAGGGCACGTTGATGCCCGAAAATGCATTGCTTATCTTACGATTGAACACAAAACGGAAATTCCAATGGAGCTTCGCGAGAAAATCGGAAATTGGGTATTTGGTTGCGACGAATGTTTAACCGTTTGCCCTTATACGGCAAAACAGAAGGAAACTGATTGGAAGGAATTAACATCTGAAGCGGGTTTTGGCACTGAGCTTGATTTATTGCAGTTGTTTGAGACAAAAAGCAATCGCGATCATAAAAAGAAATTCGCTCATAGTCCGATTTCACGGGCGAGCCGCAAGCAGCTGCTACGAAATGCCTGCGTCGTGCTTGGGAATTTAGGTTCTGACGCTGCTTTGCCGATTCTTGAGAAAGCGTTGGATGACCCTTCGCCTTTGGTTCAAGATCATGCCCGATGGGCCATTAGCCAAATTAAGAAAGTAGCTAAAAATGTATTATTGTAAGTTATTTGTATAAAAAGAGTTACGACTTAAACTAAACCTTTTTACCTCCCATGCGTCTAATAGGGTGACACATTACCCTATTGGGAAAAGGAGGATACGAAAATGAAGGTAAAAATGACGGTAAACTGGAAGGTTTTAGCAATCGTAATTTGTTCTGTTCTTGGTTTCGCTTCTTATGGATGGGCGGAGGATACAGCTGGTGCAGGGCAAACGGCTCAAGAGAAGATTGTCCATCTTAAGGAACTTCGAAGCCAGAATCCTGAGGCATTCCGCGAAGAGCTGAAGAAGCATCGGGAGCAGGTTCAGGAAAGGCTTACCAAGCTTCGGGAAGAAAATCCGGAAAAGTTTAAGGAAATCGCCGAAAAAAGACGCGGGCAATTTCGCGAAAAGCTTGAAAAACTCCGCACAGAAAATCCGGAAAAGTTTAATGAGCTTACCGAGAAGCGTCGCGAACGGCTTGAGGAACGAGCCGAGCGTATCAAAACCAATCATCCGGAAAAGTACGATCAATTTCTGAAAAACCGTGAAAATCGATTTTCAGAATTTCGTGAAAATAATCCGGAGCGCTTTGAGCAATTTATGAAAAATCATCCGCATATGCGCGAGCGTTGGCAAAATGCGCATCAGGATAGGAGAGAAGATATTCGCGACCGGCGCGAGGATTATCGCGATCGGCAGGAAAATATCCAAGATCGGCGTGAAGACGTTCAAGATAAACGAGAAGATTACCGCGACCGAGCTGAAGATGTTCGCGATCGCCGCGAAGACCGAGCGGATCGCTTAGAGGATATTCGAGATGCTCAGCATGACGGTGGACGGCGTGACCGGATGGAAGATGTTTGGGATAAGAAAGAAGACCGTTTGGACCAAAGGGAAGATATCAAAGACCGAAAAGAAGATGTGCGCGACCGAAGGGAAGATGTTCGGGATCATCGAGAAGATATCCGCGACCGGAGAGAGAATGTTAGGGATCGGCGCGAAAATGTTTTTGATAGAAAAAATGGACAGAAGCAGTTTAATCCCGGTAACGGGCCCCGGCCAGGGTTGGGTTCTGCGCAAGGCCATCCTGGCGGAAAGCCTGGTTTTGGTACGGGAGGAGCTGCTCAGAGAGTTGCAAAGAGAACAGGGCAAAGCGGTGGCGCTCGTCGCGGAAGAGGATAATTGATGGAACCATCCGCTCTTTCTGATGAAACACTGGTGACGCAAGCACGCGAAGGCAGCCGAGACGCCTTCGGCGTGCTCGTTTCCCGATATCAGCTTCAAGCGATTATGATGGCCCAAGGCGTTCTTAGAAATTCAGAGTCAGCGAAAGATGCTTCGCAAAATGCGTTTGCGAAGGCTTATTTTGGTTTGGCTCGTTTTCGAGGAGACGCTAAATTTAAAACATGGCTTTTTAGGATTGTTTTAAATGAAGCTAAAGATGTTTATCGAAAGGAAATAACCCGCGGTTTGTTTCAATTTTGGTCTGGACGAGAAGGAAGCGAAGGTGAAGAAGAATCCATTTTGGAAATTATACCTTCAAGCGGCCAATCTCCGCGGGAGGCTTTTGAAGCGCAGGAAACGAAGGCGCAGCTTGAGCGGGCAATTTATGAACTGCCAGAGCGCGAGCGTGAAGTATTTGTTTTGCGGTACTTAAACGGCCTGGCGCTTTCTGAAGTGGCGGAAACACTTGGTATGGCACTCGGAACAGTGAAAGCGCATTTGGCGCATGGTACCGTAAAGTTAAAATCTATTTTATCGGCTTCTGCAAAAACCGGTCTTGCCGGCAGGCAGGTAGGAAGCCAAATGAAAAGTATTTAGGAGGTGAGCGATATGGAAAATGAGCAATTAACACCGGAACTTGAACGGTTGGTCAACAAGGTAAAGATCAAGGAACCTCCGCGCAATCTTTTGGATGGTTATCTAGCGGGTGTTAACGCCAAAATTGATCAGCGGATGAAAGGGCCGCATTTCGGCTTTCCTCAGGCGGTCATTGTTTTGGTAGCCGGTGCCGCTTTGGCGGGAGCGCTTTATTTTGTTTGGAGGCCTATGCACTCTAAACCGCAAATTCTTCCCGTCATTGCGAGCGAAACGTCCGCCCAGCAGAACGGCGGATCCGCCGTCTGGAGTGGCGGAAAGCAATCCCAGAATTCAGAGATTGCTTCGGCTTCACTGAAAACTACGCCTCGCAATGACGAACCGAAGCCATTACCTTCAAAAACTCTTTCAATTGAGGAAGAGATGGCCGTTCTTGAAGCCTTTAGCGAGGAAGTGACGGATGCGGGAGTAGACTTATTAGGAGATGATGAACTCCTTGACGAGCTTTCTACGCTTGATGAGCTTGAGCTTTCTGCTCCAAGGTCTGCGCAACCGGTTGGTATCTGAACAAGACAGCCACCTAAAGCTTTTTCAGCCTTTTCCGATATAATAGGGAGAGAACTTACACCTTAAAAGGGAGGAAACTAATGAAACGAGTACTAGCGTTAATGATGGTGATGTTAATAGCTTTTGCTCCAATGAGTTTTGCTGCCTGCAAATTCTGCGAATTAGCAGATTCAGACAGCTATTTTAAAGCCTTTGGCGGAAAACTTGGCCGCGGCATTGCCAATGCCGCTTTTGGTTGGGTTGAGCTGTTCAGACAGCCGGCAATCAATGAGAATCCTTGGGAAGGGGTTGGAAGAGGTTTTGTTCACACCATTACGAGAACAGGCACCGGCGTTCTCGAAGTGGCAACCTCCCCTATTCCTCAAGTTAAGATTCCCGTTCCTGACCCAAGCTGTCCGCTTGAGTTACTGGGTTCGGAAAGCGATTCAAGCAGCAAAGCAAGTAAGTAATAAGCTTGAAATAAGTTACGATCGTTATATAAAAAGGCGCTATCAGATGATGATAGCGCCTTTATTAATTGCTTGAATATTTTAGAACCCGATATTATCCTAATACTAGATTACACCTTACCCATATGATCAAAAAGATTACCGCTGTATTAGGTTTTTTCTTCCTCGTTATTCTATTAATCATTCTGACCAGCGGTTTTTGGCTGCGGCCGGTTCTTGCCGCAGCGCTTTCCAAGGTCACAGGTTTTCCAGCAACCATTCAAAAGATCCATTTCGATTTACCAAGTTCACAGTTCGGAATTTACGGGATCGAGTTAAAAAATCCAGCCGGTTTTGGAAAAGAAAGGTTTGCATTTATTCCCGAAGCGTACGTCGATTTTAGTTTGCGAGAGTTTCTCTCTAGCCGCAAGTTTCATTTTCAGGAAATTCGATTTAATATTGATGAAGTCACCATTGTTAAAAATGCTTCGGGGCAAACCAATATTTCTCAATTGACCGCGCTTAAAAAACAAAAGAGTGAACTGAAGCAAGAAACGGAAGCCGTCAAACAAGCCCCTTCGCCTCAGGCGCTTAATTTTTTTGTTGATCGCTTAGACCTTACCGTTCGGCGTGTTCGATACGTGGACTACACGATGCCGAAACCGCTTGAAAAAGAAATCGACATCCATATGGATCATGAAATATTTCTTGGAATTTCGAATCCTTTAGATATCGTTCGGATTATTGTCTTGAAGGTTATTTACAAAGCCGCCCTTGGAAATTTGAATGTTCCGGTGGCCCAGTTAAAAGAACATCTCGATGTTTCGCTGGCCTTAGGGCAGGATCTTGCGAAGCAAGGTACAGAAATCGCTCAGGCCATGGGGGCTGACGTATTCAGCGAAGGCACGAAAATGGTGGAGCAGGTTAGCGGAACCCTGCCGGTTTCTAATCCGATCGTAGACGAGACGGTTCAGAACGTTAAAAAGAAAACCGATGGTATTTTTCGGGGCGCAAGCCAGTTACTGAAGAGTACCGCCGAATCCATTGAAGAAAAGACAAAGCTCTCCTCTTCTTCCAATCGTTAGTTTTTCTCTCCAAATCCCCTCTTTTTTGTTATATTTAGAAGCATTCTTATTTTATGAAGTGCAAACGCCGGGAAGCAAAGAAAAAGCAGGTAACAATTGGCCTGATTCAGATGAAGGCTAGCCCTGCGCCCGAGCCCAATCTTACCAAAGCGGTCGAGATGGTTCGTAAAGCTGCTCGAAAGGGCGCTCAAATTATTTCACTTCAGGAACTTTTCAAAACACGTTATTTTCCTCAAACGCGAGGCTCTTCTTATTTCAAGCTTTCCGAAACGATCCCCAGTCCTACGAGCGAAGTATTCCGCCGATTGGCTTACGAATTGAAGGTGGTTATCATTGTTCCCATTTTTGAACGCCAAGGAAGGAAGTATTATAATGCAGCGATTATCATTGATGCGGATGGGAACATCGTTGGCAAATACCGAAAAATGCATTTGCCGAATGATCCTTATTTTTATGAAAAACATTACTTTAGCCCCGGCGATTCCGCGTTTAATAGCTATGAAACGAAATACGGAAAAATCGGGGTTTTAATTTGCTGGGATCAATGGTTTCCGGAAGCAGCGCGCGCCATTGCAATGTCCGGTGCACAAATTATATTTTACCCTACCGCCATCGGCTGGAATTCGAGCGATCCAAAGCGCATGCGTCAAAATGAATTAAACGCATGGCAAATCATTCAGCGTGCTCACGCCATTGCCAATGGAGTGTATGTGGCAGCGGTAAATCGCGTAGGGCGTGAAGAAGCGCTTACATTTTGGGGGCATTCGTTTGTGGCAGGCCCTTTTGGCGAGATGGTGGCTCAAGCGAGTGAAAATCAGGAGGAAATTTTGATTGCGGTTTGCGATTTGTCGAAAATCGAAAAAATTAGAAAAGTTTGGCCGTTTTTAAAATCCTTGAGGTCAGATGTTTATGGTGGGCTTGGACGTCATTGCCCCTACGAGGCCCCGTATTGGGGCGAGACAGCGTTCCAAAGGAGGTCGAAGCAATCTATGACCGGGATTGCTTCGTCGTCCCAGAGGGACTCCTCGCAATGACGACGCCAACGAAGCTTGGTTACCGAATGCCGGCCGAATGGGAACCCCATGAGGCCACTTGGCTTTCCTGGCCTCACGATTTGGAAACTTGGCCCAAAGAATTGGCTCAGGTGGAGGATGCTTATCTTGATATCATCGCGCGCATTCATGAAGGGGAGAAAGTTCATGTTCTCGTTGAAAATCAATCCGCCCAAGATTATGTTTCCAAAAAGTTAAAGCAGAGGTCTTTTGTCAAAAATGTTTTCCTTCATCAAGTTGAAACGGACAGCCCTTGGATTCGCGATTATGGGCCGATTTTTCTTCTTTCCGAGATTGCTTCAGTCGCTTCGCTCCCTCGCAATGACGTCATTGCGAGCATCCGCCGTCTGGGGTGGCGGAAAGCGAAGCAATCTCGGAAACTCGCTTGCTCAACTTGGAGGTTTAATGCCTGGGGGCATAAATATAAATCGTTTGAAAAAGATAATCTTATACCTGAAAAAATCGCAGGTTTTACGAAGGCAAAACAATTTCCGGTCGACATGGTTTTAGAAAGCGGTTCTATTGATGTCAACGGCCTTGGTTCTTGCCTTGCGACGGAGCAATGCCTTTTGAATCCAAATCGAAATCCCAGCTTGGGGCGTAACGAAATCGAACAATATCTTGCGGCTTTTTTGGGCATTCGTCATATGATTTGGCTTCACGGAGGGATTGCCGGCGATGATACAGACGGACATGTGGATGAGGTGGCGCGCTTTGTTGGCCCCAAAAGCATTGTTTATGCCTCGCCGGAAGATTCCAGTAATGAGAATTTTGATACGCTTCAAAAAAATTTGAAATGTCTCTGCGATGCTCGGAATCAAAAAGGCGATTGCTTGGAACTTATCCCTTTGCCCATGCCGCGCAAAATTCAAGCGGGTAAAATGGAGTTGCCGGCGAGTTACGCAAATTTTTATATCGCTAACCAGTCGGTTTTGGTGCCCATTTTTGACGATTCAAATGATACAAAAGCATTGGGAATTTTAAAAGACCTGTTTCCAAATCGGAACGTAGTGGGGATTAAAGCGATTCCTTTAATTTACGGACAAGGCACCGTTCATTGCATTACCCAGCAAGAGCCTCTTCATGAAGCTTAGAAAAGTAAGAATCAGAACGATAGAATTTCTTCAATACCTTACCTTTCGTGTGCTTTGTTTTCTTCTCAATTTGATTCCGTTTGATGCGGCCATGGCATTGGGCCGATGGGGCGGGAGGCTTCTTTATGCTTTTCTTTCGAAATATCGCCGCGTGGCGCTTGAGAACTTGCATTTTGCCTTTGCCGGCGTAAAAACCGAAGACGAAATCAAAAAAGTTGCCCTCCAATCTTTTGAAAATTTAGGCTATTTCGCCATTGAACTCATCCGGATTCCGAAAATCGTGAAGGATCTTAAAAAATACATCAAGATTCAAAATGAAGAAACCGTTTTTAAAGCCCTTGAGCGCGGGAAAGGGGTTATTTTGATTGTTTCTCATTTCGGTAATTGGGAATGGATGGGTGTTGCGGCAGGTAAGCGGGTGCGAGAAAAAGGCGTGACCATTAATGCGATTGCGCGTGTGCTTGGGAACCTTTTTCTGTACCGCTATGCGGTCAAGAAACTGCGCGGGGCAACGGGGCTTAGAACGGTTGATAAAAAAGGGGCTGCGCGCGAGGCGGTGAAACTTCTTGAGCAGAATGAAATCGTCTGCGTTTTAATCGATCAGCATGAACGTTACGGAAGCGTTCCGGTTCCTTATTTCGGGCGCGATGCCTGGACCACAAGCCTGCCCGCCGTAATGGCTTTGAAGAAAGGCGCCGCCGTTATCCCCGTTTTTTCTTTCCGAGAAAAAGGGAAGCCAACCATTGTGAAATTAGGCGAAGCCTTTCGAGCGATTGAGACCGGTGATTATGAGCGCGATGTGATTGCCAATACGGCTCAATATGTTAAAGCCATTGAAGAAGTGGTCCGCAAACGCCCCGCCGATTGGCTTTGGATGCATGCGCGCTGGCGTTCCTCACGAACAGAAAAATTAAGATGAGACTCCAGAGTTTTTTATCACAAGCCGGAATTGCAAGCCGCCGGAGCGTTGTCCAGGAATTGGAAGCGGGCAAAATAAAAGTCAATGGGGAAGTCGTTCGAATTCCTTCATATCCTATTTTTCCCGGAAAAGATCGCGTTACTTATTTAGACCGGGAAATAGGAATTTCTACGAACAAGCTTTATTTTTTATTTCATAAGCCCAAGGGCGTCATCACGACGGCAAAAGATACACACGGCCGAAAAACAGTTTTGGATTATTTCAAAGAGGTCAAAGAAAGGCTTTATCCGGTCGGCCGTCTCGATCAAGATACGACCGGGCTTTTGCTTTTAACAAATGATGGGGATCTCGCGCATAAACTTTCACATCCTCGTTATGGAGTTGAAAAAGTTTATGAGGCGGTTTTGGACAAAGAGATTTCTAAAACTGAAATAGAACAATTACAAAAAGGAGTTTTAATTGAAGGTGAGCAAACGGCCCCGTGCCGAATTAAACTAATCAGTACGCAAGAGAAGCAAAGTAAGGTTGAAATTATACTTCATGAAGGCCGAAAGCGGCAAATTCGAGTCATGTTTCAATCGATTGGAATTCGCGTCATTGATTTGCATCGGAAGCAGTACGGGCCTTTAATCTTAAAAGGGCTTCCGCCGGGAAAGAAACGGCCGCTTCATGCCGATGAATTAAAGACGCTTCAGAAAGCCATTTCAAACAAAAATTAGGAGGATGAAGTGCCTGAGAAAAAAGTCTCTGAATCTCGAACGGAAATGAGCCAGTTGATGATGCCGCAGCATGCCAATATTGCCGGCACGGTTTACGGCGGCGTTATTCTTTCAATTGCAGATGGTGTGGCCTATGTTTGTGCGGCCCGCCATGCTGGTCCTAATTGTGTTACTGTTTCAGTCGACCAAGTTGATTTCAGAGAGCCTATCCGAATTGGTGAGCTCGTGAACTTTAAGGCATCCATCAATTATGTGGGCCGCACCTCGATGGAAGTTGGAATTCGAATTGAAGCAGAGAATTTAAAGACAGGCAAAAAACGACATACCAATTCCTGCTATTTCACGATGGTTTCATTGGATGAATCAGGAAAACCAACTCCCGTACCGCGTTTGATTTGCGAAACTCAGGTTGAAAAGAAAAGATGTAAAGAAGGCCAAATCCGCCGCGAACACGCCCGCGAACTCGCCGAGAAACGCAAACAAGCCGGGCTTTAATATTAATTAATTCGAATACGAAACGTAGGCTTCGGGGCCTTCCCACACAACGACTTCAGATAACTCCGAGTTTTGCCTGACGGCAGGTTTGTTTAATTCCCCAAAAAACCATTTGGCGATATTTTCAGAGGTGGGATTGATTTTATCGAAAGGTGAGACTTCATTGATGTAGCGATGATCGAACCGCGCGGCTAATTCGCGAATTGCTTTTTCAACGTGGACGTAATCAACTCCGATATCTTCGTGGTCCAGTTTCGCGCATTTAAACTTCGCCTCCACCTTCCATGAATGGCCGTGCAAAGGTTCCGGCGCCCCTTTATATTCTCTTAAATTATGAGCCGCTTCAAAGCGGGCTTCGACGCGTATAATAAACTGTTCTGCCATAAGATTTTCCTTTTGCAGCCTCCCTAGACAAATAAGAACACGTATTGTATAGTATCACCTTCTTCTCTTCAATATGAGTCCGCCCCCATTGGTTCGGACAATTCAGCGCAATTGTGAAAGGAGTTAAGTGATGTCAGAAGCTGTATTTACAGATGGCAATTTTAAGTCTGAAGTTTTGGATTCAAAGATACCGGTTCTCGTTGATTTCTGGGCCGAATGGTGCGCTCCCTGCCGAATGGTGGCACCCATCGTTGAAAAGCTCGCCAAAGAGTACGCTGGAAAATTAAAAGTCGGCAAAATCAATGTAGATGATAACTCCCAAACGCCAACGCAGTACGGGGTTCAAGGGATTCCTACTTTAATTTTCTTTAAAGGCGGCCAAGTAGCCAAGCAAGTGGTTGGATTTCAGCCGGAACAAAAACTGAAAAGCGTCATTGACGAGCTTTTAGAATAATTTTCGTTTGGGAATATGGAAAAAGTAATGGAATATCAATTGCCGGTGTTGGGAACCAACGGATTTCCGCTCCAAGATGCCGCTGTGTACGGCCCGATTCATTCGCGCCGTTACGGTCACTCGCTCGGAATTAATCCGCTTCCCGTGTCTTATAAGTTTTGCGATTTTGATTGCGTGTACTGTCAATATGGCTGGACACCTCGGACTTTGACGCGGTCGGCGGCAAAGACTGAGGAGTCCTCAGCCCCGACCGGGCTGAGGGCGCCGCGTCCCGGCAATTCAGTTCAGAAAACAGATGAAAAATTAAAACGCCTTCCTGATCTTCTTTCTGAAATCAAAGTGTCGTTTCAAAAAATGATTGCCGAAAAAACTCCGGTTGATGTCATTACAATTGCAGGCAACGGCGAACCAACCATTTATCCTCAATTTTTGGAATTCGTGAAAGGGCTTTTAAAACTACGCGATGAGTACTATCCGGGCGTGAACATCGGAATTTTATCGGATGCTTCCCAGTGCCACCGGCCTGAAATTAAAGAGGCACTTGAACTGCTTGATGAACGCTGCATGAAATTGGACGGCGGGGACCCCGAAACAATCCGGGCCATCAATAAGCCCACACACGGGTTTGATTTTTCGCGAATGCTCAAGGCCTTAAAAGAATTGCGCGAGATTACCATTCAAAGTTTGTTTGTGCAGGGAAGTTGCGATAATACCAATCCCCGCCAAGTCGAGCACTGGGCGGAAGAAATTAGTTTTATCCGGCCTCAGGCTGTGCAAGTTTATACCATTGACCGGCCGCCGGCAGACAGCGGAATTGAAGCAGTGCCAATGGTGCGGCTTCGCGAAATTGCCAAGTTTTGCAAAAAAATGACGGGCATTACCGCAGAAGTATTTGATTAATTATGACGACAATGACGGTATTAAGGAGATTTGAGAAATGAGCATTAAGATGACTGAAGGAAAATTTAAAGGACTTATGGCTTTATCCAATTCAAAAGGAGTAATTGCCGCTGCCGCAATGGATCAACGGGGATCGCTTCAAAAATCAATTGCAAAGGCAAGAGGCGTGGATTCAAAAGAAATTACGCGCGCTCAAATGGAAGAATTCAAGGTCGTGGTTTCTAAAGTTCTTACCCCTCATGCCACCGCCATTTTACTGGATCCGGAATTTGGACTTCCGGCGGTTAAAGTGCGTGCGAAAAACGCGGGCGTTCTGCTGGCTTATGAAAAAACAGGTTACGATGCCGATAAACCCGGCCGTTTGCCTGATCTCTTGGATCATGAATCCGTAGCGCGGCTTAAGGAGAAAGGAGCGGACGCCATTAAAATTCTTTTGTATTATTCGCCGGATGAGAAAAAAGAAATTAATGAACATAAACACGCTTGGACGGAACGGATCGGCGCTGAATGTCTTGCGCATGACATCCCGTTTTTTTTAGAATTTATTGGTTACGATCCGGCCGGCGGCGATGAAAAGGGAATCGAATACGCGAAGCGCAAACCCCATATTGTGACCGAAAGCATGCGGGAATTTTCTAAGCCTCAATATCTAGTGGATGTGCTCAAAGTCGAAATTCCGGTCAATATGGCTTTTGTTGAGGGCTCAAAGGCCAATAAAACAGGACAAGTAGCTTACACGCGCGAAGAAGCAAAGAAATTATTTCGAAAAGCCGCTGACGTTGCGACGAAACCCTTCATTTATTTAAGCGCCGGCGTGGATGATGATGTATTTCGCGAAAGCCTTGAACTCGCCATTGAAGCCGGGACCAATTGGGCCGGCGTTTTGTGCGGCCGCGCCACATGGAAAGAAGGAATTCCTGTTTACGGAAAAGAAGGCATTCAAGCGCTTGAGAAATGGCTTCTCGACCGTGGAGTAAAAAATATTCAAGCCCTAAACCAAGTAATTAATCGCGGCGCTCATGCATGGTGGGATAAATTTGGCGGGCGGGATCAAATTCAAGTTGTTAATCGCAAGGAGACCGTCCTTGTCTAAAAATGTCATTGCGAGCGAAGCGAAGCAATCTGATACGAAATGTCATCCTGAACGAAGTGAAGGATCTCAGAGATTCTTCGCTGCGCTCAGAATGACAGGACGGGATTGCTTCGTCGCTTACGCTCCTCGCAATGACGAAAGGTTATGAACAAACGCAAGCTCGGCAAAACTGGACTTGAAGTTTCCGAGCTTGGGTTTGGCTGTTGGGCGATCGGGGGCACCAGTTACGGCGCCACCGATGACAAAGAATCTCTAAGAGCTCTGGCTTATGCGTTTGACCAGGGCATTAATTTTTTTGATACGGCCGATACCTACGGCCATGGGCATAGCGAAGAGTTAATTGCAGAAGTTTTTAAAGGTTCAAGGCGCCAGCAGGTTATAATCGCTTCCAAGGCCGGATGGGATTTTTATCATGGTGGAAGCAAAAAGAATTTTGATCCGGAATATATCCGTTTTGCTTGCGGCGAGTCGTTAAGGCGCCTGAAAACAGATTATATTGATCTTTATCAGCTTCATAATCCAAAGCTTGAGATGATTCAAGACGCGAGCGTATTTAGCGTGCTTGATCAACTCAAAAAAGAGGGAAAAATACGCCATGCCGGGATTTCGATTCATTTGGGCAAGGAAGGCATCGCAGCAATTCAAAATAAATCGCCGGAAACAATCCAAGCCATTTATAATTTACTCGATCAAAGAATTCGAACGGAATTAATGCCTCTTTGCGAAGAACACAATATCGGACTTATTGCCCGTGAGCCGCTTTATTGCGGGCTTCTCACGGGTAAATATACGGCCGAAAGTCATTTTTCGAAAGATGACCATCGGAACCGTTGGATGAAGGATAAATATTTGACGGATCTTGAGAAAATTGAACAAATTAAAACCGCCTTTGATACAAATAAAGTTTCGTTGAAACAGGCCGCCATTGAATTTGTGTTGGCGGAACAAGCAGTTTCTGCGGTGATTCCGGGAATCAAAACGGTGGCGCATGTAGACGATCATTTGCGTGCGGTGCGGACGCCAAAATTAACTTTTGATGAGCTCCGCAGCATGCAAAAGATTTATGAAGAAACAGAATTATTTCAAACCGGTTTTTTTAGAAACTAAGGAACGGGAGAGGGGGCGCATGTGAGTAAATTTTTAATCAAGAAAGTAGGTCGAGTTTCCTTCGCTTTTTTTATGTTTGGTGTTATCAGTTCTTCTTTGGCTTTCGCCGAGTTGGAATCGCAAGGTACCAAAAGCGGAAAAATTGATCCTAAGGAGATTCAAGAAGCGTTGACGGAAGCGGGATTTTATCATGGCGCTATTGACGGGGTCATTGGTTCTAAGACGAAGGCCGCTATTCGAAGTTTTCAAACCAAGCAGGGCCTGGTTGTCGATGGAGTTTGCGGCCCTAAGACCTGGGAAAAACTGAAAGCATATTTGGAAGAAGCTACCGAGATGGATGCCGCTGCCGAATCTTCAACCCTTGCTTTGGAGGAGACTGTAGAGACGAGTTCTCAGCTCGACACAGAATTGTCGCCAGAGCCTGAGCCGGAGAATCTTAAGCAGAAATTGGTTTCGTGAAACAACGGGTAAACCCCGTTAGAGATGTCATCTCTAACGGGGTAAAATCGCGCCACACTCAACGCCAGGTTTCAGCGGGCGGGGTTACTTTTAAGAAATTAAGTTCAAGCATTCGGATTTGTCTTATCGGCCGTCGCAATCTAAAAGATCAGATGATCTGGTGCTTGCCAAAGGGACATATTGAAAAGGGCGAGACATTTAAACGCGCCGCGCTCCGGGAAGTACGGGAAGAAACGGGAATCTCTGGAACCATTCTTTCGGGGCTTGGGTCTATCCGATATTCATTTTTTGATTTGGAAGATAAGAGAAAGATATTTAAAACGGTTCACTTTTTTCTCATCCAGTATGTCAAAGGAAAGTTGAGCGATCATGATGATGAAGTTGAGTACGCCCGATGGTTTGCTTTTGAAAAAGCGATTCGTTTGATGAGCTATGAAGGTGAACGCAACGTATTCAAACGGGCCATCAAGAAAATCCGCTTATTGAAATGAATCCAAACTACTCCTTTTTTAGCTGGGTCCGTTCCACCATCAGTTGGTTTCTTGTTGGGCTTGTGACCATCGTTTTATTCGTTCCTATTTTTATTACTTTTTGTATTTTGTCTGTTTTTGACCGAGACCAAACAAGGCTTCATCCGCTTATTTCTTTTTGGGCCAAAAGCATTTTGGCCGTTTGTCCTCTCATGCGTGTCCATTTTGAAGGGCGTGAGCACTTAAAACCAGGGACGACGTATGTGCTTGTGGCCAATCATCAGAGCATTGCGGATATCATCGCTGTTTTACACCTCCGCCTCCCGTTTAAATTTATCGCAAAGAGCGATCTATTTTGGATTCCCTTTTTTGGCTGGGCGCTTTCACTTGCGGGATATATTCCTCTGACCCGCGGTGATCAAAAAAGCGGCAGGGAAACCATCCAAAAAGCAATGGGATATTTAAAACGGGGTGTTTCGGTGCTGCTTTTTCCGGAAGGTACGAGAAGCCGTAACGGGGAAATTCATGCTTTTAAGGTAGGCGCTTTTAAACTGGCCACAGAGCTTGGCCTTCCGGTTGTCCCTCTTGTGATTCAAGGGACAAGGGATTTAATTCCCAAAGGAACATTGCTGATCAATCACCGCATAGAAGTAACGGTCAGAATAGGAACTCCGCATCCGCCGCCTTCAAATGACAGCGCTTCGATTGAAGCATTTTGCCAGAAGGTGCGCTCGGAGATGATTTTTTCTCTGAATGAAATGAGGTCACAAGAGGAAGTTGTATTGCAAACAAAGAGAGCTGAAATAGCTTTAACTTAACAACCTTAAACATGTTGATCCGCATTTTATTTTATCTGACCGCATACGCCGCCATTCTTGGGTTGATTATCTTTTTCTTGGTCCGGCTTTTTCAAGTCGTGAGCGGAAAAATAAAAGGCCGTAAGATAAAAGTTTGGCGACATCCCAAAAAAGGTTTAGGTGCTTGGATTCAAGTGTATGATACCGATTCATGGGAGGAAGCTCAGGCACTTCAAGCCCGATTAGAAGAAGAAGAAATCGAATGTTTTGTTTATGAGCAAGGACGCAAAGATGTTCACGGGACTCCGTTTAAAGGATTTGGAATTGCGGTGCCCGAAACATCTGTTTCCCGATCCCAAAAAATCATTGCTCGAATGCCTGCCTGAAGGTGATTCGGTTTCCCCAAGGTAAATCTATGAAACGCATTGTTATTGTTCCCGATGGAGTAGGCGATTGGCCGCTTAAAGAATTAGGGAATAAAACTCCCCTTCAAGCAGCTTCCAAGCCCAACCTGGATGATTTGTCGCGCCATTCTATTTTAGGTACCCTCAAGACCTGTCCCGACGGAATGTATCCCGGAAGCGATGTATGCGGCCTTTCGTTGATGGGCTATGACCCTAAGTGCGTGTATACAGGCCGCGCACCGCTTGAAGCTGCCAATATTGGGATCGTTTTAAAACCGGGCGAACTGGCATTCCGCTGCAATTTAGTTTCTGAGGAAAAAGGCGTTCTCACGGATTATTCGGCAGATCATATTACAACGGAAGAGGCTCAGATTTTAATTGAAGAGCTTCAAAAAAATCTCGGAAACAATTTGATCTCATTTCATACCGGAAAAATGTACCGTCATATCATGTGCTATAAGCGCGCTGTTGATATCGATTGCACAACCGATCAACCTCATGATTTTCAAGGCACACCTTTCGCAAGCCATTGGCCGAGCGGAAAAGGATCCGAAATTTTGATTGATTTGACCAACGAATCAAAAAAGATTTTAACGAATCATCCAATCAATCAAAAGCGTCTCAAAGCGGGCAAGAAACCGGCGAACATGATTTGGCTTTGGGGCGGAGGCCCAGCTCCAAAATTGGAGCACTTTGAAACAAGATATGGAATCAAAGGCGGCGTTATCTCCGCCGTTGATTTATTGAATGGATTAGGCCGCTATCTCGGCTGGGAAATTATTTCAGTGCCGGGCGCTACCGGTTATTTTGATACTGATTATCAAGCAAAAGGACGTTTCGCAATCGAAGCGCTTAAGCGGCTTGATTTAGTTTTTGTCCATGTGGAAGCGACAGATGAGGCAGGGCATATGGGAAATGTTAAGGAAAAAATCCGCGCTATTGAAAATATCGATAAATTTATCGTAGGCCCTATTGTAGAACGCCTAAAAGAAGAGAAAGAGTGGCGGCTTTTTGTGGCGCCGGATCATTATACGCCGATTGTGAAAAAAACCCATGTTGCGGAGCCTGTTCCGTTTATCTTCGCCGGTTCCGACCTTCCTTTCTGTTGTTCCGAACGTCCTTACACCGAGCCTGATTCTAAAGCAACGGGCATTGCACTCGACCGCGGTTATGAATTGATGCTTCGGCTCGTCAAGGGCTGGCAGCATTATGAACATGGTTGATTGGAAAAGAATCAGGCGCGATTTTCCAATTACAAAGCGCTTCACCTACCTTGATCACGCTTCCGCCGCTCCCATGCCGCGCCCCGTTTATGAACGGACGCTTCAATACTATAAGGAACTTGCCGGTTTTGCCGATTTTTCCTGGAATCGCTGGATTGCACGGCGCGAAGAGGTAAGGCGCAAAGTAGCTCAATTCATTCATGCGGAACCGGATGAGATTGCGTTTACTTCAAGCACATCGCATGGAATGAATTTAATTGCCGAGCTGATCGCAGACCAGGGGAATGTTCTCACCAATACGTTAGAATTTCCAGCCACAACGGTTCCGTGGATTCATCGGAACACAACGTTAAAATTTTTGGAACCTGCTCAGGGAATTATTTCCGTCGATCAGATGAAGCGCTGCTTAAAGCCGGATGTGAAGACGATTTTGACCAGCTTTGTTCAGTTTCAAAATGGCTTTAGACAAAATCTCGAAGCCATCGGCCAAATAAAGGGAAATCGGTTTTTTGTGGTGAATGCGACGCAGGGTTTTGGTTATTTACCCATTGATGTGAAACGTTCCAAAATTGATTTTCTTGCCACCAATAGTTATAAGTGGTTGATGGCAGGTTACGGCGGGGGAATCCTTTATATCAATCGAAAATGGATCAAAAAGTTCAAACCTCAGTCGGCGGGTTGGCGAAGCGCGCCTCATCCAGAGCAATTTGACAATCGGCACATTTCGTTAAAACAGGATGCTTCACGATACGAATACGGATGTCCGCCCTTTCCGCATATTTTTGCCATGGGCGCTGCGCTCGATTATCTTTCAGAAATCGGGATTTTGAATGTTGAGCGAAGAATTCTTTCTCTCACCAGTTTTTTGATCGATCAGTTGCGAAAACATGGCTTTCAGATTCTTTCTCCTTTAGAACCATCGATGCGATCCGGCATCATTGTTTTTTCTGTAAAGAATGCCCAGAAATTGACGAATTTCCTTTTAGCGAGGAAAACGTACGTTTCTCCGCGGGGCGGCGGGATTCGAGTAGCGCCTCATATATACAATACAAAATCGGATATTACTCATTTGATGAATTTGTTAAAAACAGAAAGGGCAGCATGATTTTGCTTGAGATCGGGGCCGGGCTTGTAGGGATTTTATTGTGGGCGTTTTTCGTGGAGCCCAATTGGTATCGTTTGCGACGAATCACGATCCACGGCCAAAAAAAAGTTCGCAAGCCCATTACCATTCTTCATCTTTCTGATATTCATTTTGTCGGAAGCGAAGGCTCCAAGCGCGGATTTTTCCAGAAGCTTTCCATGCTGAACCCGGACTTGATTTTTTTGACCGGTGATATTATTGATAATAATGAGGGCATTGATACGGCCGTTCGATTAATTTCCGGCCTTCGTGCCCGCTACGGCACTTTTCTTGTCTTGGGCAATCATGATTATTACAATTATCACATGAAAGATACTTTGCGTTACCACATGGGATTGGGCAAGACTTCCATGGATCATAATAACGTTCCCCGTTTTGTTTCGGAAATGAAGCGCATCGGCGTCCGCGTTTTGATTAATGAATCGACAAAACTTGACGTACATGGAACTCCGGTATTGATCGGCGGAACGGATGATCCGGTGACACAGAGAATTGATTTTGAAAAAGCGCTTCATGGGTTAAGTCCCCAAACGCTTAATGTTCTCTTGACCCATCATTTGGATGCCCTTTTGAAATTGTCTCATCATGGTGTTGATTTGGTTTTTGCAGGACACACGCACGGCGGACAATTGCGGTTCCCAGTTTTAGGCGCTCCAATTTGTGAAACAAAATTGGGCCGGCGTTACGTGGAGGGGCTTCATCGGTACAAGGAAATAACCCTTTTTGTCTCACGCGGCCTCGGAGCCGGCCGCACACTTTTTCCGCGTTTCGCGTGCCGGCCGGAAGCTATTTTTTTTGAAGTACGGCCTGATTGAACGAGGATACATTCCTTGACTTTGTAAATTCCGTAGTGTATCGTTTGAAAGATATTAGGAATCACACAGATGAAAAAAAATAAAGGCGGAAAACAATTTAAAACTAATTCCAAACTGCTCCGCGGTTTTTTAACCGAGAGAGAAGTGGAGCTTCTTCACCGCCAAATCCGAATCAATTCCATTGCAATGGATCGTTATATTCAAACCATTGATCTCTTGGCCAATAAAGAAAAATGCCCGAAGGATGCCAACACACTTATGTATCTGCGCAGCCAATTATCGATCGCCATTGCCGAAAACGATACCTTTCGTAAAGTTCTTTGGCGCCATGCTCAATGCGTAGAAAGCCAGCTTTCGTCCGATTCAGATTTAGATGCCGCTTCATTTTTAGTCGGTCGGATTAATTCCCGCAGAAAAGCGCTCATGGCTCAAATGGCGATGACCCGCCGGAGTTCATAGTCATGGCTGATAAACCCGAACAAGAAGAAAAAGAAAAACCGAAGGCTGAGCCTTCCGAAAAACAGGAATCAAAAGCTCCGGCCTCAGAAAAGCCTGCGGAACCGAAAGCCGCTGCTCCCGCAAAAGAAGAGAAACCAAAGGCGCAGGAAAAACCGGAACCTGCCGAGAAAAAGGGCAAGAAAATCAGCCGAATGACACTTGCCGAAGTGGAAGTTGAATTGAAGGGTGTTCAAGAAAAGATGGGTGGGTTTGAATCCAATTTCGCCCAGCATTTGCTCGCCCGCAAAAAAGAATTAAGCCAGCCCACAGCACGCTCTTAAGCATGTTATGTTCTCACTTCACAGAGAAATTTTTTAGCCTTCCGTTGGGATTTGGTTTTCGCCTTGGGCCATCGGTGTGGTTTGCGAGGGTTTAATAAGGGCAGGTTTTTGAGCTTGGGTTGTTTGGTCCAGCCGCTTCTTCATTTGTTCTAACACTTCCAGATAAAGACCCTCTGAAATTTCTTCTTTCCGGACTTTTTCTTGCATTTGTTGGAGCTCTCCTTCCGGTATCGGAATCGTGGAATCTACAAGCGTAATATTCTCAAATTGTATCGAAAAGTTTGGCGGAACTTGATCGGGGAAAGCAATGGTCACCTCGGCTTTATCGGTAAGCCCATCGATCACATCTTTTTGTTCGATGTTTTTATCTTCTGGAATTAAAATCTCATTGAGATTTTTTACTTTTGGTTCCTTCGCAGTGGTTACAAATTGTTCGTCCTTTGTTTTCTTCTCCTCTTTCCACCAGAATCGATAAAGATCACTCACGTCTTGATGTTCACCCCATGCGCTTAAATAGCTCTCATTACCACGGAAGGCCCTTTCTTTCAAACCTTGTACGGTGGGATTATAAATAAGAAAGGCAGTGAACACTTTTTCTAAGAGGCTTATTTGCGCCTGCGGTTTTGCGAAGACAATAGGATCGAAGCTGAAAAATTGACTGGCAATACCGCTATTTTCCGGGAGTTCGCTCCAAGCACGCACCCGGACGAAGAACGAACCATCATTAGGAAGTGTGATTTCTTCATGTGAACCGCTCGGCCAGAATGATTGGTCAATGGTTTTGAAATCCGGGTCTTTTGAAAGTTGTACTTCATAAATCCGCGTGTTTTGTAATGCAGGCCAGTTGATGCTCAGCCTCCCAGCGCTATCCAAGGCCGGCGTTGGAGCGTCTGTAATTTGGCGTAAAGCAAATATATCAACCGCGAACGATTGCGGATCGGACCATAGGCTTAACGGTCCGTTCTCGATTTGCTGGTTTTTGGAAGCCCTGACGCGCGCTTCGTAATTTCCGTTTTCCGACAAGTGAATAGGCTCAAAATTTCCGCTTGGGAAGCCCTCATAAACAACTTGTCCGTTTTTTATGACCTGTACCTGATAAATGACGGCGCCATCCAACGCATTAAAATTGATGGCAACGTCTCCGTTTGTACTCGTTGGAATGGACTGAACCGCAGGTTTAGATTGCATAAATACAAGTTCGGCGCGATAGGTTTCTTCGGCCTTTAGCGCCTGAAAGAAAAGCTCTTCCAATGTGTTAAAGATAACTCGCACTCCATTGCCATCAGGAAACGCTACGTTTGCTTGGTAGAGAGCTGAATTCATTCCTTTGTCCTTATTGGGTTGAATGTCTGTGATTTCGGAAAGCGGGTTGCCATCAGCATCCGTGCGGGTGATGCTCCGAAGGATAAGCGGTCCGAAGCCTATGAGCATTCCATACTCATCTCGGTAGCCAGTCACAACATAACCATACCTGAGTTCACTCTTTGATATTACCTTTTCATCTTTATCGAGATCAATGACGGTTTGAATGTGATGTTGTCCATCATCTTCCATTTCTGGGAGATTGAGATCTTTTTGGAGAGTGACATCACGGCTGGCCACGTCGCCTTGTGATCCGTCGTGATAAACAATCGTTAGGTCTGGATCGTGCGCCCAATAACTGATTTCTTTCACGAGTTTTCCCGTCGGGCAAGGGGCCATTATACAAACAAGGTAGGGATCCCCATCGTAGATCTTTACAGATTTAAGACGACTTTCCTCACTGATTGAGTTTGAGGCATTGTCAAAATACTGAAGCTCGACATAATAATCTTCCCCAATATAAAAACTTCCTGATGTCACATAGTAGTGAAGTCCTTCACCGGGACAGGGTGCAGTGTCACACTCAACAGTAAAAGTGCCTAAGGTATAATGGATTTCGGATGGAAGTTTATTTGGTCCGAGAGGATCGGTTAAATTCACTGCCCATGCCGGAAGGTTCACGCTTGAGTCAATCGTGACGGTGGCTTGCGTGCCCTTTACCGTGATTTGGATCAGCCCTTGATCAATGTATTCATTCACTTGATTCAGCCCAAGCCCGAAGTTTTCGGCGAGGTCCTTTACAATAGGCACAATCGGTTGATAGGTTTGTATCTCTTCTTCCGCCTTCGATCTAAGGGCGTAGCCTTCCGCTAATTTATCCGAAGCCTTGGGCAGGGGATTTTCAACTTCAGGTGGCAGAGGCTCTTCCGCTACCATCTCTGGCATTGGAAATTCATCGGCAAGTTGATTCAGTTCGTCTGCGGTTTGAGCCGCTGCAACCATCGCTTGGTAATTTGCAAGGGCTTCATTTCTATATTGTAGGTAGCGCCCGATGGCGCCATTCCATACAGTAATGTTGTGCTCGCCGTCTTGCCTTAATTGATTACGATATGCCTCGGCTTCGCTCGGAAAGCCATTTGGATCGCTCGGGTCTAAATAACGTGCAAGGTCAACAAGGAATCCGTCGCGAATTAGGGAAGCAGTGCCGCTTTTTACGCCCGTTGTGCCGAGAACAGCAGTTAGGGAATTTCCTATATCATTAAGGGCTCCTGTCATGAAATCAACGTCCCCATTAAAAGCGTTAATTCGTTCTTCAACACGTGCTCCTTCGCCTGCAATTAGTGCTAGAAGTTGCGCCCATTCGATATCGCCGGCTTCGATTGCGGCATTGATACGGTCATAGATAGACATTCGAAGCGTTTCAAGATCGAGAGGCTGAGTTTGAACCTCAAACTCAGTAGTTCCAGATATTTCGCCCGATTGATTTGAAAGCACGATGACATAAGAAGTATCCGGGCTTAAACCACCGAATTCAGCACTGCAAGATTCTGAACACCAGACACTTGTTTCAGCAGTGGGTGAATATATCCCCCAGCCCCGACTATGATACATATAGTAGGTGGGATCCCATACGCTTATCGTTACATTCGAATAATCTCCGGAGGTATTCAAATGAACCGTAACATCCGTTGATCCAGCGCTTATACCTGCAGAATCTATGTGAATAGGATAAATTGGGTCCGGTATAGGTTCAGGTTCTGGTTCAGGCTCAGGAGTCGGCTCAGGTTCGGGCGTAGGCTCAGGCGTAGGTTCAGGCTCGGGCATCGGCTGAGTTTGAACCTCAAACTCAGTAGTTCCAGATATCTCGCCCGATTGATTTGAAAGCACGATGACATAAGAAGTATCCGGGCTTAAACCGCCCAATTGGGCACTGCAAGATTCTAAACACCAGACACTTGTTTCAGCAGTGGGTGAATATATCCCCCAGCCCCGACTATGATACATATAGTAGGTGGGATCCCATACGCTTATGGTTACATCCAAAGAATCTCCGGAGGTATTCAAATGAACCGTAACATCCGTTGTTCCCGCGCTTATATCTGCGGAATCTATGTAAATGATACTAGGAGGAGAAATTGGGTCTGGTTCCGGATCCGGTTGTGGTTCTGGTTCAGGTTCTGGAATAGGCTCAGGAGTCGGCTCAGGTTCAGGCGTAGGCTCAGGTGTGGGTTCAGGTTCAGACATTGACTGAGTTTGAAAATCAAAAGTGGTTGTTCCGAATATCTCGCCCGATTGATTTGAAAGCACGATGACATAAGAAGTATCCGGGCTTAAGCCGTCTATTTGAGCGCTGCAAAATCCCGAACATGAGACGGTTGTTTCGGCAGTGGGTGAATATATCCCCCAGCCCCGACTATGATACATATAGGAGGTGGGATCCCATACGCTCACGGTTACATCCGGAGAATATCCGGAGGTAATAAAATTAACCGTAACATCTGTTGATCCTGCGCTTATATCTGCAGAGTCTATGTAAATAATACTAGGAGGCGGAGAAATTGGTTCTGGTTCCGGATCCGGTTGCGGTTCTGGCGTAGGTTCAGGTGTGGGTTCAGGTTCTGGCATAGGCTCAGGAGTCGGCTCAGGTTCAGGCGTAGGCTCAGGTGTGGGTTCAGGCTCAGGCATCGGCTGAGTTTGAAAATCAAATATAGTAGTTCCAGATATTTCATCCGATTGATTTGAAAGCACGATGACATAAGAAGTATCCGGGCTTAAACCGCCCAATTGGGCACTGCAAGATTCTAAGCACCAAACACTTGCTTCAGCAGTGGGTGAATATCCCCAGCCCCATGTGTGATACATATAGGAGTTAGAATCCCATACGCTTATGGTTACATCCCAAGAATTCGAAGGATTCAAAGAATCTCCGGAGGTATTCAAATGAACCGTAACATCCGTTGATCCAGCGCTTATATCTGCAGAATCTATGTAAATAATGCTAGAAGGTGGAGAAATCGGGTCTGGTTCCGGATCCGGTTGCGGTTCTGGCGTAGGTTCAGGTTCGGGCTCAGGCTCAGGAGTCGGTTCAGGTTCTGGCATAGGCTCAGGAGTCGGTTCAGGTTCAGGTGTAGGCTCAGGCTCAGGCGTAGGTTCTGGTTCTGTTTGAAAATCAAAACTAGTTTGTCCGGACAATACATAATCCGGCGAGCTTGGAGAAAGATCAAACCGATAAAAACTTACAGGATTTAATCCGCTTGCATTCACTGCACAGCCCGATGAGCATGATGATACGGTTGTAGCAAATACCGCTGAGTTATTCGAATCATATACCGTAGCATTTATAGGTGAAGAGTCGGATGCATACACATAAACGTTAGCAGATGTTGATCCTACATTGATTGCATCTAGAGAGATATATACGGTGGCGGGTTCTGGTTCTCCCGGCGCGGGTTCTGGATCCGGTTGCGGTTCTGGCATAGACTCAGAAGGAGACAACGGGTTATCCGCTTCTGCTAATTGATCTGTGGAAGTATCCGGCGGCGGCGTGTCCGTCGTTAAAGTGGTAGGCGCTAAAGGGTCCGTAGTCGGAACGAGTACGTCTGCCGCATTCATTGTTGGTGCAACGTTGGCAAGTGTAATAGGTGTTGGATAAATGATGAGACTGATTGCGAGTATAGCGGATAGACATTTCGCCACACCGCGTTTGAGGGGTGAAGATAAGTTTCGTTTCAGATAATAGGAATCGCTAGTTATCCTCATATTAAGGTTTTTAAAAAGTGTTTAGCTCCTATGAAAAGAGTGCCTGTAGGGTAGGGGTTATGCAAATTTTATTTTTTATCTAACTTAAGATAATTTGACTTTTTAAACTGATATACGACAATGTAAGACAATAAAGGTCAATAACTTAGGGGTTTAAGGTTCTGATTTTTATAGTTTAAGCACCTCTTAAAACCAATAGGAAATTATGCTCAAAATCCACCAAAAGCGCTTCATCGGACACTTAGACCTGGACTGCTTTTTCGTCTCCTGTGAACGGATTAAAAATCCTGCGCTTGTAGGCAAACCCGTTATTGTCGGCGGCAACCAAACCACCCGTGGCGTCGTTTCCTCAGTTTTTAAATGAAGTGGTACCGGTGGTGGAACAAGCTTCGATTGATGAATTTTATTTGGATTTAACGGGCTGCGAACGGATTTATCCTGAGATACTTTCCTTCGGCAGTTTTGTGAAAGAATATTTAGCTAAGGAGTTAAAACTTCCTTGCACCATTGGAATTGCTTCCAATAAGTTAGTTTCAAAGATTGCGGTCAATCAAGTGAAACCAAATGGTTTGATTCAAATTGAGCACGGCAGAGAAGCTGAATTTCTGGCGCCGCTTCCGGTCGGTGAGATGCCGGGAATTGGGAAAGCAACTCAGCGCGAAATGGACAAACTGGGCATCCGTACATTGGGTCAAATTGCCGCCGCATCGGAATCATTTTTAGGCGGTTATTTTGGCGCCTGGGGAATTGAGTTTAAGCAGTTGGCAATGGGCGTGGATGATGCGCCCGTTACGCCATGGTCGGATCCCAAAAGCATCGGCCGAGAAACTACTTTTGAACATGACGTTGGAGATTCTGATCACTTGCTCTCGATTCTTTCTTCTTTTATTGAAGAGTGTTCAGCAGAACTTCGGAAATACCATTTTAAGGCCCGGACGGTTACGGTGAAGTTTCGCCTTCCGGATTTCACCACCTTTGAGCGTTCCAAAACAGTCCCCGCCACCGATGATGAAGTGGAAATCTATAAGACGGCTGAAACATTGTTTCTCAAACATTGGAAGAGGGATGTAAAATTAAGGCTGATTGGCGTAAGTGTTTCTCATTTTACAACTCCTCAAAAAAATCAGGATTTATTTCCGGACACAAGCCGCGAGAAACGAGAGCAAATTGCAAAACAAGTGGATCAAATCCGCGCCAAATATGGTTTTGAAGCCATCCATTTAGGAAGTTCTCTCCGTATTTAGAGCGTCTAACAAAAGCCGTGTCATCCTGAGCCCTTCGCCTGTCACCCTGAGCGAAGCGAAGGGTCTCAGGCTCAGGGTAAACTCCGCGAAGGATCTCTGATCGTAGATTCTTCGGGCTGTGCCCTCAGAATGACATTTCTGTTAGGTGCTCTTAGCTGGAATGTTTCTGGTCAAGCGACGCCGTTTTCCGTATAATCTATTTGTATGAGTTTTCCTGCCAATCAGGGCAAACCCTGGGTTCTTATCACAGGTGCTTCTTCCGGAATCGGCGAAGTTTTTGCGAAGCGTTTTGCCCATGAAGGATGGAATATTGTTTTGAATGGGCGTTCCGCCGATAAATTAGAATCCCTTGCTAAAACTCTGGCTGCTGAGAATGAGACAGAAACAGTTGTGATCAAGGCCGATTTAGCGTTGCGTGAGTCCCCTCGGAATATTTATGAAGAGTTGAAGCGCAGGAAAATTGAACTTTATGGCTTGGTTAATAATGCGGGTTTTGGATTTGGGGGGGCATTTGCGGAGGTTCCGTTGGATCAGTATTTGGGAATGATTGATGTCATGATTCGCGCTCTTGTCGAATTGAGCGGGCTATTTCTTCCTGAAATGATACGCCGTAAGCGAGGCCTTATCATCAATGTTTCTTCAACGGCTTCTTTTACGCCGCTTCCGTACTCCTCAGTTTATTCCGCTTCCAAAGCGTTTGCCACGTCATTTACAGAAGCGCTTTGGCTTGAGACTCAAGGAACCGGTGTCCGAATTCTCAACTTATGTCCGGGCCTTACCAAAACGGATTTTGGGATTCGTGCGGGACTGCGGGATTTTCGCGATGATCCTTTTGCGCAGAGCCCCGAAGAAGTTGTCGAAACGGCATTTCGCGCCCTTAAAGGAAACTCACCGATCGCTATTTCGGGTCTGCGGAATAAAATTCTTACGTTCTTAATCCGTTATTTTCCTCATTGGTTTGTGTTGCGAGTTGTTTTATGGGTTCAAAAAA
>MHFM01000009.1:57207-57539 GCA_001804205.1 Omnitrophica bacterium RIFCSPLOWO2_01_FULL_45_10b
TAGATGAGCCTCCTCCGCCGCATTGTTTATATTTTGATTGGCAGCGCGATCTTGTTTTTGATTGCGGCGCAGATCGCCGCAAGTGTTTTGCTCAAACCGCTTTTGGAACGGGAAGGAAGCCGCATTTTCCACGTTCCGGTTTCCGTTGGTAAAGCGGGCGCCAATATTTTAGGAGGTTATTTTTGGATGAAAGGCGTCCGCATTAAAAATGCAAGCGGTTTTAAAGAACCGGATTTTCTTTCCGCAAGAACCATCTCGGTTCGCTTAAATTTGTTAAGCCTTTTGACAAATGAATTTGTCATCGAGCAAATCTTATTAAAAGATCCGCAGTT
>MHFM01000009.1:57568-61569 GCA_001804205.1 Omnitrophica bacterium RIFCSPLOWO2_01_FULL_45_10b
CATTCATTTGATTTCGAAATACACTCTTGAAAAATTTGCAGTTCGAAACGGCGCACTCCAATTAATTGATGCCCGGAAACCGGAATCAAACTGGACGTTCCGGGCTATTTCTTTTTCTTTGGCGCGCCTCGTTTATCCTCCCGATCCAGAAGAAGCGCTTCCCGTGGCCATTTATTTGAACGCAACGGTTCCGAGCACGCAAGAAGGAAAAATCTTTCTTCTCGGAAGGCTCAATCCCTTTGCGTTAAAAAAGAGTTTTGATATTACAGGTTCGGGCAAGGGGCTGATTCTTAGCCAATACGGTGACTTTTTGCCCGAGTTTCCCCTCCGGTTTACGGGAGGAATCTTGCAATTCAAGGTAAAAGCGCTTTGCCATGAAAACCAAGTTGATATTTATCATCAAGTTCATGTCGATAATCTGAAATTTGAATCCAAGGAAATAATTCAGAAAAAATCTCCGCTTGTTTTCGGCCTTCCCCAGAAAACAGTTGTTCGTTTTTTTAACGACCTCCAGCCATCCAGCGCGCCGTTTGAATTTGATTTCAGGGTTGCGGGCGATTTGGATGACTCTAAGTTCAATGTGTTTTCCTCGATTGAAGAGAAAATCCGGGATATTGTTTATGAACGAGTGACGGCGCAAATGGAATCGATCAGCAAAACTGAGCTCAAATGAAATCCGGTTTTGTTTCGATTTTAGGAAAGCCCAATGTCGGAAAATCTACTTTGTTAAATCGGCTTGTCGTCACAAAATTAGCCGCGGTTTCTAAAAAACCTCAAACGACACGCCAGGTAATTCGCGGGATTCGCACGGAACCACGCGGGCAAATTGTTTTTTTGGACACGCCGGGACTCCACACGCCAAAAGACCGTCTCGGGAAATTTATGGTGCGCGAAGCTTCCAAGACTTTTTTAGAAGCCGATGTTTTTTATTGGTTGACGGATCCAATTCTCCCGCGCACAGATGATTTTGAATACTTAAATCAGCTCAAGCTGTCATTCCCGCGTAAGCGGGAATCCAAAGAGATAGATCCCCGATTTCCGCCCAGCGGAACGGCGGATCCACCGTCACGGGTGGCGGAAAAGCATTCGGGGATGACAAAAAACGTGCCTCGCAATGACGTAAAGCCAATTTTTTGCCTTATTAACAAAGTCGATTCAGTTTCCAAGCCCCAGCTTCTTCCTGTGATTGATGAGTATCAAAAAAAATTTCAGTTTCAGGAATTAATTCCTATTTCAGCCCTTCAAGGCGATCAGATTGATCTTTTGCTTGAGAAAACATTTACGTGTTTGCCGGAGCATGAACCGTATTTTCCTCCGGACATAGCGAGCGATCAAACAGAACGATTTGTGGCAGCGGAAATGATTCGGGAGAAAATTTTCAGGTTTACCGGAGAAGAAATTCCTTATTCAACCGTAGTTCAAATTGAAGAATTTAAAGAGGAAGAATCCATCGTTCGGATTCATGCCGTTATTTTTACCGAAAAAGATTCTCAAAAGGCAATTTTGATTGGTGCGAAGGGCCAAAAAATGAAACAAATTGGGCAAGCCGCGCGCCAGGATTTGGAGCAATTTTTGGGTAAGAAGGTCTATCTGGAACTATGGGTCAAAACACTTAAAAATTGGAAGAAGGATGAAGGGTCGCTTAAACGGCTTGGCTTCCAGTAAAGCGGTAATCATAAATTCTGCTTGCGCCATTTTTAAGTGCTACGTACACTCATTTTCATTGAGGCAATCATATGATTGAAAGCAAGACGATGAAGAAAGAGCTAACCAATATTAAGGCGATCCTTTTTGATATGGGGAATGTTTTAATTTTCTTCGACGCCAAGCGTTCTTCCAAAGCATTCTCAGAAGCTGTCGGTGTCCCCGAAGACAAAATTTGGAAAACCTTTTTTGTTTCTGATTTAGAGCGCGCTTATACGAGGGGCGAGATTTCTTCAGAAGATTTTTTTAGAAAGGTCAGCGGACATTTTCCTCAGAAAATCGATTTTGCAACTTTCGCGAAGCTGTGGAATGACATTTTCACCGAGAATCGCGAAATGAGAGATCTGTTGAAGAAACTTAAAAAGCATTATCCGCTTTACTTAATTTCGAACACCAATGACCTTCATTTCGAATATGTGCGCGCTCAATATGAAATCTTGCATCATTTCACCAAATGTTTTCCTTCGCATGTGGTCGGCCACAGGAAACCCGACCGGGCGATGTTTGAACATGTGCTTCTGGAAATTAAGTTGAAGCCGGATGAGACGATATTCATTGATGACATTTCCGAATTTGTTGAATCCGCTAAAAACCTTGGGATTCATGGAATTCAGTTTACCTCGCGCCAGGCGCTTGAGAATGATCTTCGGCGGCTAGGGATTCAATTTTAAAAGAGAAACTGTTTTTCGTCAGAATTTTCGGGAAGAAGGAATAAGGCGATGAAACGCAAACTGATCGTTGGTTGTTTGATGTTTTCAATCCTGTTAACCCCTCTTGCGTTTGCGGGTTATCAAGATACCAATCGATTTGCTTATGGTCTTAGGCGAGTCTTTTTGGCTCCATTCCGTATTCCTTTTAATACCTTACGAGGTACTGTGTATGGCCCGCCCATTACGGGTACCTTACAGGGAGTAGTCGTGGGAGCAGCGCAAACGGTAACGGATCTTGCGGGCGGGACTTTTGACATGGCCGCCGCCGCCGCACCTTATGCAAAATACGCCATTTTCTTTGTTTGATCGTTGCTCAAAATGATTTCTCTGCATCGGATCTTCACGTGGATTTTCCTAGCCGTTTTTTTCCTTGCTGCTTCAGGGTGTATTCGTTTTTTTGGAGGAGCAGGTTACTATAAGGAAACGCCTCAAGAACGCACCGAGCGTGTTGTTGGATTTGATACAGCGAAAGTTCTTGAAGAGAAGCAGACGAAAGGGAGTATTACTACATGAAGGTTACGAAAAGTTACGGGAAGTTACATAAGGTTACAAATTAACAATGTTTTGCGGTAACCTTTCGTAACATTTTTTACTCCTCAATCGGAATGAAAACCGTTTTTTCGCGAAATAGGTAAATCAAAATTCCACTGGCAATAATAATGCCTCCGCCTAGCAGTGTTTCAAAGCCAAGGTATTCTTTCCATAGAATAACTCCTAGCAAGGCTGCAAAGACTGGTGTCAGATAAGAAAAAGGCAGAACGAATGAAACGGGCGCCGTTTGAATGGAGCGAGTCATCCATACCTGCCCGAAAAAAGCACCGGCGCTCACTCCTAGAAGGGCGAGCCATTCGCTCGAGTTAGGCCAATGAAAATCGAGAGCAAGGAAAGGAAGCGATCCGATCGTTGAAATAGTCGTGAAATAAAAGATGATCGTGTAAGGTGACTCGCCTTCATCATTGAAACGGATCAGCACATAAGCGATCGCCGCAAAAATTCCGGAGAGAATTCCGATGAAGGTCGGAATTGCTTTTGCTTCGAATTGGGGAGCCGCCAGCAAATAAAGGCCGACAAACGAAAAGGCAATCGCTGACTTAACGATCCAAGTGGTTTTTTCTTGTAAAACGAGGCGCGCCAGAATGACGACAAAAATCGGCGCCGTATAATTAAGCATCACAGCCGTTCCCAAATGA
Source organism: Omnitrophica bacterium RIFCSPLOWO2_01_FULL_45_10b (assembly GCA_001804205.1). Taxonomy (GTDB): domain Bacteria; phylum Omnitrophota; class Omnitrophia; order Omnitrophales; family Danuiimicrobiaceae; genus 01-FULL-45-10b. The sequence continues at coordinate 61,173 of MHFM01000009.1, forward strand.
AGTTTCGAAATCGCATAGAAATGAAGGGAAAGCGCCGCAAAACCAAATACGCCCCGCAGAACCAAGATTTTGAAATTTTTTCCTCTCCATGAAACCCCTTCTTTTGCGATCATCAATCCGATGGCGATGGAGCCCAAGATGCTTCTGAAGAAAACAACTTCAATGGAGGAAAGCGTTTCACAGGCTATTTTTACGAAGGTCGCCATGACGCCGAAAGAAAATGCGGCGCATATCATTTTCAAGACGCTCTGAGTAGTTTGGTCCGGCGTTTTCATGGCGAGTAGTATACCAAATCACGGAGAGTTCTCAAGGCAAGCTGAGGAAGGAACTTTTCTTTAACAGAAGGGAAAACTTTGGTATATTGAAGTGGTTTCATAAGTCCTGTCATCCTGAGCAC
>MHFM01000009.1:61587-97949 GCA_001804205.1 Omnitrophica bacterium RIFCSPLOWO2_01_FULL_45_10b
TGGGTGGCGGAAAGAATCTTGAGATCCTTCGGCCTGACGGCCTCAGGATGACTTATAAAACCAGTTCATTGTTGGGGTTTCACTTCTATCTATATGATTATTGGATTAACAGGTAAAAACGGTTCGGGAAAAGGCGAAGTCGCGCGATTTTTAAAAGAGCGCGGTTTTGAATATCTTTCGCTTTCTGACGTCCTTCGGGAGGAAGTAAAGCGCAGAGGCAAATCGCTGACGCGCGCCCAACTTATTCTGGCCGGGAATGAGCTTCGCAAAAAGTTCGGCCCTGATATTTTGGCAAAGCGGGTTCTTGAGCATATCGACACTGACAAAAATTATGTCATTGATTCCATCCGTCATCCTTCTGAAGCAAAAGCATTAAAATCGCGCAATGGTTTTGTTTTGTTGAACATTACGGCTTCTCCGCGAATCCGCTTTGAGCGCTTGAAAAAACGCAGGCGGGAAAGCGATCCGAAAACATTCCGCGAATTTGTAAAGCTTGAGCAAACGGAAGCCAAAAGCTCAATCAAAAGTGATCAGCAGTTAAATCAAACGCTCAAACTTGCGGATCATACGGTTTCAAACACTGGAACTCTCGAAGCGTTTCAAAGTAAGATTACAAAAATTGTGATGGCCATCGCGCATAAAAAAAAACGCCCGGATTGGGATGAATATTTTTTAGGGATCGCCAAAGTTGTTGCGCTTCGCTCCAATTGCGTTAAACGAAAAGTGGCCGCGGTCATTGTTAAAGACAAACGCATTATTGCGACCGGCTATAACGGAACACCGCGCGGAGTAAAAAATTGCAGCGAAGGGGGATGCCCCAGGTGCAATCAATTGACAAGTTCGGGAACAAAGTTAGATGAATGCCTTTGCTCGCATGGTGAAGAGAATGCGATTACACAATCCGCTTATCACGGCGTGAACATCAAGGACGCCACGATTTATACAACTTATTCACCTTGTTTGCTGTGCACCAAGATGATTATTAATAGCGGGCTTCACGAAGTCATTTTTAATATGGATTATCCTCTCGGAGAAACGTCGATGCGGCTTTTAAAAGAAGCCGGCGTTAAGGCCCGAAAAGTCAAATTGGATTAACGGTAATGCCTCAAAAAACACCGCTGTTACTTGAAGAAATTTACAAACCAATTCAAAATGTTCTTCCGCGCGTGGAAGAACGTATTCTCGAACTCCTCGCCACACCCAATGAACTTTCAGGCGATGTCATTCGCCATTTTTTTCAATCCAAAGGAAAACTTTTAAGGCCAGCACTTGTCCTCTTTGGAGCCAGTTTTGGAAATTCAATTCCGGAACAAGTAATTCTTACAGCAGCAGCGCTTGAAATTTTTCATTCCGCTACGCTGATTCATGATGACATTATTGATTCCGCTTATTTGCGCCGGAATCTTCCCACCGTAAACGCCAAATGGAATTCGCAAGTTGCCGTCCTCGTCGGCGATTATCTTCATGACAAAGCGATTGAGGCTATTTTTGATACGAAAAACGATCGGCTGATTGCAACTTTTTTAAAAACAGCAGGCATTGTTTGCGATGGCGAAATTCTTGAGCTGAAAGAGAAGAACAATTTTAATTTGAAGGAAGAAACTTATTTTACGATCATTGAACGCAAAACTGCCGCTTTACTTAGCACCTGCCTTGAATCGGGCGCCATTTTATCCGGCTTGGATGTGGAGCGTATCCTTGGCCTTAAGAAATTTGGCCTTTATTTTGGGATGGCCTTTCAAGTGATGGACGATTGCCTTGACTTCATGGGTCAGGAAAATGAATTTGGAAAAACACTGGGCGCCGATCTTCAGGCCGGAGTGCTGACGTTGCCTTTGATTCGATTGATTGCGCTTTTGGACGAAGGGGGTAAAGCCGAAATTTTTTCCAAGGTAAAATCAGGCCTTAATCGTTCCGAATTGGGAGATTTGATCCGGCTGCTTCAAGAATATGACGCGCTTGATTACTCCATCACGAAAGCGCGTGAATTTACAGAGCGCGCTTTGCTGGAACTTACCGTTTTCCCGGACTCACCCATACGCCGTAGCCTTGAAGCGCTTCTTGATTATGTCGTTGAACGAAATCGTTAGCCAGCCGCTTTCCAAGTGCAACCTTCTTCCGGTATTCTTTATTTGGTAGCAACGCCCATCGGGAATTTAGAGGATATTACACTGCGCGCCGTCCGCCTTCTACGCGAAGTTGATTTTGTGATCTGCGAAGATTCCAGGCACAGCGGAATACTGCTCAAGCATTTGGAAATTAAAAAACCCCTGCGCGTGTTTCACGATCATACGCAAAAAGTAAAATTGGATTCACTCATCCAAGAACTGCAGAACGGTTCTCAGGCGGCCTATGTGACAGACGCAGGGACACCGCTTGTTTCTGATCCGGGTTTTGCTTTGGTTCAAGCGGCTTTGAACGCCGGCGTTCGGATTGAATCCATTCCAGGCCCAACGGCTTTTGTTGCCGCTTTAATCGTGAGCGGGCTTCCTACCCATGTGTTTACGTTTGTGGGTTATCTTCCTCAAAAGGAAAAGGCAAAGCGCGATGCGCTGCAAAATCTTGAAGGGGAGCAGAGAACATTGATTTTTTACGAGTCTCCTTACCGAGTTTTAAAAACATTGAAGGCAATGTTGGATATTTTTGGCGATCGCCGCGCTTCGGTTTCACGGGAACTCACTAAGAAATTCGAAGAAACGGTGCGAGGAAGGCTTTCTGAAATTTTGGCTTATTTTGAAAAAAAGAAAATTTTGGGTGAGTGGGCCATTGTGGTATCGGGCAAGGAAGATTAACCAATGAAGCGTATTGCGATTTTTGTTTCCGGTTCCGGAACGAATATGGAAAATATCGCGCGGCATGTAAAATCGGGGGTGCTCACTTGTGATATCGCGCTTATCGTATCCGACAATCCAAATGCTTCGGCGCTTAAGCGCGCCGCGAATCTTGGCCTAGAAACCTTCGTCATCGAACGTAAGGATTTTAAGTCCAAAGTGGATTTTGATGTTAAAATAATGGAGAAGCTTAAGGAAAAGAAGATAGAAGCCGTCATTTTGGCGGGTTACATGCGGATTTTGAGCCCCGAATTTGTTCGCACTTGGCAGTGGTGTGTTTTGAATATTCATCCAAGCCTTCTTCCAAAGTATCCTGGAGCCCATGCCATTCGGGATGTCTGGGAGGCAAAAGAGAAAGAAACCGGGGTTACCGTTCATTTTGTTACCGAGGATGTAGATTGCGGCCCTATTATTTTACAGCGCAAGGTTGCGATCAAACCAGACGATACGTTGGAGACGCTTGAAGCACGTGTGCATGCAGCGGAGTATGAACTTTATCCGAAAGCCTTGGAGCTTTTTCTTGCCGGCAAATTGAAGGTAACTGGCAAAACCGTCATTGCGAGCCCCGTCCGCCCAGCGGAACGGCGGATCCGCCGGTCTGTTAGGCGGAAAGGGGCGAAGCAATCTCCGAGATCGCTTCGTCGCTTTACTCCTCGCGATGACGGCGGATCAGCTTCCGGAGGCGTTCAACAATGAAATGCCCTTTTTGCGCGGAAGAAATACAGGACCAAGCAATTAAATGCAGATATTGTGGTGAATTTTTAAATCGATCACCGAAGGTGAAATGGTATTTTAAAACTTCGTTTTTGGTTATCGCATTTTTATGTGTGGGGCCGTTGATTTTGCCGCTCGTTTGGTTTCATCCGAATTATTCGAAAAAAGTTAAGGTGATCGTAACGATTTTGATGTTGGTTTTGACTTATTTTTTGATGAAAGCCGTCGCGTTTGGCGTTAAATCCATCAATGTGTATTACCAACAGTTAAATCAATTATTACAAGGTTCTTAAATGGCACTCAGAGAAGAATTTGAACGAACAGGAAATTGGCTGTTCCGGTGGCGAAGTTATTTACCGCTGGTCTTAATGGCGTTGTTTCTTCTGGCGTTGAAGCGCTTTGGTTATCCTCAGCATAGCCATCAGTTAGATCAAATATGGGAAATTTTTTGTTTCTTGATTTCCTTCCTAGGCCTTGGCATTCGTATGTATGCGGTGGGTTGCGCACCGCGGGGGACTTCAGGCCGCAATGTTAAAGAACAGAGGGCAGCCTTTTTGAATACAACCGGCGTTTATTCTCTCATACGCCATCCGCTTTATTTTGGGAATTTTTTGATTTGGGTTGGGATTGTCCTCTCGCTTCGGTCCTGGTGGTTTACGGCCATGACCATTTTGGCGTTTTGGCTTTATTACGAAAAAATCATGTTTGCCGAGGAAGAATTTTTGCGCAGGGAATATGATGATCAATTTCTGAAATGGGCCAGCAAAACACCCGCTTTTTTCCCGGTGAAATTGAACCTGTGGCAGAAGCCCGAGCTGTCTTTTAAACTAAAAAATGCTTTGCGGCGCGAATATTCCGGATTTTTTGCCATCATTTCGGTGTATGCGGTTTTGGATATTTTTGAGGAATTGATCACGACCGGCGAGTTAAGCATTGATATCATGTGGAGCATTCTATTTGTGTGCGGGCTCGCAATCTATTTAGTTCTCATGTTTTTGAAGAAAAAAACAGATTTCTTGAATGTTCAAGGAAGATAGCGCTATGAGGAACAGTCATTGCGAGCGACTGAAGGGAGCGAAGCAATCCCATTTATTTATTTTTTTCCATAGGATCGGGATAGCCCCTGTGGGGCAATCTCGGGGATCGCTTCGTCCCCGCCACAAAACGTTGGCGGGTCCTCGTGATGACGGAAGGCAGGAGGGAGTAATTGATGTCGCTAAAAATTAGCTCAGTGAAAGGACGAGAAATTTTAGATTCACGTGGAAATCCAACGGTTGAAGTAGATGTTGTTTTGAATGACGGTACGTTGGGCCGAGCTTGCGTTCCGAGTGGCGCTTCTACGGGTGAACACGAGGCAGTTGAACTTCGCGACGGTGATAAAAGCCGCTTCCTTGGCAAAGGAGTTCTCAAGGCGGTTCATAATGTGAACGAAAAAATTCAAAAAGCCATTGTTGGAAAGGATCCTGAGAAACAAGCTGAAATTGATAAGCTTCTTATCGAGTTGGACGGTACCGAGAATAAATCGTCTCTCGGCGCTAATGCGATTTTGGGTGTTTCGCTTGCTTCAGCTCATGCTGCTGCGAATTCCAAGAAGGTATCGCTTTTCCGATATCTTGGAGGAGCAAATGCAAATCTTCTTCCCGTGCCCATGATGAACATCATCAACGGCGGCGTTCATGCGGATAATAATGTAGACCTGCAAGAATTTATGATCATGCCGTTTCGTGCCAAGCGATTTTCTGAAGCACTGAGAATAGGTACGGAAGTGTTTCATCATCTTAAAAAAATTCTGCATCATCGCAAGCTTTCCACCGCCGTGGGAGATGAGGGCGGATTTGCGTCGGATCTCAAATCGAACGAAGAAGCGTTGGATGTGATTGTGGAAGCGATTGAGCAAGCAGGCTATAAGCCGGGTGCGGACATCAAAATTGCGCTTGACCCGGCAAGTTCCAGTTTTTTTGGGCATGACAAAACTGGTGCGAATTCAAATCCAGGTAAATATGTCCTGCGCGCCGAAAGTCAATCAGTGCCCGCCACAAATCGCGGCGGGTCCGCCGATCAGTGTGGCGGAAAATCCGCAGAAGAAATGGTTGAGTTTTACGCGAGGCTTTGCGAGCGTTACCCGATCTTTTCAATTGAAGACGGCCTCAGCGAAGATGATTGGAATGGTTGGCGGAATTTGACCGATCGATTGGGCAAAGAAGTTCAGCTTGTGGGGGATGACCTTTTTGTGACCAATGTCAAACGGCTTAAGATGGGGATTGAGAAAAAAGTAGCGAACTCTATTTTAATCAAAGTCAATCAAATTGGAACCTTAACTGAAACCATTGAAGCGGTCAAGCTGGCCCACAAACATTCCTATACGGCTGTCATGAGCCATCGGAGCGGAGAAACTGAGGATACTACCATTTCCGATTTAGCGGTGGCGCTCAGCACAGGGCAGATCAAAACAGGCTCTACTTCGCGGACCGATCGGATTGCCAAGTATAATCAATTGCTTCGAATCGAGGAAGAATTGGGATCTAAAGCCGTGTATGCGGGCACGGTTCTGAATAAAGAAAGTTTCGCCCGCGCATCCGCAAAATAACTTAAACGATGCGCCGGTCCCGCCTTTTTTGGTTGCTTGCCGTGGTTGTGATTGCCACCTTAATTTATCTGCCGAGCTTTTCTAAATACTTGAAGCTCAAACAAAAGGAGAGCGATCTCGAGCGCGAAATTAACCGTCTTCAGTCTGAAATTTCCGAGATCCGGAAGGAAGAACTTCTTTTAAAAACTGACTTGACCACACTTGAAACTACCGCACGCGAAGTATTAGGCCTCGTGAAACCGGGGGAAGTGGTTTATAAAGTTGTCGAAGAGGAAATTCCAGAAGAAGAAATCCTTCCAGTCAAAGCAACCTCCCGCTAGAGGACTTTGATTCCTTGCATTTCCGAGAAACATGACTATAATAAATCCCTGCTTTGATTCCAGGGGTTTTCCTATGGATTTGCTTTTTTAAGATTGATCGCGGGGTGGAGCCCCGTAAAAGCGCTTCGCGCTCACGGGGCCGCGTGATGAGCGACGAAGGAGCGAATTTTACGCGGCAGCCTGGTGAAAATGAATGAACATTATGTTTATGTTTTATGTAGTCAGAAGGACAATGAATGGTATATTGGCCAGACGGATCGGCACCCAGAAGAAAGGCTTCGAGAACATAATGCTGGTCAAATGGTCTCAACCAAATTACGACGTCCTTTGGAATTGATTTACTATGAAATGTATCGACATAAGCAAGATGCTTTGGGCCGCGAAAAATTTCTGAAGAGCGGCGCAGGGCATAATTTTGTTCGAAAGCAACTTAGAAATTTTTTGAATCATCATCGCGGGGTGGAGCAGCCTGGTAGCTCGCAAGGCTCATAACCTTGAGGTCAGGGGTTCAAATCCCCTCCCCGCTACCATTTCTTTCATTTATTTGCCAGGCCTGAAAGGCCTGGCACTTTCAGAGGTAGAAATGATTGCGGGAAGTGGTCATCCCGTAGAGGAACGTCAAGTTCCTCACGGGAAGTCCTGCCGCAAAAGCGGCAGGGCAAATCCCCTCCCCGCTACCATACATACTGGAGATGAAGGCTTTGGAAGGGAATACCAACCGACCAAAGCCTTCTTCTCTTTTGGAACTACCTGGATTGCGCCGCTTCCTGTTGGCTTACTTCGAAACGTTGAAAAACGCATGAAAAAGACCGTTTATCTCATTGAATACGCTGTCATTCGTTCCGTTTCTTTTTTTCTTAATCTCTTACCTCTTTCCTTAGCCCTTTACCTTGCAAGGCCCATTGGTTTTTTGTTGTTTCTTTTGCTGGGCCGGTCCCGCCGGATGGCGCTTGATAATATTCGTCAGGCGTACTCATCAGAAAAGTCTGAATCTGAAATTCGCGAAATTGCTCGAGGTGCTTTCATACATCTAACTGAATTTGGAGTTGAATGGTTGTCCATGCCTCGAATGATCCGGCACCCAGAGCATTATTTGGTTACCGTTCACCGCGGGGATCAAGTTCAAGCGGCCCTTCAAAAAGGGAAAGGCGCCATTGTGCTTGTATGTCATACCGGAAATTGGGAAATCATGGCTTTGATGGGAGGTTTGCTGGTGGCAAGACCTGTGGGCGCTTCTGTTTACGCTCTCGCAAGGCCGCTCAAAAATCCTTATCTTTATGAGTATGCGCTCCGTCTTCGTGGGGGAATGGGGTTAAAAAGCATTGAGAAAGGGGGCGGAGTTCGAGAAACATTAAATTGCCTCAAAGAGAATGGAATCGTTTGTATTTTGATGGATCAACGCGTGAGCGAAGGGAGCATTGAAACCAATTTTTTCGGCCGACCGGCGCTCACGACAAGCCTTCCGATTATTGCTGCTTTGCGGCTCGGAACACCTGTTTTTTTTAATTTCCTTCATAGGACGAATGATTGTCATTACACCATGAGTGTCGAAGGGCCGTTATCGATTGAGTCTACCGGCAATGTTCGAACAGATATCCAGGTGAATACCCAACGATTTGTCGATCGCATCGAAACCGAAATTCGTAAGAAACCGATCCATTGGCTTTGGATGCACAACCGCTGGCGTCCTCAACACGGATCGAAGGATTAACCGATTCGGCTTTTGAATAAAAGTTTCGTGCGCTTGGCTAAAAATGGTAGTATACCTTTCATCTTCAAACGCTTTCGAACCTACTTTCTATGCCGCAAAAACAAATTAAAGCCTTAGTGACGGGCGGAGCGGGATTTATTGGCTCGCATTTGTGCGAGGCGCTTCTGGACTTAGGTTTTTCCGTAACGGCCGTCGACAATTTTGCCACGGCATCCAAATCAAATATTCGCCACCTTTTAAAAACCCACCGCAGTTTTAAATTTTATAAAGGTTCTGTAATGAACCCCGCTTTAATGGAGCGATTGATTCGCAGTTGCGACATTGTTTATCATTTGGCTGCCGCCGTCGGCATTATCTATATCCTCGATCACCCAATCGATTCGATTTTAACGAACGTTAAAGGCACCGAAATAGTGCTAAAGCTGGCCAGCAAATACGATAAGAAAGTGTTGATTACTTCAAGTTCTGAAGTCTATGGGAAGCAACCTCCTTCGCCTATTCGGGAGGAAGATGATCGAATTTTAGGTTCCACAAGCACCAGCCGCTGGAGTTATTCGGATTCGAAAGCGACGGATGAATTCCTTGCCTTAGCATATGCCACTGAAAAAAAATTGCCTGTGGTGATTGTAAGATTGTTTAACGTGGTGGGGCCCCGGCAAGTCGGAAATTACGGCATGGTGCTTCCTCGATTTATTGAAGAAGCGCTTTCGAATAAGCCAATTACAGTTTTTGGTGATGGATCGCAAATTCGTTCTTTTTGTTATGTGACAGATGCGGTACGTGCGATTGTTGATTTAAGTTTGAGCGAAAAAGCTTGTGGAAAAACATTCAATATCGGTAGCGACGAATCGCTTTCGATTAAACAATTGGCTTATAAGATTAAGCAGAAAACTCGTTCGCGCTCTAAAATTGTTTACATTTCCTACGAAAAATTTTATGGTGAGCATTTTGAAGATGTAACCTTTCGAGCGCCCGATCTTTCCCGTATCCGGGCCACGATCCGATACCAGTCGCGCTATGGGATTGATCAAATCATCGATGAAACAGTTGCCTATTTTCAGCGCCGAACGGAAAAGCGGAAATGAAACGGGCAATCTGTGCGGTTGTCATCCTGTTTTTGATCCTTCACTGTAATCCGGTGATTGCGGCGCAGCTTGATACGGAACGAGAATTAAAAGAATGGTCGCCTTATTTCGGCGGGGAAGATCGCAAACTTTATTTTGATTCCGCTTACGAATACAGCCGAGTCAACATTTCCTCACGAAAAGTTGATTGGCAGCTTTATACAAATCTCATCATGTATCGGATCAAAGGCCAGCTGCCTTATATTGAGTTCAACGTCCACAATCGAGATCGCGTCATCGATGAAACTCTCCATGTTGGCTCTTACTTTAAGTTCAGAGATTCATCCCTTCTTCTCGCCGAATTTGGTTTTGGTTTTGATACGGATTATATTTACAGATTTCAGGCCAAAGCAGAATATGAGCGGCCGCTTATCAAAGCGCTTCATTGGAAATTAGGTAGTCGGTACTTGCATTATAAGGCAGCCGAAGTCCTGATTGCATCTCCGGGTATGATTTATTATTACGGCAATCACTATCTGATGGCAGACTATAATGTCTCAATTACGGAAGGAAGGCGCGATGCGCATTGGGCAACGGCCAAGGTTAATCTTGAACTTCATCAACGAGTGAACGCTTGGTTCGGAGTTGCGGCAGGCGAGCGGCTTTTTGATATTCAGACATTACCCGCATCAGAGCAAGAGGGCTTTATTTTCTTTTGGGGCATCAATTTCAGATTATTGGAGAATATGAAGATTTATGGCGGATATTCCTACTCTGAAGAACAACCTAACTTCATTAAACGCGGTTTTAATGGGGGGCTCTCGCTTAAATTTTAAATGAGTCCGTCCTTCCTCAATTTTGTTTATTTCATCGACGCGATTCTTTTTGGGCTGATCGCTTTTTTAAGCTTCGGGACAATTGTTTACACATTTCTCCAAGAAGTAACAGTTCGGAAGCATCTTTATGTATTTACCAAACTCAAAAGGAATTTTCGCAATCTCGCGCTCAAAAGTCCTAAAGCGATTCAAACCGCGTGTTTTGGTTTGGTGAACCGTTTTTCTGCCCGCGAACTTTTGGAGGCGATCAGCCATCGCGGAGACGTCATTCCGGAAAATCTAGAACCTTATCTTTCCGATTGTCTACTTGCTTCCGGAAAAATAAATGAAATTGATCATCTCGCCAAACAAACTAAAAATAAATGGCAACGAATTGAAGCCATTACCGCACTTGGATATATTCGATCTCCTGCCGCCGTCGAGATTCTTAGCGCATCGCTTCTCGATCGCGATGACGATATTTCCTATTTTGCCATGCTTGCCCTCAGTCATATTAAGACGCCACAGGCCGCTGCTATTTTGATCGATTTTTTGAGCCGACATCGGTTCAGCGGCCACAAAATCGTTTCCTTGCTTGAATCTTTCCCTCCGGAAATTGCCAGTGAAATTTTGAAAGCGGCGGAAGGCCCTGATCCGATCACGCGGTTTTGGATGATTAAGCTGCTTTCGAAATTTAAACAGACCAATTACTTCAGAGAAATTGTGCGCTTCGCTTCCGACTCATCTGCTGACGTGCGAGCAGCGGCTTGTGAATGTCTCAGCTCTTTGGGAAAAAAAGAAGCCAGAAGCGTTCTCGTTAAGTGCCTTTACGACGATGTTTGGTTTGTCCGAATGCAGGCCGTACGCGCGCTTTCTAAGATTGCCGGCCCCGAATCCTTTCCGCAGTTAATCGAACTGATGGTGAAAGATCCCTCTATTTTTGTAAAGGAAAGCGTTAAGAATGCAATCATGAAGGATATCGATCGCGCGCTCCCGTACCTATCCAAATATCTTGAACATGGCGACGAAGCTACGCGAAGGTATTGCATTGATGCGCTTGTGGATTCCAATTACGTCGTTAAAGTTTTGAGGGACATCCTTTCTGAAGACCCGAAAACAAAAGTTGCCACCACTCGCTTCCTTGAGCGCATGATTCGTTCGGGTGTTTACTTCGGTTTGAAGAAAAATTTGGAACCGTTTTCTTTTTCCGCCCGCGCCAATATTTTAAAGGTAATTCAAACGATCGATCCTCATCTTGCGGAACGCATCCAAAGCGATGAGGCGTAACCAAAGAGATAAAAGATGATATCAGGGCATTTTTTCACCGCCGCGTTCTTCATTTTTATTGCCTATTACCTTTTGGCAACAGCTTATTATTTGATTTTGGGCGGGGTTGGATTTTTTGAAGATCGCAAGAGAGCAAGGCAGCATCGGGAAGAAGATTACACTGCTTTTTCCGTATCCACTTTTACGATTCCCGTCAGCGTGATCATCCCCGCGCATAATGAAGAAGCCTGGATTCGCGATTCTGTCCAGTCAATCCTTAATTTGAACTATCCCGAGTTTGAATTGATTGTGGTAGACGATGGTTCGACAGACAAGACGTTAACGATTTTAAAAGAAACGCTGGAGTTGAAATTTGTTTTCAATCCCTACGTCGATCACTTCCAATCCGGAAAAGTTCTTGGGCTTTTTAAATCGAAATTATATCCGCATGTTACGGTTATCCATAAAGAAAGCGGGCAGAAAAAAGCGGGAGCTGTGAATGCAGCGCTTAATATCGCCAAATATAAGTTTGTCTGCGTGATGGACGGTGACACAGTTTTAGAGCCGGATATAGTTCTTAAAGTAATGGCCCACATTCAAAAGGATCCGGAGCGATTGATTGGCGTTGGAAGTTATTTTGGGCTTGCCAATGAGTTCGGAATCAAAGACGGACGGGTGATCAAGAAGAATTTTTTGCGCCCGCCAACCGTAGCTTATCAAGATCTGGAATATGTTCGTTCGTTCATTGGTGCCCGGATCGCATGGAGCCGGTGGAATACAATGCCGATCGTAGCCGGCGGATTTGGATTATGGCGAAGAGATGTCTTTGTTGAATTAGGAGGCTATGATCCTCAGTATAGCAGCGAAGATGTCGAATTTACTTTTCGGGCTCATGATTACGTTGCGAAAAATAGCAAGTTAGGTTATCAAATCTTAATGCTTCCTTATTGTGCCGGCTGGACGGAGGGCCCTGGAGATGTCAGTTCCCTCATGAAACAGCGTAATCGTTGGCATCGGGTGACGGCCGAGGCAGTATGGGATTATAAATATATGATGTGCAATCCCCGTTACGGACGCTTCGCTTTTGTGACGTTTCCTTATTTTGTGCTTTATGAAGTCCTCGGCGTTTTTTTTGAATTAGGAAGCATTTTAATGACACTTGTTGGTTATGCTTTTGGGTTTATCGATCAACGGTTGTTTTTTGGGATTTTTTTATTCATGGTGTTATGCCAAGCTTTGGCTTCACTGATCCCGCTTTTTGCATTTCAACGCGATCAAAAAATTTTCAACACGAAAGAAATTTCCTATTTTGTATGTTTGGGTTGGATCGAATTTTTTTGGTATCGATGGATTATTTCATTTGCCAAACTATTAGGAACATACGATTATTTGTGCGGCGTTAGAACGTATGATCGCGTTCGGAGATTTAAGGTGAATCACTCAGGATGAAAAACAGCCCGTATTTTTGAAACCTTGAGAAGCGGAATCAAATAAAATTCTTGCGGATTGGCGTGGATTCGTTACAATTTTATGCCTTTAGGAGATTTTCCTTCATGGCGGCGTAGCTCAGTTGGTAGAGCAAGGGACTCATAAGCCCTGGGTCAGAGGTTCGATTCCTCTCGCCGCCATTTTTAATTCCTTTGGAATGAAAAAGACTGCGGAGGAATCGAAGTGAGCCCCGTAGATGCGACTTATTAAGGAGCATCTTGCTACGGGGCGAGTGGCCGACCTGGAGTGAGCGCAGCGAACGTAAGGCGCCGATTCCTCTCGCCGCCACCATTTTTATTCCTGTGATATAATCAAGCCTGTGATCCAAGAACAATTCTTAAAAACCATTCATAAATTTCGTATGCTGGAAAAAGGCGATACCGTTTTTATCGCTGCCTCAGGCGGTTGCGATTCTACAACACTCCTTCACTTGCTCACCGAAATTGCGCCGGCTTGGAAATTGAAACTTGGAATTCTCCACGTGAATCACAAATTAAGGGGCAAAGCTTCCAATCAAGATGAGGCATTCGTTAGAAATCTCGCCCGGCGCTTTAAAATTCCCGTCTTTGTAGCGCGCCTTCCTGTGGAGAAAAAAATGAAGGAAGAAAAAATTTCACTTGAAGAAGCAGCCCGCGAGGAACGCTACCATTTTTTTGAAAAGACAGCAGAGGCTAAGGGTGCCCGCAAAATTTTTTTAGCCCATACACAGGATGATCAGGCTGAAACGGTTTTGATGCGGATTATTAACGGGACGGGGCTTCAGGGGCTTCAGGCGATTCGGCCTAAACGGAAGCTCAACAATGTTTATATCATGCGCCCCTTCATTGAAATTTCAAGGAATGAAATCAGGCGCTTTGCTCAAGTGAATTCAATCCGTTTTAGGGAAGATAAAAGCAACTGGTCGCTTCAATTTCTGAGGAACCGGATTCGCCTTAAACTTTTGCCTTTCCTCGAGCATTCATTTAATCCACAGGTCAAAAAGGCTTTGGCCCGCCTCCCTCATCTTTTAGATGTTGACCTCGCATTCTTGGAAGAAACAGCGGACATTTTTTATAAACGACTGGCCAAACAGAGAAACGAAGACGAAGTTGCTTTTCCAAAGCGATCATTTCTTCAGCTTCGGCCTTCCATTCAATATCGTTTGATCGGCCGTGCGCTTCGAACTTTGGCGGAGGCGGAGTTAGATTTTGAGCATTGGAATACTTTTTTGGAGCGCTTGACAATGGAACGCCACTTTCAACTTCAATTGCCAAAAGGGATTCTTGCGGCTGTTTCTTCGGAAGTAGTTTGCCTGAAGCGGTCCAGAAAACATCGCATTTCTTTTTCTTATCCGCTTTTTTTGGGGAAGCCGCTTTATATCCCTGAAATTGACGCAACACTTTTCTGTGAATTGCTTTCGAAAAAGCCCCGGGTCCTGCGAAAAACAGATCGACGTTTTGATATCTTTGACGGCACAAAGCTTTCGTTTCCTCTTTTGGTCCGGAATCGTAAAGCGGGCGATCGATTTCAGCCACTCGGTCAATCCAAGCCCGTCAAACTCAAGGGATTTTTGATCAGTAGGCATATTCCTTTTGACGACCGCGATTGCTTACCCCTTGTCGTTTCAGGAGATAGACTCGCGTGGGTCGGCGGTATTGGTATGGGTGAGATATTTAAGGTAACCAACCGCACAAAGCAGTTCATCCGTATTTTACTGAGGGGTCGGGATATTTCCCGACCCCTCATATAAGTCCAAGCCTCCCAAAAGGTTACAAATTGCTTGCCCCTATTTCCCTTTACTGTTAAAATGCGAGCTTATGGAAAATCAGGATTCAGGGCCAAATAAGGCCAATTTTAAAGAGAGTTCTCCCACAAAGAAATCTCCGCTCAAGAAACCCGCGCTTTCTAAAAAAGGACCTGATTCCGAACGCCGCCGCCTGATTGCTTTTCTTGTCATTCCTCTTATTTTCTTTGTCCTGCTTCAAATTTTTGTACTTCCCAAGATGGAGATGAAACAGCTTTCGTACAGCGTTTTTTACGAAATGCTGATTAACAATCCTTCAACAGGTGAAATCGAGTCGGCAGAATTGGTTGAAACAACCGTTCGCGGCAAGTTAAAGGACGGGTCGTATTTTCAGGTCAATACACCAGTGAATGATTTGGAGTTGATTCCTCTTTTGCGCCGAAATGTCAAAAGTTTCAATGTCAACCCCCCGCAGGTATTTTGGCGCAATTTAATTTATTCCGTTCTCCCCGTTTTACTTTTAATTGGTTTTTTTTGGTTTTTTGTTTACCGGGGCGTCCAGCAAGGCGGTGGGAAAATTTTTTCATTCGGCAAGTCGCGCGCCAAATTATCCGGTGACCGGGAACGTGTTACGTTTAAAGACGTGGCTGGAGTGGATGAAGCCAAAGAAGAGCTTCAGGAAATCATCGAATTTTTAAAGGATCCAGGAAAATTTCAAAAACTTGGCGGAAAAATTCCAAAAGGCGTGTTGCTTTTAGGGCCTCCCGGAACAGGCAAAACACTTTTGGCAAAAGCGGTGGCCGGAGAGGCGGATGTGCCGTTTTATTCGATCAGCGGATCCGATTTTGTGGAAATGTTTGTGGGCGTGGGCGCTGCGCGCGTGCGCGATCTTTTTGAGCAAGGTAAGCACGCTCCAAAAACAAGCGGGCGCGGAGCCATTATCTTTATCGATGAAATTGATGCGGTAGGCCGCCAACGTT
Source organism: Omnitrophica bacterium RIFCSPLOWO2_01_FULL_45_10b (assembly GCA_001804205.1). GTDB lineage: Bacteria > Omnitrophota > Omnitrophia > Omnitrophales > Danuiimicrobiaceae > 01-FULL-45-10b. Next base: position 77,087 of record MHFM01000009.1, read on the forward strand.
TTGCCGGCATCGGCGGCGGCCATGATGAGCGTGAGCAGACTTTGAACGCACTTTTAGTGGAAATGGATGGCTTTGATAGCCATGCCGGAATTATTTTGATCGGTGCCACGAATCGGCCCGACGTTTTAGACCCCGCGCTTCTTCGGCCCGGGCGATTCGACCGGCAAATTGTTGTGGATCGGCCGGATATGAAGGGCCGCGAAGCCATTTTAAAAATTCATACCCGGAATGTGAAACTAGCAAAAGATGCCGATTTGTTAAAACTTGCGCGTTCTACGCCGGGTTTTTCGGGAGCCGATCTTGCAAATTTGGTGAATGAAGCCGCTTTGCTTTCCGCCCGTTATAATAAAAATGATGTGGCGCAAGCCGAACTTGAAAGCTCGATTGAACGGGTAATGGCCGGACCTGAGCGTAAGTCCCGCGTGATTTCAAAAGATGAAAAGGAAATTGTATCGGTTCATGAATCAGGCCATGCGATTCTTACCTTACTTCTTATGGGTTCCACCGATCAATTGCATAAGGTTTCAATTATTCCGCGCGGCCATGCAGCGCTTGGCTACACGCTTCATCTCCCCCTTGAGGATCGCTATCTGGTTCGAGAAAAGGAATTGATGGATAAAATTACCGTGCTTTTGGGAGGCCGGGTGGCGGAAGAGTTGGTTTTTAAGCAGATTACAACAGGGGCACACAATGATCTTGAAGTGGCCACCGGTTTCGCGCAGCGAATGGTTTGTGAATATGGAATGAGCAAGCGGCTTGGGCATTTGACATTCGGAAAGCAAGACCGCGAAGTTTTTCTGGGCCGAGACCTGATGCGTGAAAAAGATTATTCCGAAAGCACCGCGATTGTCATTGATGAAGAAGTCCGCCGGATTGTAGATGAATGTTATCAACGGGCCAAAAAGGTTCTGCAAGAGAATTTGGATAAGCTCAAAAAACTTTCAGACCGGCTTTTAGAAAAAGAAGTGCTGGATAGCGAAGAGGTTAAACAAATCATTGGGCTCAATCACGTCTCGAAAGTAGAACAGGCAAATTCACCCGGCCCGGCAAATCAGTAGCGTTGGCGCAAACAGGCCAATGGCCTGCCCGTCCTTTCTTTGATGAATTGGGCGCTGATATCTCTATGATCTGGAAAATAAGAGCCGCCGCTCTCACCTTAGAACGTCCGCTGATGATGGGGGTTTTGAATTTAACCCCAGATTCTTTTTATGATGGCGGCCGTTTTTTAAATCCCGCCCAAGCTGTCGAACAAGCTTTTCGTTTAATTCAAGAAGGCGCGGATATTTTGGATGTAGGGGCCGAATCAACAAAGCCGGCCGCAAAACCTGTTTCCGCAGAGGAAGAATGGCACCGCCTGGCGCCGGTATTGGAAGCGCTCAAAGGGCAGGTGCAGGTTCCTATTTCTGTTGATACAACCAAGGCTCAAGTTGCAAAACGCGCTCTTGAGTCCGGTGCGCAAATCATTAATGATGTCAGCGGCCTTCGCAATGACCCCAAATTGGCAGAAGTGGTTAGGGAATTTGATGCCGGGCTTGTATTAATGCATCGCCGGGGAACGCCTGAAACCATGCAGCTCATGGCCGATTATCGGGATGTGGTGGAAGAAGTTTCCCGCGAGCTTTCGGAAAGTATGGCGATTGCCGAAGCAAGTGGTGTTTCTTCGGACAAAATCGTTTTGGACCCTGGAATCGGATTTTCTAAGACTGCTGATCAAAGTTTAGAGCTGATTGAACGTTTGGCGGAATTCAAACGGCTGGGCCGGCCCCTATTAATCGGACCATCGCGAAAATCATTTATTGGACAAGTAACAAAGATGGCGCCTGACAGGCGGCTTTTTGGGACGACCGCCGCTTGCGTTTTAGCGTTTGAACGCGGCGCGAATATTTTTCGCGTTCACGATGTTTGGGCCGTCAAGGAAGCCATTTTAGTCGCAGGAGCCATTTTAAATTCTGGAAAGAAAATTTCCTTATGATCCCGTTAGAACTCTAAACGTAACGGAGTTATTTCAAATGCAAGCAGTTGAAACCGTGCAACAACCGTTATCATTAAAACCATCATTATTTGGAGTTCTAACGGGATGAGCGGACATTCGAAGTGGGCCAGTATCAAGCATAAAAAAGCGCTGGTTGATGCCAAGCGCGGTAAGATGTTTACCAAATTGATCCGGGAAATTACCGTGGCGGCGAAAACCGGAGGCGGTGACCCCAATACGAACCCGAGGCTTCGTCTTGCGATTAGTACAGCTAAAAGCGGAAATATGCCAGCCGATAATATTGAACGGGCGGTTAAAAAGGGCACAGGCGCTTTGGAAGGCATTTCGTATGAAGAAGTAGTGTATGAAGGATATGGCCCCGAGGGCGTTGCTGTTTATGTTCAGTGCTTGAGCGATAATAAAAACCGGACTGCTTCTGAAATTAGGAATATTTTTTCAAAAAAGTCAGGCAACATGGCCGGAGCCGGTTCCGTATCGTGGCTCTTCGAGCATAAGGGTTTCATTGTCGTTCATCAAAGCAAAGCAACGGAAGATCAATTGATGGAATTGGTGTTAAATGCAGGCGCCGAAGATTTATCGAAGGTGGGGGATAAATTTGAAATTCTGACCAGCCCTCACGATTTTGAAGCAGTAAAAAAAGCGTTGGAAGGAGCTCCTATTCCTTATGAATCTGCAGATCTTCAGATGATTCCAAAAACTTTGGTGTCTGTTAGCGCTGCCCATGCGCGGCAGGTTTTGGCTTTGATTGAAGCATTGGAAGATCAAGATGATGTACAGCACGTTTATGCCAATTGTGACATTCCGGACGAAGTGATGAAAGAGGTAGCGTAAACCATGCGGATTGCGGGCATTGATCCAGGAACGATTCAGACCGGCGTTGGGATTTTGGAGGATGGCGGTAAGCAGCCGGTCTTAATTTTTTCAAAAACAATTCATGCGGGCAAAGAAAAATTAATCACCGGCCGGCTTGAAATTATTTTCACCGAATTGAAGTTGATTTTTGAGGAATGGAAACCCGAAGTTGTGGCTTTAGAAAATGTATTCTATCAAAAAGATTTCCAAGCGGCCGTGAAAGTGGGCGAAGCCCGCGCGGCGGCCATGCTTGCGGCGAGCGCCAGCAAAATTCCGGTCGTCGAATATCCGCCGGCGCGTGTGAAACAATCGGTATGCGGAAATGGCCGTGCCGCGAAGGATCAAGTCCAATATATGGTGCGAAGCATTCTGCGTTTTCGCGGGCCCCTTACTGCTGATTCAGCCGATGCCATTGCTGTTGCCCTGTGCCACAGCCACTCTAAAAAATTTAACCGCCTTCAAAAGGATTTGATGCATGTATAGTTTTTTAGCAGGTGTTCTAGCCGAAAAATCGCCGACCGTAATTACGATTGACGTTGGCGGGATCGGCTTTCAACTTTTAGTCCCGCTTTCTACTTCACAAAAGCTTCCCGAAGTTGGTGAAAAAGTGAAAGTATTGACTCATCATGTGGTTCGCGAAGATGCCCAGCTTTTGTTCGGATTTTTAAGCGAAGAAGAGCGGGCCTTATTTAAACTTTTGCTTGGCGTTTCGGGAATTGGGCCTAAATCGGCACTGACGATTCTTTCGGGTTTAGGAATCCGGGAGTTGAAAAAAGCAATCGTTCAAGGCTCGGTTCTAGCGTTAACTGCGATTCCGGGCATTGGCCGCAAGACCGCAGAGCGCCTTATTATTGAGTTGCGCGAGAAAATCGTGATCGAAGGCAGGCTTGATCCTGAAGGAATCCCTGTCATTTTGTCCAAACATGAAGCGCTTGCCCAGGATTCTCTGCGCGCTTTGGTTTCGTTGGGATATAGCAAACAAGATGCGAAGGCAGCCATTCAAAAGGTTTTGTCTCAAAAAGGGAATGATCGTTTAAACGCTGAATCGTTAATTCGGGAGTCGCTGAAACAAATCCAATATGTCTAAGCCCCGTTAGAGATGACGTTGAATCTATTTGAGGGGTCGGGGAGTTTTCCCCGACCCCTCACCCTCGCCAGCTTCATTACATTGAAGATTCAAGTTCAATGAAGCTGGCAGAGGGTTACCTTAAGGAAATCCTACGCCCGCCAAAGATCGTTGGCGGGCTCAGGATGAGCCGTCGGGGACAGATTAAAAAGAGCTCCCCGATGGCTCATCTATTTAAACGTGCTTAATTAAGGGAAAAATGCTGCAGAAATTACTTCATCGGTTGAATTGTAATCTACGGAAACGCCAGAGGTGTTTCCTATCTCTAACGGGGTAAGCCGGAGATGGAATCGGAAAGATTAGTTACGCAAGTTCTGCGCGAAGAAGACCTCGAGTTTGACAGTTCGCTTAGGCCCACGCAGTTTAAGGAATTTGTGGGCCAGGATAAAATCAAGGAGAATCTTTCCGTTTATATTGAAGCGGCCAAAAAACGCAAGGAGTCGCTTGATCATGTTTTGCTTTTCGGTCCGCCGGGGCTCGGAAAAACTACCCTCGCCCATTTAATTGCAAAAGAAATGAACGCCAACATTCGAATTACCTCAGGGCCTGTTTTGGAGCGCGCGGGAGATTTGGCCGGTCTTTTGACGAATTTAGAAGAAGGCGATGTTTTATTCATCGATGAAATTCACCGCTTGTCTCATGTCGTGGAAGAATATTTATATCCCGCGATGGAAGATTATATTTTGGACATCATGATTGATAAAGGGCCAAATGCCCGCTCGGTTCGACTCAATCTTCCGCGTTTTACATTGGTCGGCGCGACGACTCGAAGCGGTCTTTTGACTTCGCCCCTTCGTTCGCGTTTTGGAATTGTGGAGCGAATTAATTATTATTCAGATGAGGAGTTAACCACGATCGTCAGCCGTTCCGCCCGGCTTTTAAAAGTTGAAATTGATTCAAGAGGTGCCCATGAAATCGCTCGTCGCTCGCGAGGCACACCACGAATTGCCAATCGGCTTCTTAGGCGGGTGCGTGATTTTGCGCAAGTGAAAGCCAATGGTAAAGTGACCGCTGAGGTTGCTGATCAGGCGCTTAAAATGCTGGAGGTTGATGAAGCCGGCTTGGATCAAATGGATAAACGTATTCTTCAGTATCTTTTGCATGAATGCAGCGGTGGCCCGGTGGGCCTTAATACGCTTTCGGTTGCCATTGGCGAGGAAAGCGAAACTTTGGAAGAAATTTATGAGCCTTATTTGATTCAAAAAGGATTTTTGAAACGCACTCAATCGGGCCGCATGCTTACGAAATTGGCATACACTCATTTCGGCGTAGAACCGACAAAACGTCAGAAAGAGCTCTGGTAATGCCTCATCTAGGCAAGTTATTTATTATTTTCGGCGCCAGTTTGATTTTAATAGGCATTCTGTTTCAATTTGTTGGTAAACTACCCGGAATTGGCCGCTTGCCCGGCGACATTTATATTCGAAAAGGGCCGGTTACTTTTTATTTTCCTATTGTTACTTCTCTCGCCATGAGTTTAATTCTTTCTCTTCTCGTTTCCTTTTTTTGGAGAAAATGATTTCATGCATTCCTTAATCCTTTGGAAAGCGTTGCTGGAAATCGGATTTATCTGGGTTCTCGTCTATTTTATGATCCGTTTTCTCCAGGGCACCCGTGCTGTCCAAGTTTTGAGCGGCTTGATCCTGCTTGTGATTTTATTCAATGTCGCAAAAATTTTGGAACTCAGCACGATCAATTGGGTTCTTACCAAATTGTTTGCGGTCGGCGTTCTTGCCTTTTTGATTCTCTTCCAGCCTGAGCTGCGCCGCGGCTTGGCGCGGATCGGCCAGAATACCATTTTCAATCCCTTTCTCAAAAAAGGCGGAACCGTCGATGAAGTTGTAGAAGCTTGTCAGCGGATGTCCAAAATGAAGCGCGGCGCTTTGATTGCAATTGAACGCGAAGCAGGGCTTAAAAATTATATCGAAAGCGGCATTCCTCTTGATGCCAAAATAAGTTCTGAGATTTTGTTGACGATTTTTGCTACCAATACGCCTACCCACGACGGTGCCGTGATCATTGAAGGTGACCGGGTGGCTTCGGCGGGTTCGCTTTTTCCATTGAGTCAAAGTCAAACTCTGCCGCGCGCATTAGGGACACGGCATCGCGCCGCAATCGGTTTGACCGAGGAAACAGACGCGGTTTGTGTTGTTGTTTCAGAGGAAACAGGAGCTATTTCCGTTTCGGTTTATGGGAAACTGACGCGCGATTTGGACGAAGAAGGGCTCCGGCGCGTCTTAAAGAGTCTTTTTAGGCCTGAGGAACGGGGACGCGCTTTTCTGGATTATGTTCAACAGCGTTTTCGTTTCACCGGCTTCACGAAACGCGACAATGGAGAGGAAAAGGCGCCAGAATGATTCCCGTTAGAACTCTGAACTTAACGGAGTTAGTTCAAATGCAAGCAGTTGAAACCGGGCAACAACCGTTATCATTAAAACCACCGTTATCTGGAGTTCTAACGGGATGACGCGGTTTCGTTTGAGCTGGCTGATTGAAAATTGGGGCATTAAGCTGATTGCACTCATCCTTGCCGTCGGCTTTTGGTTTTATGTGGTAAGCGAAGAAAGCATCGAAGCAACCAAAACGATCCCGCTTGCCATTATTTCTCCGAGCAATCAATTGAGAGTTGTGAAAAGTTCCTCTTCCTTTTTGGAAGTAACATTTCAATCACCTCGGCATTTGTTTTCCGCGTTTTCTTCCGGAAATGTTACGGCGCGCCATAAAATCGAAGGGATCCAAAAGCCCGGCGATTACTCGTTCAACGTATCGGTGAATGATTTTACGCTTCCGGCGCCTGAAATTAGAGTTGTAAAAATTTTTCCTTCTTTTATTACCGTTTCACTTGATGAAGTCATTGTCAAAAAACTTCCCGTTCAAGTGGATTTAGTTGGAGAACCGGCTTATGGGTATCGAGCAGACCAGGAGGCTATTGAATTGGATCCAAATGCGGTTTTAGTTGAAGGGCCTAAAGCTGCGCTTGAGAAAATGGATACGATTAAAACAGAGCCTATTCAATTGGTTGGGCGGGTGCGTTCTTTTCGCCGTACGGTGAAGATTGCCGTGCTTCCGGAAATACGCGTTGTGGGAGATGCCATTACCGAGGTTCAGATTCCCATTAAAGCAGAATTTTCAGAACGGGAAATTCCGGATGTTCATGTTAAGATCCTTGGCACACCTTCTGCCGATCGTTATGCGCGAGTGGTGACGGATCAAATTGCGATTACCCTAAAAGGGCCGCAGGCCGTTCTGGATAAACTTGCAGCAACGGATATTTTGGCTTATGTTGAGGTAGAGGGTTTAAAAGAAGGAATTCAAGAGGTACCTGTAAAACTCATTTTGCCGCCCGAAGTATCCCTCAAGGAAAAATTTCCACTTGCCTCAGTTGAAGTTAAGAAGCTAAAGTTTTGATTGAAGCCTTCTCTTTGATGAATTCCAAATCACGTGTTAAGTTGGGTTTAAACATTGATCATGTGGCGACGGTGCGCCAGGCGCGCGGCGGCGAAGAACCTCATTTGATTCAAGCGGCTTTGGATGGAATCAAAGGAGGAGCTGAGGGGATTACCGTCCATCTCAGGGAAGACAGGCGCCATATCCAGGATCAAGATGTTTTTGAGTTGAGAAAATCTATTTCAGTCCCGCTTAATCTTGAAATGTCTGTGAACAGCGATATTGTCAAGGTGGCGCGAAAATTAAGGCCTGCCAAAGCTTGTTTGGTTCCGGAACGCCGCAAAGAATTGACAACCGAAGGTGGATTGGACGTTATCGCCGGGAAACGCCGCATTTCGGAAGCTATCTATCTTCTTCAGGAAAAGGGAGTCATGGTAAGTTTGTTCGTTGATCCAATACCGGAACAAATACAGGCTGCCTTCGATATCGATTGTGATTTTGTTGAGCTTCACACAGGCTGCTATGCGAATGCGAAGCGTAAAAAGCGTCCGATCGAACTTAAGCGGTTGCGCGAAGCAGCTCTTTTGGCTCATCGGCTTGGTTTGGGTGTTCATGCTGGCCACGGCCTTAATTACGAGAATGTTAAAGCGATTGTGAAACTGCCTTTTATGGAGGAGCTCAACATCGGCCATGCGATTGTAAGCCGCGCTATTTTTGTTGGGATGAAAGCGGCGGTTCAAAAAATGTGCCGCTTGATTGAAACTGCATGAAAAAACGTCATCCCCGCGTGTTTTAAGCGGGGATCCAGACTTATAGATTCCCGACACTTTCGGAGAAGAACATCAAGTTCTTCCCGAAAAGTGCTCCGCGCATGAGCGCGAGCGTTAAAGATTTCGGGAATGACATAGGATTTTGGACTGTGGATATTAAAAAAGAATTCCGAAAACAATTCCGTCCGAGACCGCGCGCATCTCATAAAGGAGATTATGGGAGAATCTTCATTTTGGCCGGCTCACGAGGTTTAAGCGGGGCCTGTTATCTGGCGAGCATGGCGGCATTTCGCTCCGGTGCCGGTTTGGTGACCGTGGGTGTTCCAGAAAGTCTGGTTCCGCCGTTGACAAAGCGCTTAACCGAAGCCATGATGAAACCGCTTCCCGAAACGAGACAGGGCACATTAAGTCGGAGCGCGCTGCAGCCCATCCGGAATTTTTTAAAAACCCAGGATATTTTAGCGATAGGGCCCGGCCTTTCACTTAATCGCCAAACACAAGCTGTCGTGCGCGATACGGTGCTTGGGTCAACGAAACCGGTCGTTCTTGATGCGGATGGCTTAAATGCTTTTAAAGGTCAGGCCGATTTGTTCCGAAAATGTAAGGTACCTGTTATCGTGACGCCGCATGCCGGAGAATTTGTCCGTCTTTTTGGAACGCCGGTTCCGAAAGGCGAAAAGCTTCGAAGGCAAAGGGCTGTTGATGTTGCCAAAAAATATCGGGTGATTGTTGTTCTTAAAGGCTATCATACAGTTGTCGCTTCTCCTCAGGGGAAAGTGTATGTGAATAAAACAGGCAATCCCGGGATGGCAACGGGCGGATCTGGTGATATACTTACAGGCATGATTGCGGCGATGCTGGGCCAAGGTGCGGCGCCATTTCAAGCTGCGTGTTTCGGCGTTTTGATACACGGCTTAGCCGGTGATATGGCAGCGAAACAAAAAGGTGAAATTTCCATGGTGGCAAGCGATATTCTTGGAGCGCTGCCTTCTGCATTTCAACAAATGATTGGGTGAGGAGGAAATCAATAATGAAAGAAAAAGAATCTTCAAAAAGGCCGCTTATTCTTATCTTGGATGATGAGAAAGAAATTTTGGAAGCGTTTTCCTATCTGATGAAAGAATTAAATTGCGATACCGAGTTCTGCCCCACCCCCGAAGAAGCGATCGAAGTGATTCGAAAGGAACCGGATCACTACAGTTTAATCGTGACCGATATTAAGATGCCGACGATGAATGGCATCGAATTCGCTGAAAAGGTGCGCGAGCTTAATTCGGAAGTCCCAATTATTTTTATGACGGGCTACCCTTCAGACGAGGTGAAAAGACAGACGCTTAGGTTCAAAAAAGTGGTCTATCTTGAAAAACCTTTTCACTTGGTCCCTACATTTGGAGAGTTAATTCCCAAGCTGCTCGGCACCGAAGCAAGTTAAAAGCTAACGTTTTCCTCATCCCGCTTAAAAAATCATTCAGGACAGCTTTTATAAAATCTGATATATTGTGCTGCGCTTATTAAAAGTACCTAACAAAAGCCGTGTCATTCCCACGATCTTTAAGCGGGAATCTATGGATCCCCGATAAAAGATTTCGGGGATGACAGTTTGGTTCTATTGCTGGCGTAGCTTCCGCCACAAAGCGTGGCGAGACCCGTCCAAAACAACGCTTTGCGGACGGACCTCGCCGCGTTGTTTGGCGGGCAGGGGCAGAGCAACGGTTTTGCCCCGAGCAAAAACGCTCGGGATCGACCGCGAGGAGTCCTGGGCCGCCGGAGCTGATCGGAATAAACTATCTGCCGGTGTAGCTCAGGGGTAGAGCAGCTGTTTTGTAAACAGCATGTCGGGGGTTCAAATCCCTCCACCGGCTCCATTGATTTCTCAGCTCCGGCGGAACACGGATAAACCGTGGGTTGGAGGTTCAAGTCCTCTCGCCAGCTAGTTTAGTGGTTAGTGATCAGTGGTTAGTATTTAGCGAAAAGCCAAAAAGCGAAATGGTTCTAGCTACTTGCCACTAATCACTAGTCACTAGTTACTAATCACTACTCACGGGGAGTTACCCAAGTGGACAAAGGGGACAGACTGTAAATCTGTTGGCTTCGGCCTTCAGTGGTTCGAATCCACTACTCCCCATGTTTATGGTGAATGGTTCTCCGCCAAAGGACGGATCCGCCTCCGGTGGAGAACTCTTTACTTCCAGCTATCTATAGGTAAAATACATTTAATTCTTTTAATGCATGTGCCGAAACAATAGAAACCAAGTGAACGGCGGTCAATTTAAGATTTTTCCGGAACTTGCTGCATCCTTAAGTTCTGTCTTGCGAACAAGTTAGATAGAAATAAAGGGTGCAAATTCTTTGCGGCAAAGTCCGGCCGGTGATTCACAAACTATTTAAGTGAACAATTTGACCAAGCTGGAAGCAGGGGGTATTATTAGAAGTGATAGCAGTTACTTGGCAAAAGTTCTTTATTTAACAATCATTTTCACGATTACAGTTTCACCGAAAGCCTTCTCAGTGGTAGAAGAAATATACGAAAGAGATATTCCCACTATTCAAGGAGCTACCGTCGGCCCTCTTGAAGAAGATCCCTTCAGCGGGGGACTCATTGGTTTTACTTCTGATAAAGACTGGAGGCTTCTCCCCGGTTTTGAATCTAAAACCACGTATGACTCAAATACCAACCGTGAGCGCCAGGGAAAAACCGACAAAAGAGACGAAGACATTATTCTTCATTATACGCCTTCCATCGCTTTAATTCGAAGCGGCACCCGATTTAGTTTCAGATCCATTTATCAGATGAGCTTTCAAGAGTTTTTGCGGGATGCAAAACAAACGGGTTTTAATCATAATGTTTCTCAAAGCATTCAATATGTAAGCCCAAAAATTAAAACAGGTATTACGTACGCTTTTTCCAATACGAAAGCCGCTGCTTCTGATGCCATTGCCAAACGACGCACCACCGTTACCAACAATTTTCAGCCAAAGTTTGAATATCAGTTTACGAGGCGATTCAGCGCAGCCGCACTCTATGAATTTTATGAGCTTGCGTATAAAGATATTGGTTCAAGAGATAACAGTAATTACCGGCGTCACAACACAGGCGGCCGCGCGACCTATCATTTCAGCCCGAAGATGGATTTCTTTATCGAGGGAAGGGACCTTATTGTCAAATATTATAGAAACGGATTTCTTGATTCCAAGGGTTTTGTCCTATGGGGCGGCTCCAATGTGAAAGTAACGGAAAAATTTTATCTTACTTTTCAACCGGGGTATAAAATGCAAATCTATAAGGATTCAACCCTTAATACGTTTAACGGCTGGGTGTTTCAAGGAGATCTTCGATATAAGTTTTCGAATAAAATGCTTATTTTTTTAAAGGCGACCCGTGACCGACAGGAAACCAGCCGCGCCAATGGTGGTTGGAATATAGGCAACAACATCAACGGAACGGTTACTTATAAAGTTAGGCCGCGCATCAGTTTGGTTTTGGATGGATCGCTTGGCCGAACTGATTATATTCGTGAAACTACGGCCGTGGGAAAGACGAAGAGAAAGCAAGACCATACCGTTGTCGGAGGTGCTTTAATTAAATGGAATCCCATCCGCACCTTAAATTTCTCCGTTGGTTATAAGCTCCGTTTCAAAAATGTTAATATTGACAACGAAGGTGACTACCGGGCACATATTTTGGAATCAGCAATGTCTTACAAACTTGCATGAACCCTAGGCAGCCATATTACGTAGAGGTAATTAATGCAATGCGAACAAATTATCGCAATAAACTGAGAGCTGTTCTCTTATTGATTTCCATTTCTGTTTATTTTCTCGGCCCGTTTTCCACGCATCCGGTTTTTGCCGAAGAAAATATTCGAAGAACGCCGCCTCCTGGCTACTCTCAGCAAGCTCTTCTTGCTGCTAAAGCGAAAGCTACTCATGCCAAAAAGATGGCGGCAGCCGCTGCCGAAGACAGCTCGTATCGGGTCCAGCCGGGGGACCGCTTAGAGATCACGGTCTATCGAGAAGAAGATCTCTCGAAGGTTTATGAAGTCGACCCAAACGGAAAGCTCAATTTTCCGCTGATCGGCGGCATTGAAGTAAAAGACCTTTCCATTGAACAATTGCGCAATAAGCTTACCGAGAACCTCAAAAAATTTATAACGGATCCTCAAATCAGCATTTCCCGATCGGAAGGCACCATTAAATCTATTTCCGTCTTGGGCTACGTGCAAAAGCCGGGCGTTTATGATTACACGCCTAATTCAACTTTGATGCGGATGATTTCTACGGCAGGCGGGTTCAAAGACGGCGCCAATAAGAAAAAAATTAAAGTGGTGAGGATAATTAAAGGTAAAAAAGAAGTCATTGTCATTAACGCCAAAAAAATTATTAGCGGTAACGCGGACGATCCTAAAATACAGCCCAGCGACATTATTTTTGTTCCCGAATCGATTTTTTAAAGCTAAAAGGAGTTGAGATGGCAGAAGTTCCTGAACTTGACTATAGTTCCGGAGTGTTTCAATCTGAAGAAGAAGCTGACGCATATAACTTGCAGCTTTTGTGGAAAGCGGTTCAAAACAAGCGCGGGATCATTGTTACGATTACAGGCATTGCGTTCGTTTTTTCACTGCTTTACGCGTTACACCTTCCGACTGTCTACACGGCACGCACCAAGATTTTTATTGAAGGCGGCAAAGAATCCGCCTTTCAAAATCCGGAAATGATGGAATCGCCTGCCGCAAATCCTCTTCCCACTTATTTCCAAACCAGAGCCGAGATGCTTAAGAGCCATCATATTTTGGAACAAGCGGCTAAAGAATTAAATCTTGTGGAGCATTATCAAAAAGTAAATAAACGCATTAAAACCAACGAAGAAGCCGCCGATCTTTTAGGGGACGATAAAACCAACGTCAAACTCTTAAAAGGGACACAAATTGTGCAGCTTTCCGTAACCGATACCGATCCGCAATGGGCCGCGAAAATAGCGGATGGCATTTCCGATACGTTTATCAAAGAGTCTTGGCGGGAACGCCTTTTTATTTCGGAGCAGATCCTAGAATGGTTTCCCAAAGAAGGGGAAACCCTTCAGAAAAGCAGCGGCATTAACCAGCTGAGGCAATTAGATAAAGAAGGCGCTATTACGTCACTTCCAAGCGTGGCGAAGGACCCCGTGATCAATAGCATTAAAGAAGAACGAATCAAAGTAGATGCCATGATGAGGGAACTTTCAAAACGGTATACGTCCGAACATCCCAAAATAAAAGAGCTGCAAGCCCGGGCTGATTATCTGGAAAGCGAGATGAAATCCCAGATTCAAAAGATTGTTTCGGGGCTTAAATCGGGACTGTCCGGTGAATTCAGCGCGAGCAATATGAAGGTCATTGAACGGGCTGAAATACCGACAAAGCCGTCCGGCCCTAAGCGCTTGGTAATGGTTTCACTCAGCACCCTCATCGCTTTATTTTTGAGCATTGTTCTTGCTGTCCAATTGAACAATCTAGACCTAAACATTAAGGCCGAAGAAGATGTGCGCCAAATCCCGATGCCATTTTTAGGTTATTTGCCTCAGCTTGATACATTGGCAGGAGATACGAAGAGCGATAGGCGCGAGAATTTATTGGAACACGTTCTTACCGACATGAGGCTGATGGATGACATTACCAATATCCGCGCCGCCGTGCTTTTTTCAATGCCGGCTGACCGAAGCAAGCTCTTAATGTTCACCAGCACGATTCCTGAGGAGGGCAAAACGACCGTAGCATCTCTTTTCGGGATGTCTTTGGCCCACGGCGGTGAAAAAGTGCTTCTGATTGATGCGGATATGCGCAAGCCCGCTTTACATCAAATATTCGGGCTTGAAAATAAGATTGGCTTAAGCCATTGCCTTGTCGGAACTGCAAAACCCCAGGAAGCCATTCAGAAAATCGATAAGATTCCGGGGCTTTCCATTATGACCGCAGGGGTAACACCACCTAATCCAGCGGCGCTTTTAGGCTCAAGCATGTTGGAGCGTTTGATTCAGGAGCTTGAACCTCATTACCGGCGTATTGTTTTTGATGGCCCTCCAGGGCTCCACATTATCGACAGCCTTCTTCTTTCCGCCAAAGTCCACGGGACGATTTTGATATTTGGCTTTGGAAAAATTCACCGTAATATCGCGAAAAAAATGAAAGAAAGGATTCTTTCGGCCAAAGGTACGCTGATCGGCGCCGCCATTAACGGCACTGATTATAAGAAGTTAGATTACGCTTCCTACACCTATTATCAGAAATACAGCAAATACTACGGCGTCTCCAAAGCAGGCGATTAAAAACCGTCTGGTTTAAGGTGTCATCCTCAAAAAAGGGACAGGCAAGAAGTATTGCCTGTCCCTTTTTTTGTGTGATAATTTGTCAGAGGAAGCGGCTTGAGCACCGAAAATCGAGTGGCAGGAAAACACTCAAGTATGATATAAGTCTACAATAAACAAGGGGTTAGAAAGTACTCAATTTTTACTCAAAAAAGCCGAAAAATAACAAGGTTGACGAGAAGGCAGTTTAACAGCTATACTTTCACATCATCTCAGCGGGACCGCGTGTTCCGCTGGCCCCGGATTCCTGTGAATCCGGGATTTTTATTTTAGGGGACTTTTATGGCGCGTGGGCATATGAAGCCGAAAGTTAAACATCTGGAAAGCTGTCAGTTAGAAGACAAGGTTCAGGTTGATAATCTTGTATTAACAAGGCCATCTTCTTGGCGTTGACCTTGTGACCAATTCGTGGCCAAAGCCCGTGACCCCATTTTGCCAAGATTCAGATCCTTATGAGAACAATAGGGAATCGGCCAGCCCGTAAGAAGGTGCCTCATCCGCGAGTTCGGAAAAAGCGGTGCGTCCCCCCCCGATAAGTATTACACTGCCCCCAAAAAAGGCGATTAAAAACTGTCATTCTGAGCCCTTCGCCGCCTGTCATCCTGAACGAAGTGAAGGATCTAATCTACAAGTAGATTCTTCGGGCTGCGCCCTCAGAATGACAAAGGTTTTTTTGATCCATCACCACTGGTCCACCCCCCATCTTTCTTCAACCTTGAATTAAGTCCCAAAATTAGGAGAGGAATCCCAACTTTCGTATTGCGGTGTTTGCAACCGAATAGGGGGGGTGGTAAAGTTCATTATGAGTGTTCGGAAGATTGAACACCGAAGCAGTACCTTGGAGGCAGTACAAATGAAAAACATCAATTTGAAGACAACGGCATTATTCATGAATGGGGCGCAATACTTGGGCGTCATCGCTGTTTTAGCCCTCGTGTTTGCAATATTAACCCCTTCTCTTTATGCGGCACCAAAGACCCCGAAGCAGCTAAAAGAGGACGAGGAAAAGAATAAAAATAGAATATATGCAGTAGGCGTTGATCCTAGTAAGGGACTTCCTAGTTCGACTGTTAAGAAGGGTGCGGCGCCCGTGGTAAAAATGGACCCCCTTCCTGGAGATCCATTTGAAGGTAAAGGCATTCCAGTAGATGAAAATGGCAAACCAGTAGACAATCCAACCATTGGGGCGGACACCATTGATCCTTTTAACCCGGTGAAGGATGATGGTTCTAATGATGGTACTCTGGCTTATGATTTGGATGCTGCAGGTAAAGGTTACAACTCTGATTACCCCGTGATAGGCGGAGATTATTACTCCTCCGATAATTTTTGGAGTGATCTAGGGAGTACGTTCGATGCTTTTTCTTATGACCCAGATTTGTTCGGTGGAGTGGACGATGGCCTCTATGGTTTCGACTTCGGTGATTTAGGTGATGATGCCGTTGCCGACAACCCTTTTGGTTTAGACCCTGTTGATGAAGACCTCAATTTCGGCAACATTAATGACAGTTTCACAAATTTTATGAGTGGGTTCATATTATCCGGCATCGATTTTACATTGCCCACCGTAATGCCGCCGGGTTACGATGATAAGACTCCGGATTTGTCGGGGGATCCGGGGTAGGAGATTTAAATTACCGATCTTTTAACAAGGAACAACGCTTTTTCCTGAACATTGAAGGATAGACCCAATGTCGAAGACGGTCATTGCAAAAATATCCTTCAATCTTCAGTGGCTCGTCATTGTCTTCATTCTTTTCATTTCCACTTTTACCTTCGGCGGAACTTCAGTTCACTCCATTTATTGGACCCGCCTCTTCATTGCTTTTAGCCTCATTCTTCAAGCCCTTCTGTTCTTATCGGAGGACCATTATTTTAGCGATTTCCAGCCTGTCATTTGCCTCCCTCTTTTTTTCTACGCTGCTTTCCTCGCTTTGGTTTATGTTCAGGCTTCCTTCGGTTTGCGCCTATTTCGAGATTCAAGAATAGGCAGTATCAATTCCTATGTTACGTATAACTCGTTTATTCAGTTGGTTATTTATCTTTTGTTCTTTTTGATATGCGTCAAAACAGTGGCAAAACGTGAGGCGGCGGTGCGGATCAGCTCTTGGGTCGTGATATTTGCTTTGGGGATTACCGCATGGGGTTTGATTCAAAATGTTATGGTTGACAGAGCCGTAATTAAAGAGCTTATCCTAACGGCTCGCAGCTTATGGTTCGGCCCATTTGTGAATCAAAATAATTTGGGAGGATTTCTCGGGCTTAGCTTTCCTTTATTTTTAGGTTTGATGCAATACCGCTGGCATCGATTTAAAAGGAAATCGGCCGGAGACCTTCAGGAAAAAGCCGTTTGGGTTAAATGGGCAGCGTTTGTCAATACGGGCACCGGTTTTTTACTTTTATTGGCTATTTTAGCTCTCGTCGCATGTTTTTTTACAGGGGCGAGGATGTCTGCCTTTGTCCTTTTGTTTTGCTGCATTGTTTATTTTTCAGTCTCCAGTTTCCGGAAACGCAATATCAAGATTTATTTATTGCTCCTCGCGATTTTGCTTTCGTCTTTTCTCTTCATTCGATGGCTTGGCTATGACAAAACAGCGGCTCAATTCAGCGCAAAGCAATTGCAAAGCACTTTTGACGTACGCATGGCCATTGCCAAGGAATCCCTTCAGATTTTTTATAGGTTTCCGCTTTTTGGAACCGGCTTGGATACGTATCGATTTATCGCGGGAAAGGTAACTGCCCCTGGTATCTGGGACTACAGTGTTGTTCCGCATGTTTACAACGATTATGTGGAATTATTGACGGAAGCAGGAATCGCTGGGTTCTTTTTATTTTTCGCCGCTATTTTTTCACTTCTGCTCATCGCCTTATTCCAAAGGGCTAAAAATCCTTCTTCCTGGAGCCGCACGATCACTTATCAAGCCATCATTTCAATGTTGGGAATCGGCATTATGGAATATGCGGATTATCATTTGAAATTTCCCGCGGTTGCTTTCATGTTCACACTCCAATTAGCCTTTTTGTTTCAATTGAGCCGTTTCAAAGAAGCTCATAGCGTGCAGCCTGAAGCTTGCGGCAGAATGAAATTTGGCAAAGCAGTCTTACGATTAATATTTCCTCTCATCTGCTTTGCCTTAAGTCTTTCCTTGGTTTTTTCCGCTACCCGTATTTATCACGCGCAACGCTTGTCGTACGCCGGTGGAAACCATTTGTTGAATTTGAAAAACGCCGTAACCTTACAGCCTTCCAATGCCGATTTCTGGCATCAGCTCGGCGCGGAGTACGATTTGAAAGCACGGCGGTCGCAGGAGGAAGAGAAAAAGGCATTTCAAAAAGAGGCAATTGTTTGTCTGCAAAAAGCGGCGGCGCTCAATCCTACTTTCGCATATTATTGGTTTTATTTGGGCACCTTGGAATATTCAGCCGGGTTTACCCAGGAAGGAATTGTTTCGCTTAAACGATCTCTGGTTTGGGCGCCCAACAGGCAGGTTCGGTATTCGCTTTACCTGCTTTCGGTTTATTTAAGGGAAGCGAAACGGAATGGGCCCACTCCTGAGGGAATTAAATATTTTGTGAAGGCGAAAAACCTGTACCAGTCGCTTCAGCGCTTCGAGCCTCCGCCTAAAAAAAGGGACTACGAACACTGGATGGCCAAATATTATTACGACCAGCTCCAGCGCGCAATTCCTTATTGGGAAAACAGTCCATCCACCAAACAATAGGATTTATCGGCAAACAATGTTCTCGGAATTTACATTAAAACGTGTCTTGAAATGGCTTCACAAAGGAGGCTTCGCCGTCCTGGATCAAGGGCTTTTTGCAGGCTCTAATTTTTTGGCCAGCATCCTCTTAGCCCGATGGCTTCCGGCCGCTGAGTATGGGGCGTTTGTGGTGGCGTATTCTATTTTTTTGCTTCTCGGAGTTTTTCATACAGCAATTTTGACTGAGCCAATGCTTGTCTTTGGCTCTGGGAAGTATAGTAGCAAGTTCCAAAGCTATCTGGGATGCCTTTTGTATGGTCATTTGGTGCTTGCGCTTACCATAAGTTTAATCATGGCAATCACCGCAATTATCTTTGCTCACTTTGGTTCTCGCTTGCTTGCGAATGCCTTTTTCGGCTTGACGGTTGCGAGCCCTTTCATCCTTCTGCTTTGGATTTTACGGCGGGTTTATTATGTTGAATTCAAACCGCATTTGGCAGCTCTAGGGGGTATCCTTTATGTGGTATTGATGTCTTTTGGAATGTATGTGCTTTATCACATGGAATTGCTCTCATCCTTTTCCGGATTTTGTGTTATGGGGCTTGCAAGCGTGTTGGTCAGTGTATGTTTCTTATGGTTTTTGCGTCCTGATTTACGTCTTAGCAAGAGTCGAGCCGTATTTCATTCTGTTGCAATGAATCACTGGAACTACGGCAAGTGGTCTTCTGCCACAGCTCTTCTTATGTGGCTTCCAGGCAATATTTATTACACCCTCTTACCAATTTGGACGGGGCTTGAAGGGAGCGCCGCTTTGCGGGCAACAATGAACCTTGTCATGCCGATTTTGCAGGCCAATACGTCAATAGCAATCCTTTTAATCCCGCGCTTTGTAAAGAAGTTCAAAGCTCACGGCGTAAAAAGTCTTCATCGGTTCGTTCTCCTCACCTTTGTCCCATTTATTGGAGGCCCCTTGTTCTATTGGATATTTATTGTTTTATTTGGCGAAAGAATAATGAGTTTGCTTTATGGAGCTAAATACCTTGGGCATAGCAATTTGTTGACCCTCCTTAGTCTAATTCCACTCTCTGCAGGTTTTATATCTGTTTTCAGCACGGCTCTGCGTGCAATGGAGCGGCCTGATCGCATTGTTTTATGCTACCTCTTTTCAAGTGTTGCAACTTTAGTTTTAGGATTTTGGTTGGTTTCCACTCAAAAGGAAATGGGAGCGACGATAGGTTTGCTGGGGTCTTCAATTGTTACCGCGTTTGCAATGGGTCGAGCTTATTTTAAAGCAATTTATCAACCAAGGAAAATAAGCTATGGCATGTCTGCGTGAGCTTTTAGCAGAGTTTGAAAATCGCGGTGTCCGCTATTGCATTCTTCACGGATGGCAATCGTTGCCCGACCACTTGCCGTCGGATTTGGATATTGTGGTTCACCCAAGTGATTTAAATAAGCTGGAGCGAATTCTGAGAAATTCAGAAAGCATCAAGCTTGTCCAATTGGTTGAGTACAAAACTTCTTGTTATCGCTTTGATCTGGCCTTTAAGGAAAATGAAGCCACTCGGTTCATTCCGTTAGACACTGCATCAGATTATCGTTGGGATGGCTTTGTATTCTTCGAAGCGGAGGAACTTTTGGCTGATAGAAAAAAGTGGAATGGGTTCTGGGTCGCAGCGCCGAAAGTTGAATTTGCTTATTTATTGGCAAAGAGAGTTTCGAAAGGAATTCAATCGGACCGGCAGAAGATCATTCGGTTGCAAGAGCTATGCAATGCACTTGGTGAAAATGCGTATGTTATTACGCTTCGTTTGTTTGGTGCCTCATTGGGGGAAAAGGTAATTCGATGGATTACGAATTCAGATTGGGAGAATTTGGAAGCTCATGCGCCTTCATTAAAACAAGCCTTGCATTGGGAAGTAGTAAAACGCGATCCTTTAAACCCTGTTTGTTATTGGGCTTCAGAGCTGAAACGGATTTGGCTAAGATTGAAATATCCAACAGGTTTATTTGTTGTAGTTCTGGGTCCGGATGCAGCAGGTAAAAGCACATTGATTCAGCACCTTCAAAATAACCTCGCTCCACTTTTCAGGCGGTCGACGGTTTTTCATTTATATCCTAATTTGTTTGAGGTAAGAAAAGGTCAGGGCCCGGTTACAAATCCGCACGGTAAATCTCTGCGTTCTTGGCTCACCTCGTTGCTTAAAATGTTGTATTATTTGGTAGATTATGATTTAGGTTATTTGATTAAAATATGGCTTCAGCTAGTGCGTTCTAACGTAGTATTATTCGACCGTTATTACGATGATCTTCTTGTAGATCCTTGCCGTTACCGTTACGGTGGCCCAAAATGGCTGGTTTCTTTTTTTCGTTTCTTTATCCCAAAGCCTGATCTTTTTTTAATCCTTGATGTTCCCGAGGAGCAAATCATAGCACGGAAACAGGAGGTCTCACATGAGGAAATAAAGCGTCAACGCCAAGCCTATTGCCAGTTAGCATCCGAACTTCCAAATGCTATTTTGTTGGATGGTTCTCTAAAAGCTGATTTTGTTGCGCAATCTGCTGAAGAAATTATTTTAGATTATATGCAAGAGCGTTATCTTAATCGAAGAAGCAATTATTTTCATCGAAACGATTTCGAAACACTCAATTGGCTTGAGACAATCTTGTGTTCTTCCGGAAAAGGGCGTTTTG
>MHFM01000010.1:0-11009 GCA_001804205.1 Omnitrophica bacterium RIFCSPLOWO2_01_FULL_45_10b
GAAGCATGGAAGAAAAAGGGCTTCTTTTGTTTCCAGTTTTGGCCATTAATGATGCCAAGACCAAACATTTTTTCGACAATCGCTATGGAACAGGCCAGTCCACGCTGGATGGCGTGATTCGCGCCACCAATATTTTGTTATCGGGTTCTGTTTTTGTTGTTTGTGGTTACGGTTGGTGCGGCCGTGGGCTTGCCGGCAAAGCACGCGGCATGGGCGCTCGAGTGATTGTAACCGAAACAGATCCTTTAAAAGCGCTCGAGGCCGTCATGGATGGTTTTGAAGTGATGCCTCTTGAGAAGGCAGCTCCGACCGGCGATGTATTTGTCACCGTAACAGGTAATACAGGAATCATTCGGCGCGAACATTTCCTTCGGATGAAAGACGGGGCTATCATCGCTAATTCAGGGCATTTTGACGTTGAAATTGATATTCCCGCGCTTCGCAAACTTTCCACTCGAGTGCGCCAAATTCGAGATTTTATTGAGGAGTTTCGATTGAAAGACGGACGCCGAATTCATCTCATTGCCGGAGGCCGCCTGGTTAATCTTTCAGCTGCAGAGGGACATCCGGCATCCGTTATGGATATGTCTTTTGCCAATCAAGCCTTGGGGGCGGAGTATTTAGTAAAATCAGCGTCCTCGCTTGAGAAGCGTATCTATACGGTGCCGAAGGAAATTGATGAAAAGGTTGCCGCGCTCAAGCTGGAAGCGATGCATATCCGGATCGATCGCCTCACGAAAGAACAAGTCCAATACCTTGCTTCTTGGGAATTGGGCACTTAACCGCTCAGTTTCTACTCATTCGCGCGTTCCAAGAAAAAGAACGTCCCGAATCCAAATAAGAAATTAGCCGTCCAAGCGCTCATGATAGGGAATAATTTTCCCGCCTTACCGAGTGCCAGTGTAATGGCCCCCGAAATATGAAAAGTAAAAACGATCACCAAACAAATCAAAACGTTCAAAGCAATCAGCCGCCGTGTTGACGTTTTAGCCAAAAACGGAACGGAAAGAAACATAACCACAAGGCTGTACCACGGATAAGCTAGTTTGTGGTGAAGCGATACGAGTTCCGTATTTATTTTAATGCCGTTTTCTTTAAGTTTCGAAATGTATTCCTTCAGATCCCGATAGCTGATCGCAGATTCCTCATGCACCGCTTGCAAGAATTCCTCAGGCGTTTCTTTAATCTCCGGATGAACCATGATTTCTTGAAAGACGGGTTCTCCGCGCATTTCACCCTTTTGTTCAAGCGCATAATCTGTAGCGTGATGGAGTTCCCATTGATTGCCGGTCCAAACAGCTTCGTGAGCTACCGTTTTCTTTTTCACATTTTTCTTAGAGTCAAGCCATAAGACAATAAAATCTTCCAGCTTTTGTTCCTTGGTGTTGAACGCGCGCGCATAATAAAGGCGGTCTTTGCCGCCGTAATAAGTGACATTGTCATAAACACCTCTTTTTTCCTTCGCTCTCTTTTTTTCAATCCGCTCTTTCAAAATTTCATTAGCTTTTCGGGAAGCCTTTGGCACAATTTGGTCGCTCATAATAAAGGAGAGGATGCCGAGCAGAAAACCGATGAAAATAATCGGACGGATAATAGAGGTAATTTCCAGCCCCGCCACTTTCATCGCGGTGATTTCGTTGTGATAGTTCAGGCTGGTTAATACATAAATCGTGGCCAGGAGACTGGCCCATGGAATGATTTCCACAAATGTTTGAGGGATGAGAATCAAGTAGTATAGAAGAATTTGAAGAATCGGCGTTTTGTATTTGACCATCTCATCCAGGTAGTCGAAGATGTCCGCCATGAACACAAGAAAGATCAAAGCAAACGTGCAAAAAATAATCGGGACGATTAATTGCTTTGCGAGGTAACGTTCGAGTATTTTCATGTTTTAAGAGCGCGCGAGAACAAAAAAATCAACGCACTCAGCCCCGTCTTCTTTCAATATTTTAGCACATTCGTTAATGGTGCTTCCGGTGGTGACGATGTCATCTACGAGAAGGATTCGTTTCCCCAAACTTTGTCCTCGTTTTTTCAAGCAGAAAGCACCTTCCAAATTTTCAAGGCGTTCGCGGCGCTTCAACTGGCTTTGAGGAAGAACTTTTTTCTTTTTGGCAATTAAGGCCGATATGCGCAAACGATCTTTTTGAAACGAGCGCTCCAACATTTTAGCGATCAACAGGGCTTGATTGAAACCTCGTTCTCGTTCCCGCCTCGCATCTAACGGAACCGGGACAATCATTTCGTAATCATTCGGATTAATGGATGACGAAAAAGAGGCTATCAGTTTTGAGAAGATTTCAAGGAGCCAAAGTTTCTTTTGAAATTTCACTTGGTGGAAGATTGTTTTAATGGGGTCCTCATAGCGGAGGAGGGCAAAACCTCGATTGTAATAGGGCCGTTCCGAACGGCAGGTAGAGCAAACGCTTTGGTTTTTTCCATAAGGAGGAAGTGGCTCTGAACATTTTAAGCAAAGCGGCGCTTTCAAAGGTTGAATCAGTTGAACGCACGGGGCACATAAGTAGGTTTCTTCCAGCTTAAGATAAGCATGGCACAGCACGCAATAAGGTGGATACAGGATGCGTATTAAGCTGCGGGAGTAGTTATTCAGTTCTGTTCCAAATCCAAGCATGTAGAGGTTACTATAAGGAATTAGATATGCGCTGTCAAGACGGTGATTTGCTTTCTATCTTATTGAAAGAGTTTGAGTTACACGATTGGCCACCTTGACAATGGGGGAGAGGGGCGTATATAATACACCCTTTAAAATTACCATTACCTATAGAGAAAGGGGAGTTTCGTGCCGAAAGTTCAAGTAGGTGAGAATGAACCGCTGGATAAGGCGTTAAGGCGCCTTAAGAAAAAGATTGAGCGCGAAGGAATTCTTAAAATTCTCAAGTCGCGAAAACACTATGAAAAGCCTAGCGAAAAGCGCAGGCGCAAGATGCGAGCCGCCCAGAAGCGGAAAATATATTAAGCTTGCCGTATCATTTTCTTATCCGCCGCGTTTGTTTTCTATTTTTACCCTGCCCGTTAATGATTAAACTAGCCGTTCAAGGGCGTTTTGCGAAATACCGGAGCCTGCCGTTATGAGGTTTCAAAGCGTTAAAGGGATGGATGATTTATTTTTCCCCGAAGTCGAAAAGTGGCAAGCGCTTGAACAAAAATCCAGAATCTTTCTTGAAGCCTACGGCTTCCGAGAAATTCGAACCCCCATTCTAGAATCCACAGAACTTTTTGCTCGCTCCATCGGTGAGGCAAGTGATATCGTCCACAAAGAAATGTATACCTTTAAGGATCGCGGCGATCGAAGTCTTACGCTGCGTCCTGAAATGACGGCCGGAGTAGTCCGGGCTGTTTTGGAACATCATCTTTTAAAAGAAAATGAGCCGCTATTTGTTTATTATCTAGGCCCCATGTTTCGTGCGGAACGCCCGCAAGCGGGCCGCAAGCGCCAATTTCATCAAATCGGCGTTGAAACCTTGAATACCCATTCCGCAATGAATGATGCCGAACTTGTTGTTCTCATCAAAAATTATTTGGAATGGCTCGGGCTGAAAAAGTATGTCGTTAAAATTAATCATTTAGGATCGCCTGAAGACCGAAAGCAGTTCAGCCTCGAGTTGAACCAATATTTTACAAAAAACCAGTCGAAACTATGCACGGATTGCCAATATCGGCTTAGCCGAAATGTATTGCGCATTTTCGATTGTAAAACTGATTCCTGCCAGCCGTTGATTGAACAGGCACCAAAACCAAAACTTTCCGATCAGGCAAAATCAGATTTCGATAAAATTTCATCGCTTTTAAAAGATGCGAAAGTTCCATTTAAAGCTGAATCCAAGTTGGTTCGCGGCTTAGATTATTACACCGGTTTTGTTTTTGAAGTGA
The DNA here is from genome assembly GCA_001804205.1 of Omnitrophica bacterium RIFCSPLOWO2_01_FULL_45_10b. GTDB lineage: Bacteria > Omnitrophota > Omnitrophia > Omnitrophales > Danuiimicrobiaceae > 01-FULL-45-10b. Next base: position 3,892 of record MHFM01000010.1, read on the forward strand.
TCGGAGAAGGCTTAGGAACGCAGGATGCGATTTTAGCAGGCGGGCGTTATGATTCTTTAATTCACGATTTAGGCGGTCCCCAAGTAGGTGCAAGCGGTTTTTCGATTGGAACAGAGCGCTTGCTGGCCTCACTAGAAGCGGCCGGAGTTCATCTTGAAGAATCAATCTTAAACGATACGGTTTACGTGGCCGCTTTGGTTCATGGCGAAGAAACATGCGGTTTTTACAGAGCCGTTGCTCAAGCCCTTGCGGAAGCAGGAAAGCGGGCTCATTTTTCGTTTTCTCAAGGATCCATTTCAAATCATTTGGGGCGCGCCAGTAAAATGAAAGCCGCTTTCGCATTGATTGTTGGCGATGATGAATGGAAGGCCAAAGAAGTGACCATCAAAAAGATGGCTTCTGGCACGCAAAAACGGATAAAACCCGAACATTTGTCAAAGGGATTTGATTTTTAACAATGCTCAGAACACATCATTGCGGCGAATTGACTGCAAAACATATATCAAACAAAGTCACGCTTTGCGGTTGGGTGGACACACGGCGCGATCATGGCAACCTTATTTTTATTGATCTCCGTGACCGCTGGGGAAAAACCCAACTCATCTTCAATCCGGAAAAAAACCGAGAGATTCACTGCACTGCTGAAAAATTGCGTTCTGAGTTTGTCGTTCAAGCCCGCGGTGTTGTTCAAAAAAGGCCGGAAGGGACTCTCAATCCAAAAATTCAAACGGGACAAATTGAAGTAGAAGTAACCGAACTTCAAATTCTTAATGCTTCCGAAGTGCCACCGTTTGAAATTGTAGATGATTCTCCGGTTTCGGAAGAAATACGTTTAAAATATCGATATTTGGATTTAAGGCGGCCGGCAATGTTTAAGCGCCTTCAAACCCGCCACCGCATTACTAAAATTGTGCGGGATTATTTGGATGAACATCATTTTATCGAAGTGGAAACCCCGATGCTGACGAAAAGCACACCGGAAGGAGCGCGAGATTTTTTAGTGCCTTCGCGCCTTAGTGCCGGCACTTTTTATGCGCTTCCGCAATCGCCTCAGCTGTTTAAGCAAATTCTGATGATTTCCGGTTTTGACCGGTATTTCCAGTTGGCTCGATGCCTTCGGGACGAAGATTTACGTGCTGACCGCCAGCCGGAGCATACTCAAATTGACATTGAAATGTCTTTTGTATCGGAAGATGACATTATTTCGATGATTGAGGGACTGCTTGCGCGCGTCATTAAGGCCATCCGCGGGGTCGATGTTAAGACGCCGTTTCCGCGGCTGAGTTATCAAGATACAATGAACCGGTTCGGATCGGATAAGCCGGATTTGCGCTTCGGCTTAGAATTTCAAGATGCGACGTCTCTTTTAGGTGGTTCAGAACTTAAAATTTTCCAGGAAGTGGTAAAACAAAAGGGCGTTGTCAAAGGGCTAAGTGTTTCAGGAGCAAATTTTTCCCGCAGCGATTTTGACCGCTTAATTGCATTCGTCCAAGGATTTGGTGCGAAGGGGCTCGCTTGGATTAAGGTTGCCGCGGATGGAATTGAATCGCCGATTGGAAAATTTTTAAAACCGGATGAGCAGAAAAAACTAATCACATTATTTCGTGCAAAAGCAGGCGATACTATTTTTTTAATTGCGGATCAATGGTTAACGACTTGTGCGGCCTTAGGAGCCCTTCGGAATCAACTTGCCGGTGAATTGAAATTAATTCCCCAAACGAAGGAGCTGAATTTGGCATGGATTGTGGATTTTCCCCTATTTCAATGGAGTGAGGAAGAAAAAAGGCTGGATGCCGTTCACCATCCTTTTACAGCTCCCCAGGAAGCAGATTTGGCGTTCTTTGATAAGGAGCCGCTTAAGGTGAAAGCAAGGGCATATGATATTATATTCAATGGGACGGAAGTAGGGGGCGGAAGCATTCGTATTCATCAGGAGGAGGTTCAAAAGAAGGTGTTTCATTCTCTTGGAATTACGGATCAAGACGCAGAAGGGAAATTTGGTTTTCTCCTCCGGGCTCTCCGGTTCGGCGCTCCGCCGCACGGAGGTATCGCGATTGGCCTGGACCGCTTGTGTGCTATTTTAGAAGGAGTTGAATCGATTCGAGATGTGATTGCGTTTCCAAAAACTCAGAAGGGCAGCTGCCCGATGACAGAAGCGCCTTCGAAAGTGTCAGACAAGCAGTTGAAAGAGCTTCATTTACAAATTAAGCCTTCATAGGAGGAATGAATTTGGAGAAAATTATCAAGCTCACATCCGATGACGAAGCCATTGCGCTGTACGGCAGTTTGGATGAGCGGCTGCGTTTTGCCGAAGAAAAATTTAAAGTTAAAATTTCGGCCCGCAATCATCAATTGGTTATTTCCGGTACCAAAGAAAATGTAAAACCCGCCGTTGAATTTTTCATGTCAGAACTTGATCGAATTAGAGAAAATGGCAGCCATCCAGAATCAAAAGAATCTCATCATTCTCATATGCCAAAGCGCGCCTCCGATACTTCCGAAAGAACAGGAACCACTTTTTTTCATAAGGGCAAATTGATTAAAGCCAAAAGTCCCAATCAAGAAGCCTATCTTCATGCGATGCAGCGCTATGATATCGTGATTGGAATTGGGCCGGCCGGAACCGGCAAAACCTATTTGGCCATGGCCGTTGCTATTGAGGCGCTGAAACGAAAAAAAGTAAACCGAATTATTTTGACGCGTCCTGCCGTTGAAGCAGGGGAAAGCCTTGGGTTTTTGCCCGGCGATCTTTATGCCAAAATTAATCCGTATCTGAGGCCCCTTTATGATGCACTTTATGACATGATGGATTTTGATGAGGCCACGCGTTATCTCCAGCGCGGCCTCATTGAAGTGGCCCCGCTTGCTTATATGCGTGGCCGAACTTTGAATGATAGTTTTGTCATTCTTGATGAGGGCCAGAATTGCACGCATGAACAAATGAAAATGTTTTTGACACGCCTTGGTTTTTCCTCAAAGACCGTTGTGACCGGTGACGTTACACAAATTGATCTTCCGGCCGGCAAACGCTCCGGTTTGGTTGAAATTCAAAATATTCTCCATCAAATCGAAGGGATCAAATTTTGTTATTTGACTGATCAAGACGTTGTCCGCCATAAGCTTGTCCAAGAAGTCATTAAGGCGTACCAACGTTATGAACAGAAGTAAGCCCGCAGCCTTTTTTCCGTTTCATGGGTAATTTAAGGACATCCGGCAACCGCATTTTCATTGGCAATGTTTCTTCCGGATTTAATATTCATCTGAAACAAACCCGCCGCTTGATCGGTGGCATTCTCCGCAAACTCAAGCTCCGGAAAATCTGGATCAGTTTTGTGTTCGTTTCAGATTCTGCAATCAAACGCCTGAACCGGCGATATTTGAAGCACTCTTGGGCAACGGATGTCATTGCTTTTCCTTTTTCATCCGGCCATTCCCGCCAAAGAAAACGCAATTCGGTTTTTTTTCTCGGTGAAATCATCATTTCGCCCAAGCGCGCCAAACTTTATGCAAAGAAACTGGGCGTCCCTTTTTCAGAGGAATTAGCCCGTTATATCTGCCATGGTATTTTGCATTTATTGGGCCATTCTGATAAGACAGCTCAAGGGAAAAAGAAAATGCGCCGTACAGAGGATCAACTGATCAAACCACTAGCCGCACAAGTTAAGGGAATCGTGTAATGGCCATTTGTCGGGAAGAAGCTTTTGTATTGAAGCGCGTGCCTTTGCGGGAAACATCTCTTCTCGTTACTTTATTCAGCCGGGGAGCTGGGAAAATCAAAGGTTTGGCAAAAGGAGTAAGGCGCGAAAAAAATTCATTGGCGGGAAGATTTGAGCCGTTTACCCGGCTTTCAATCGTATATTATGAAAAATTAAAGTCGGATACCCATTTAATTTCAGATGCAACTGTTTTGGCTTCAAATGCTTTGTTGCGGGATTCCTTAGACCGTTTCAGTTATTCAAGTTATTTGGTTGAATTGGTAGATGCTCTTTTTGGCGCACATGATCCGCATCCGGAAGTGTTTAATTTATTGGCCAGTTCATTTAGCCTTCTTGCTACGGTGCCGGTCATGTATGTTGCGAGAGTTTTTGAAGTCAAAGCACTGGAAATGGCAGGGCTGTTGCCGATATTGAATCATTGCGTCTTATGCGGCAAGACGGATCTGGAACGCGCATTTTTTAGTTCCAAGCAAGGCGGGCTTGTTTGCCCAAGGTGTGACCGAGGCGAAACCGCCACCATTCAAATTTCAAAAGGTACTATTCAAAGCCTTCTTTTTTTCCTGAAGAATGACATTGAACAAGCAGTCAAATTACGCCTGAGTCTTCAAACTGAAAAGGAGCTTGAGCGTACCAGTCAACATTTCCTTCAATACCGCTTAGAATACCCGCTTCGTTCCACCCGCTTTTTAGCTGAAGTCAAAACACTCCTTAAAAAGTAACGTAAGTTACTCATTTTAAACGACTTAAAACAAAGTGCTCCAGCGCTTTGACTCCCCTCCAGTCGTGTGTTAATTTTTATAAGGAGAATTTAATGGAGAAACAAGAAGGTCGCTACTTATATTTTGACATTCCGAAACAAGAGCGGGAATCCGCAATTAGCTTTTTATTGAGCGCGCTCTTAAAATCCAGAACAGCTTGCCGCCTTCCTTCTAACCAAAGTGAATTTGATGAAGACGTCAATATCTACTTAGCCCATCTTTTGTTTGCCAGTTCGCTTCCCGATTATCAAACGGCTGTAGAGCGTTATTTAAGCACGAATGTCAGCGATATGGCGGAGTTAGTAGAAAAAAATGAAGACCGAATCGTTCGGTATTTTATCTATAAAGTAAATGCAGATCATTTAATGGTTCGTCTTGGAATTTTTCAGGATTTGGATCAGTCGGGCCGCCCCTTCGGAAAAACACAGAAGCAATTTGCCAGCATGGCACAAAATTATTATCAGCAAGCGGCCACTTACAATCGACAAATTTATCGTCGCTCAACCGCAGTAGGAACCGTACTTGAAAAATTAGCCAACGGGTTCGGCCGTTATCAAACCGTCCTCCATTTTGCGCGTAAAGAGTTCTTTCATTTTTCCAATCAATTTCAAGATGAATCCTTTCAGAAATTTTGCGAAGATATCAAACACTACGAGAAAGAAGAAATGCTTCATAGTACGATCGATCAATTTTTGGATATTTATGCAGAATGGCTCGAAACAAGGAATGAGGCAACTCATGCGAAATTGTTGGCAAGAGCAAAGGAATTAGAACGGCTCAATCCGACATTTTCGTTTAACCGGTTAGAAGGAAATAAATAAAATGAAAATGTTCAAGCAATTGTTCGCACCCGCGCCAAAACGGCTACAACACAAAAGCTCTAGGGAAGTTGAAACACGTTTTTTAAGGCTTTATTCCATGTGGCATGAGACGCATGACTTGACCCTTAGAAAGAGACTTTATGTGAAACTTAGGCTTGTGATGCGACAAATTCCAAATTTCGATTTAAGAAGCAGATTCCAGCAGGCATTTTAGCTTGTAAAGGAAAGGCTCATACCATGAAATCCGACATTTTATTCATTTCCCTTCAAGATGAAGATGACTTCAAAGATGAAATCAGGCAGAAACAAAATGAATTCTTGGATTTATATTCTCTCTATCTCGCCACCAGCCTTCCTTGGATTAAAGAGGAGCTTTTGAATAAAGCCTATCAGCTCCACCTTCTCGATCCCAACTTTACGTTCCACGTTTAACACTACGTTTTCCCTTATTTGACAGCCCGAAGCAGCTCTGTTAGAATCCCATTCTTTATTAACTTGTTTGAACTCAACCCATTACGTTACCTGTATTACCTTAAAATGAAAAAACCCATAGAACCTCCGGATCGGCTCAAGAAGCTGCCACCTTATCTTTTTGCCGAAATCGATCGCATCAAACGGGAGCTTATTGCGCAGGGTAAGGATGTCATCGATTTGGGTGTGGGCGATCCAGACCTGCCCACGCCATCCTTTATTATAGAAGCGCTTTCAGAGGCGGCTAAAAATCCGGCAAACCATCGATACGCTTTAGACCAGGGAATGCCTGAGTTAAGACGAGCCATTGCCGCCTGGTATGAAAAAAGGTTTCATGTCCGCTTAGACCCCGACAAAGAAATACTGCCTCTGATTGGTTCCAAAGAGGGAATTGGCCATGTTCCCCTTGCTTTGGTGAATCCAGGCGATGTGGTTTTAGTACCGGATCCCGGGTACCCCGTTTATAAATCTGCCGCATGGTTTGCAGGTGGCGAGCCCTATTTGCTCCCACTTTTAGAAGAAAATAATTATTTGGTTGATTTTGATTCAATTGATAAGGAAATTTTAGCACGTGCGAAAATGATGTTTTTAAATTATCCCAACAACCCCACGTCCGCATGTGCTTCGAAAGAATTTTTCGCAAAAGCAATAAAAATGGCCAATGAACATGGATTTTTCATTTGCCATGATGCGGCTTATACAGAAATCGCATTTGACAATTTTGAACCGCTGAGTTTTCTACAAGTTGACGGGGCCAAGGAGATCGGGATCGAATTTCATTCGCTTTCCAAAACATTTAACATGACCGGTTGGCGCATCGGTTTTGCTTGTGGGAATGCGCAAATTTTACAGCTTCTTGCGAAAGTAAAATCTAATTTGGATTCAGGTATTTTTCAAGCGATTCAATGGGCTGGTATCAAAGCGCTTTCACAAGGAATTGAAGAAGCAAAGAAGAATTCCAAAATTTATGAGCGCCGGCGTGATCTTTTGGTGAATGGTTTGAATTCGATGGGTTGGAAAATTCCGAAGCCCAAAGCCACGTTTTATGTGTGGGCGCCGGTTCCCAGCGGTTCTACCTCTCAGGAATTTGCAAGCCGCCTCCTTAAAGAAGCGAATCTGGTCGTAACTCCCGGAAACGGCTTTGGTCCGAACGGCGAAGGCTATTTCCGCTTGTCTCTTACCATCAAAGAAGAACGCATTACTGAAGCGCTTAAGCGCATCAAGCAGCTTCACGGCCGCTAGGTTGATTTTTATGCCCACCGTTGCTTATATTGGCGTTGGTTCCAATTTGGAACATCGCGATCAAAATATCCAGAAAGCACGCGAAGCGGTTTTCGCTCATCCGGCCGTTC
>MHFM01000010.1:11064-11152 GCA_001804205.1 Omnitrophica bacterium RIFCSPLOWO2_01_FULL_45_10b
CCGCAAGGCTTGTATTTGAATACTGTTTGGGAAATTGAGACGAATTTGAGCGCTCATGAGTTGCTCTCTTTACTTTTAACCATAGAAA
>MHFM01000010.1:11173-18486 GCA_001804205.1 Omnitrophica bacterium RIFCSPLOWO2_01_FULL_45_10b
TTGAGAAAAACGGCCCTCGCCTCATTGATCTTGATGTGCTCTTCTTTGGGGATGAAATTATTCAGGATCCCAATCTGCAAGTGCCGCACCCCCGATTGCAGGAGCGCTGGTTTGTATTAAAACCGCTTTGGGATTTACGTGCTGATTTAGTCCATCCAATTTTGAAGAAAAGCGTTTGTGAATTATTGGATGAAGTCCATGAAAATCATTAGAAGCATTAAAAAGCTTGATCAAGCATTGCTGGTTCTGCGTCAAAAAGGGAAGCGGATCGGATTTGTGCCGACCATGGGCTGTCTTCATGAAGGGCATTTGTCGCTTGTGCGCTACGCCCAACGTGAAAACGATGTTGTTGTGGTCAGTATTTTTGTGAATCTCACCCAGTTTGGCCCACGGGAGGATTTTAAGCGTTACCCCCGAGATCTAAAACAGGATCAAAAATTTTTAAAAAAAGCAGGGGTAGATTATTTATTTGTGCCGTTGCGAACTTCGATTTATCCGAAAAATTTTAAGAATTTTATTGAACCGGGCCCATTAGCGCGTCATTTGTGCGGACCAAAAAGGCCGGGGCATTTTCGTGGCGTTGCCACAGTGGTCCATCGTTTGTTTAAGCTTGTGAAACCCAATGTTGCTTATTTCGGTGAAAAGGATTATCAACAAGCAAGAATTATAGCGGAACTGGTTCGCAGGCTTCGTTTACCGGTTAAAATTAGGACTTGTCCGATCGTCCGGGAAAAGGATGGTTTGGCAATGAGCTCACGGAATCAGTATCTTTCAAAAAAGGAGAGAATTTGCGCGCGAGCCATTTATCAATCGTTGAAACAAGCGAAAAAGTTGATCCATTCGGGTGAGCGCAATATTTTACGAATCAAAAGAGCCATTCGAGAGATTCTTGCAAGTTGTGTTGATAAAATAGATTACATTGAGGTCGCAAATCCAAAAACCTGCGCCCCTGTCAAAACCATTCGAAATACCGCATTGATTGCGATCGCTTGTTATGTCGGCTCTACAAGACTCATTGATAATTTTTTGGTTAAGTTATAAAATACGTGTCTTTTTACGAAAGGGAAATCGGTCGTTTTCATATTAAGGTGAGATGATGATTCGACAAATGCTGAAATCCAAAATTCACCGTGCCACAGTTACGGATGCTCATGTGGACTACGAAGGCAGTATTACCATTGATGAGCAATTAATGGTTGAGGCCAATATTTTGGAGCATGAAAAAGTGCTCGTTGCTAATTTGAGCAATGGTTCTCGCGTAGAAACGTATGTCATCGTCGGCAAATGGGGTTCAGGCCTCATTTGCGCCAATGGCGGGGCGGCGCTTCATAATAAAGTAGGCGATAAAGTTCTGATAATGAGTTTCTGCGCGTTGGATGACCGCGAGGCCAAGAAGCACCGGCCTCAAATTGTCAAAGTGGACGAGAAAAATCGTCCCATCCGCAAAGGATAAGTCCAAGCAGTATGATTCAGCTTGGCATTATTGGCTGTGGAACCATTGGTTCGGCGCTTGCGAAAGCCGTTGAGAAAAAATTTTCTCGGATAGCTCGACTGGCCTACGTTTCAGATATCAATCCAGTTCAAATCGAGAAATTCAGAAAAAAAATAGCCGCCTCAAAATTTCGCGCTGTCCCCGTTTCTCATCTTATTCAGAAAAGTGATTTTATCATTGAGACGGCTTCCCTCTGCGCTGCCGAGCAAGTCATTCCAAAAGTTTTGAAGTCGGGAAAAGATATTCTCGTTCTAAGCGTCGGCGGCATTTTAAACATTAAACATCTCCAGAGTTTGATTCGTAAAAGCCGCGGACATATTTACATTCCTTCCGGCGGCATTGCAGGAATCGATGCGGTTTTAGCTTCTAAAACAGGAACGATTAATTCCGTTCGGATTACAACACGCAAACCGCTTTCAAGCCTTCAGAATTCACCTTATTTTTTAAGAAATCGCTCTCGGCTTGGGGCGATCAGGAAGCCAAAACTTGTTTTCGAAGGAAATGCAGCGGAAGCCATTCGGAATTTCCCGGAAAATGTGAATGTTGCGGTGACATTAAGCCTAGCCGGAATTGGGCCTGAAAGAACGCGTGTGCGCATATTTACATCGCCTACCTATCGATACAATATGCATGAGATAGAAATTAAAAGCAGCTTTGGACAAATTGTGACTCACGTTACGAACATACCGGCACGTGAAAATCCGAAAACAAGCGCTTTGGCCATCGGCTCTGCTGTTGCAACCCTAGAGAAAATTTTTAGCCGCTTCAAGATTGGTACCTAGACGCTTACACATTTTGTAAGCGATATTACTTAAAATCTATGGAAACGAAAATCGTCATCCGCGGCGCCCGCGAACATAATCTCAAAAACATCAATCTCGAAATTCCGCGAAATCAGTTGGTGGTGATCACCGGTCTTTCCGGTTCCGGAAAGAGTTCGCTTGCCTTTGATACTCTGTATGCGGAAGGCCAGAGAAGATACTTAGAAAGCCTTTCTTCTTATGCTCGGCAATTTTTGGAGCGCCTTAAAAAACCCGATGTGGATTATATTTCAGGATTATCGCCGAGCATTGCCATTGATCAAAAAACAGTCCCTCATAATCCTCGCTCTACCGTTGCTACCGTTACCGAAATTTATGATTATTTAAGGCTTCTTTATGCAAAATTAGGAGAGGTATTTTGTGCCGATTGCGGGCGTAAGGCTCAAAAACAAAGTTTTGCTGAAATTATTTCACAAATTCAAGAGCGAGCATCCGGAAGCCAAGTTGGAATTTTTGCTCCGCTCATCCGCGGCCGCAAAGGGGAATATAAGAAACTTTTTCAGGACATTGCCAAAAAAGGTTTTCTTTATGTCCGAATTGACCGAAAACTTCATGCGTTAAATAAGCCCATTAAAATTCTAAAAACAAAACGGCATGATATCGAAGCGTTAATTGACACGGTCGAATTAACACCTCGAAATTCAGAGCGGATCCGCCGGTCCGTTCAAACGGCTCTTGATTTATCCGAGGAGACTTGCCTTATTGATGTGGTCGATCAAGACGGGAAAAGCGGCAAGCAAGAACTCTTCTTTTCAAAAAAAACGACCTGTCCAAAATGCGGAACCGGTTTCAAAGATTTTACCCCCAATATGTTTTCATTTAACAGTCCTTATGGCGCTTGTTCGCGCTGCCGGGGAATCGGAAAGCTTTCGCAAGTGATGGCTCATCGAGTGATTCAACATCCGGAAAAGCCGCTTTTGAAAGGCGCAATTAATGGGGAGATTTATTTTTCCTTTAATCAATATGTCATCGAAGATTTGATCCACAAGCTCAAAGAGCATTTCAATTTTGATCTTTCAACGCCGTACGCCGAACTTCCGCCTGAAGTCAAAGAAGCGCTTTTTTGGGGAAGTGGTGAAATTACCGGGCTGATTGAAGAATTAGAAAACCTGTTTTATTCCACTTCTTCTGAGGAGATCAAACGGAAAGTCCGAAAATTCATCCGCGAGGATATTTGCCCGGAATGCCGGGGAAATCGTTTGAAGAAGGAATCAATGGGCGTTAAAATTGGCGCCAAAAGTATCGTTGCGATTTCAAGCCTTTCCGTTGACCAAGCCGGTTTATTTTTTGAAAAGCTTGGTTTTGAGGGGAATGGAAAAATCATTTCGGAACCTATTTTGAAGGAAATTCGCCAGCGGCTTTTTTTTCTCAAAAATGTTGGCTTAGGATATCTGACTTTAGATCGTTCTGTAACCACCTTAGCCGGCGGTGAACTTCAGCGCATTCGATTAGCCGCGCAAATTGGAGTTGGGCTTACTGGAGTTCTTTATGTTTTGGATGAACCGAGCATTGGGTTGCATCCAAAAGATAATGAAAAATTGCTTCATACATTAATGGAGCTGCGGAACTTAAAAAATACGGTGCTTGTTGTGGAACATGACGAAGAAACCATGCGCCACGCGGACTATATTGTAGACTTAGGCCCCGGCGCTGGGCGTGACGGCGGGGAAGCCGTTGGAGTCGGAAATTTTACCGCCTTGAAGAATTGCAGCCGCTCCCTTACGGGAAAGTATCTTTCCGGCGCTCTTTCAATTAGTCTGCCGCACAAACGAAATGATTACCGCAAAGCGAAAGCTTTGATTCTCAAAGGATGCCAGGAGCATAATTTGAAGAATATCGACGTTAAAATCCCGCTCGGTTGTTTCGTGTGCGTTACAGGGGTATCGGGGTCTGGAAAAAGCACGTTGATTCATGATATTTTGTTTCGGGCTTTGCATAATCATATTTGGAAAACCGATTATTCGGTGGGAAAATTTCGATCGATTTCAAATAGAGACGCCATTGATAAGATTATTGAAATTGATCAGGCGCCTATTGGCCGTACCCCTCGTTCGAACCCCGCAACCTACACAGATCTTTTTATATGGATTCGTAAGCTCTACGCCCAGACGCATGACGCGAAACTTAGAAATTTTGGTCCTTCGAGATTTAGTTTTAATTTAAAAGGCGGCCGGTGCGAAACATGCCGCGGCGAGGGTTATCAAAGATTGGAGATGAGTTTTTTGCCCGACGTTTATGTTTTGTGCGAAATGTGCCGCGGAGTGCGCTACAACGAATACACTTTGGCGGTGAAATATCGGGATAAAAATATTGCCGACGTATTGGAATTGTCCGTAAAAGATGCGCTTACTTTTTTTGCGGCCATCCCGCAAATTCGAGAGCGGCTTGAGCTTCTTGATGAAATTGGTTTGGGCTATGTCAAGCTCGGGCAGCCGTCAACAACCCTTTCCGGAGGAGAGGCGCAGCGCATTAAGTTGGCGAGCGAATTGAATAAAAAAGGGACCGGCCGCACGCTTTATATTTTGGACGAGCCGACCACAGGCCTTCACTTTGCTGACATCGCAAATCTGTTGAAAGCATTATTCCGCTTGCGCGATGCCGGTAATACGGTGCTTGTTGTTGAGCATAATTTGGAACTTGTCAAAATGGCGGATTATATTATCGATCTTGGCCCGGATGGAGGAGAACTAGGAGGCACGGTAGTAGCAGCCGGGTCTCCCGAAGAAATCGTACGAGAAAGCAAGTCATTTACAGGAAGCTATTTGCTTAAGTACCTGTAATTAATAAGCTTATATTAGGCTGTTTTTCATTTGACTTATGCTTAATCGTAAGGTATACTTCCTACAAGATTGAAAAAAGTGGAAGCCATTAGGTTGAAACAGGTTAGACTTTTTTCAGTTTATTTAAAACTTATAGCAAAGGTGGTAACTATTAAGTGATTAAAAATCGGTCGCAGATATTTAACCGAGCGATAGCCTTTGCAGTAGCGCTTTTTTTAGTTAACTTCCAGATTTTTCAAAGTTTTCCTCCCTTAAATGTTCTAAATAGTACGCTCTACGCTGCCGAGCCAACGGTTGTGAGCATTGATCCAACCGGGGCATTGGTTCCGGTTGTTCCTGCAATACAAAACACAAATCAAGGTCAACAAGCCTCTTCACAAGAAATAAATCAAATCATTTTCCAGACTGGAACTGATTTTCTGGCTGACGATTCACCGCTCTCGCCAGCAGAAGAAAAAAGTTATGCAGTCGAGGCTTATGAAACTGCTCAGGAAGGCATGCATGAACTTCAAGATAACATGCCGGTGGCTTATTTGGCGAAGACGCTTACGGTCTCCGATTTACGCGCATTAAGAGAATATGAAGATGAAATCGGTGTTTTGGTAGCGGGGGATATGATTGCTGTTTTTTCAACCGGCGATGAAGAGTTCATACGAAATTTAGGACCTGTCAAAGCGCTCACAGAAAGTTCTTCCGTCACCCTTTCGGCACATTTTCACCCAGAGGGCGGTCCGCCCAGCCAAACGGATCTTCATGACGGCGCCGGACTTCAATATGTAGTTAGTGCAACAGAATCTGGCGAAGAAGTGGTATGGGTTCATGACGGAGCCGCCATTCTTGGAACGATTACTTATGATGAATTTATTCAACGGGTCAATGACGCAAGATTGCAAAGCAATGCAGACCCAGTTGAAGTTCGAAGAATATTAAATGAATACATCGCCGCAATTGATCGATATCGTGAACAGAACAATGAAGTAATTGACGGGGCCATTGTTGTACCGCCTCTCCAATTTGCGGAAACTTCCGGCTCGACCCTTCCGACGCCGCCAGGGGTTAGAAATTTTGAAGCATTTCCTGCCGACCAGAACAATACTTTCACACCTATCGCATTTGATGAAGTCCATTGGAATTATGATGTCGTGCGCGCTAATTCGTGGGCAGCGCTAAATCTCTTTTGGGATAACCCGGTAGATTTCACACCGTATAACGGTTCCTTCTTAGTTGATCTTGCGCTTGATGCTATGGTGGGGACTTCTGAGGAAGTTCCTCTCATTATTGAACTGGTTGATTCAAGCGACATCAAGGTTCAATTTCTTATTCAAGACCTTGCCACTTTTTTTCAAACGTTCAGCCTTCCTTTAAATCATCCAAGCATTCCGGCTGCTTTCAAAATGGATGAGGTTACCGCCGTCAATTTTATATTCGCTAAGGCCGGGCAGTATGGGATTGCAAATGAAGCAGATCAGTCAGGTATTTTAAAAGTTAAGTTAGATGGCCTACCATTTATTCCGCCCGCCGCCAATCAAGCTGAAGCTATTACCCAATTACCCAAAGTGCTTCCGGGCACTTTCTCATCTCAGGCCACCGTGACGAATGAAATCTTCTCAAGCACATTTATGAGGACGACCTACAATGGCAATGGAGCAGCCTCCTTTGGCGGAGTGGTCTATAGCTATCCAAGCTTGATCAATCTCCAAACATTATTTCCAAATGGTATGGTCTTCCGGTTAGATAACTTCAATACCAGCGTGAGTGAGATCGGCCTTGAAATCAAAGATGATGCTGGCAATGTTTGGAAAGTTTCAGTGCTTGATGTGGATGCAGATGGTGAAAAATATAAGATTGATATTTCTGATATCCACGGAATTGACGTCATGACAGTCAAAGAGATCGTTTTCGTTTTCACAGGAAGTGGTCAAAAAAGCCTAAGTATTGATTGGGGTAAATTTGAATTTACCCCCTCGATTCCGCCGGCCGCCAATCAAGCCTTGGCCATCACCCAGCTTCCGACCGTACTGCCGGGTGTGTTTTCATCCGCGGCCACCGTCACGAACGACATTTTCTCAAAGACCTTTATGCGGAATAACTATTCAGGCACCACCGCAGCCTCCTTCGGCGGAGCGGTCTATAGCTTTCCGGGCACGATTGACTTAGAAGCCTTATTCCCGAATGATCTCGTCTTCTCACTCGATAACTCAGGCTCCGTGGCGGCCTTTA
>MHFM01000011.1:0-21162 GCA_001804205.1 Omnitrophica bacterium RIFCSPLOWO2_01_FULL_45_10b
CGCCCATCATTTCATTTTTAAGGCCCAGCTATTCCGTTGATTAAGTCGGTGTTTGATGGCCGCTAACGATTTACCTCCCCGATACGATTCCAAAGCCGTTGAAAAAAAGTGGTACGAAAAATGGGAAAAGTCCGGTTATTTTACCCCTTCGATTGATTCTTCAAAAAAGCCCTTCACAATCGTTATTCCGCCGCCCAATGTAACCGGTATTTTACATATGGGCCATGCCCTGAATAACACGATTCAGGATATTTTAATCCGTTGGCACCGAATGAAAAGTGATCCCACGCTTTGGGTTCCGGGCGTGGACCATGCGGGAATTGCCACTCAAAACGTTGTTGAAAAGAAACTGGCGAAAGAAGGCAAAACGCGCCATCAACTGGGCCGCGAGAAATTTATCGAAACCGTTTGGAAATGGAAAGAAGAACACGGCTCTGCCATTGTGAAGCAATTAAGGCGGCTTGGCGCCTCATGCGATTGGTCCCGCGAACGGTTTACGATGGATGAGAAGCTTTCGCGAGCGGTCCGCGAAGCTTTTGTTACGCTTCATGAGCGCGGGCTCGTTTACCGGGGCGATTACATCATCAATTGGTGTCCGCGGTGCCAAACGGCACTTTCCGATGAAGAAGCAGTCCATCAAGAAATTGAAGGGGCACTTTATTACATTAAATATCCAATTGAAGGATCAAAAGATCATGTGACACTTGCCACGACGCGGCCTGAAACAATGCTCGGCGATACAGCGGTTGCGATTAACCCAAAAGATGAACGCTATCAAAATCTCCGAGGCAAAAAAGTAATTCTCCCCCTTTTAAACCGCGTGATTCCTGTGATTGAAGATGATTTTGTGGACCCTGATTTCGGAACCGGGATTGTCAAAGTAACGCCTGCACACGACCCCAATGACTTTGCGATGGGCGCTCGTCACAAACTTTCGATTATCAATGTTATGAACTCGGACGGCACGATTAACGAACACGGAGGTCCTTATAAAGGGCTTGATCGTTTTGAAGCGCGTAAGCGCATTGTGCATGATTTGGAAACTCAGAGGCTTTTCGTAAAGCGCGTCAGCCACGGCCATGCGGTAGGGCATTGTTACCGTTGCCACACCATTGTGGAACCCTATTTATCAAAGCAATGGTTTGTCAAAATGAAACCTCTTGCCGAAAAAGCATTGAAAGCCCACCGAGAAGGGAAAGTCAAATTTTATCCGGATCGTTGGACTAAAGTCTATGTAAGCTGGCTTGAAAATATACGCGATTGGTGCGTTTCCCGGCAAATTTGGTGGGGACATCAAATTCCGGTTTGGTATTGCGAGACATGTAAAGGACAGAGAGTCGAGCGAGAACCCGTCATTGCGAGGAGCGAAGCGACGAAGCAATCTTCTGAGATTGCTTCGCTCCCTGCGGTCGCTCGCAATGACGGAATTATTGTTAGTCGAACCAATCCCGCCGCTTGCCCTGTTTGCGGGTCAAAAAATCTAAGACGTGATCCAGATGTTTTGGACACATGGTTTAGCTCATGGCTTTGGCCGTTTTCAACGTTGGGTTGGCCCGAGCAAACTCAAGATTTAAAGTATTTTTATCCGACGGCTGTTCTCGTAACGGCTCAGGAAATTATTTTCTTTTGGGTGGCGCGCATGATTATGGCAGGCCTTGAGTTTATGAATGAAGTTCCTTTCCACTCTGTTTTTATCCATGGCACGGTTCGGGTGGAAGGCGGACAAAAAATGTCCAAATCGCTCGGCAATATTATTGATCCAATCGAAATCATCGATGAAATGGGTGCCGATGCGCTTCGATTTTCGCTCATGATGCTTGCCGCAACGGATGTTTATCTGTCTCGAGAGAAATTCGAAATGGGCCGCAATTTCACCAATAAAATTTGGAATGCGACGCGGTTTGTCTTGAGCAATTTAGAAGGATTCTGCGAACTCAGCGATGTTGGAAAACTGGACCGTCTTTCAGCAGTCGACAAATGGATTCTCAAAGAGCTTGATCAAACCGCCGAGGAAATCAATAAATGCTTTGAGAATTTTCGTTTTAATGAAGGCGCAAACGCCGCTTATCATTTTTTCTGGAGCTCTTTTTGCGACTGGTATTTGGAACTTGTGAAAGCGGTTTTAATGGGCCAAGAAGCGCCGGAAAGGAAGCGAACGGTTCAAGCCGTTTTAGTCTACGTTCTCGAAAAAAGCATGAGGCTTTTGCACCCTTTTATGCCGTTTATTTCAGAAGAAATTTGGCAGCTTTTAAAAGAGCGCGTCAAGTCCGGTGTTTTCAATCTAGAAACCGTTATGCTTGCCTCATGGCCAGCCCCGGGCTTCAAAGATAAATTTGAAAAAGAAGTGCAATCGATACGAATGTTTCAGGATGTGGTTGTTGGAATCCGCGATCTGAGAACCCGGCTTGGCTTGAAACCGGCTGAAATGCTGCCCGATATTAGGATTGGAACGAAATCAAAAGAAGCAACCGATGCAATCGGCGAATTTAAATCCCAAATTTCATTTCTTGCTAAGGTTTCCAAAATTTCTGTAGAAAAGGAAGTTAAGAAAACAAGCGGAATGATCGGCCGCGTTTATTCAGACATTGAAATTTTTGTAGCGGGACTTTCTCCTGAAAATCTCAAAGCCGAGGAAGAGCGTACGAAGAAGAAAATTGAGGAGCTTGAAGGCGTGATTCGCGGTATCGAAAACCGCCTTTCCGATTCAAAATTCGTATCCAATGCGCCTCGCGAAATTATTGAAAAAGAACATGCGCGCAAACAAGATCTTGCGCAGAAACTCACAGCGTACCGCGAGAATTTAAATTTATTCAAGCAATGAAAGAATGCCGTCTATGAGTATGGCCAATCTAATGGGAGGGATCATTTTTGGCGCTATCGGATTTGCTGCGTTTGTTTACGGAAAGAAGCAGGCAAACTTCAAGCCGATGGCGATCGGAATCGCCTTAATTGCTTTTCCATATTTTATTTCGAATACGATGGCGATTTATGCGATTGGCGCCGCATTAAGCGTAGCGTTATTTATTTTTTGCGATTAAAGAATCCTTTTATTTTATTAAAAATTGCGGTAACATAGGCTAGGTTTGGAGATAAAAATGCCTTGGAAACTGAAACGTAATCTGAGTTTAGCTGGCACAACCACAGCCCTTATATTTTTGGTTTTAACCTGGAGCCATGGTGCTCAATCTGCAGAGATTACTCCCACTAAGTCGCTCGCGAAAACGATAGCATTCGAAGGGACTTTCCTTGAGAAAATAGAGTCTCAAAGAGGCGCGCCTCTCACGGAAGGAGAGAAACAAAGATTTATCCAAACGATTCAGGCAATCATGGAAGCAGTCAAAGTGCAGCGCTTTGAATTCATCCAGAAAATTTCACAAATTACCAAACTTTCGCCGACACAAATCAGCCAGATCATGCCTAAGATTGGCCGAAAAGCACGGCCTCTTGATGAAAATATGATTCCTAAAATAGAAGTTTTGCTTGGCAGGACTTTGACAACAGATGAAATGCATGAAATTCATGCTGCTGACCAAGAAAGAAAACAGGCGATGGCGCCGATACGGGAAGGTTTTGTCACACAACTTACCTTAGTTACCGGCCTTTCACCCGAGGCCGTTTCAACGATATTAAGTACCCACCTCAAAGTAGCAAATACCCCCTCTTAGCTGATCCGACAAACCAGCACACTCATAGGCCCACTGGGCTGTTTTTTAACCAGTTTATTAATTAGTCGTAAGTTATTTATTTAAAAGTACTTAAGCAATTTATTCCTGAGGATTTTGCAACTTTCGAGGGTGTAGAGTATATTTAAAAGACAGAGGGGATTATACGTATTTAAGGTGTAACTATGAGAAAAAAGACCCGAGGGTTTACGTTAGTAGAGATTATGGTGGTGACAGCCATCTTGTCCCTTCTTTTTGCCATTTCGCGGACACTTTTTACCCAAGTTATGATTTCTCATAATGAGAATGTAGCTCAAAAAGAATTGATTGCCTTTCGTGACGCTTTTCTCATGTTTCAAACAAGCGATCCTACACATCGTTATCCGTCTGATTTTAATACGCTTGGCGATTTGGTACAAGGTTTTCAATCTGCTTCGGACACAGTCGTCCAACGCAATGGCTACGCTTATACAATCAGCGACGCAACACCGGCAACTTATACCATTATAGCGGCACCGCTGCGATCAGCTATTTCGGGGAATAGAACTTTTATTTTGGACCAGAGCGGTACCGTTTCAATTGGGAGGGCTGGAGTTTCCGGAAATTTAACGAACGATTGGACGCGTCTGAGTTCCGCTGGTGTTAAAGCTTCGATTAATCACTCAGAATATGATGCCAAAAAGGGGGTTTTTAAGCTTTTTTGGGATTACACCAATCTTCTTGGCAAGGTGCTTGACAATATGATTATTGTTGTCGATCACATGAGATTTGGAGGCGCTGCTATCGGGGCGAAGCTTGTGTCAGACGGATTAATTTTAAAATCGGACAAATCGACTGAAACAGCAAATTACTATCAGGTCGGCCGTGTTGAGGCAGGGCAAAAAGTTACGATTGCCGAAGAGTTGAAATGGGATAAGCCTGTTCAAGGTGGCTGGTGGTACTCGCGTTCTCTCAGTGCTTACGAACAAAAAAACAAGTAAATGAGGGGTCGGGGACAGATTAACTCCCCGATGGCTCAAGTAAATCCTAGAGATCAATTATTTCCAGAACATAACAAAATAGAGTAAAATTAGGGACGGTTTTTCATAGGCAAACCGTCCCTAATTTATTGTTATGGCACGCAATACAGAAAGAATCGAGCATGAGTGTCTTATTACAACTTCACAATATCCATAAAAGTTTTGGCGCAGTTACCATTTTGGATGACGCCACAGCTTCGTTTTCGCAGAATCAGAAAATCGGATTTATTGGAAGAAATGGATCGGGGAAATCCACGCTTTGTAAAATCATCATCAGCCAAGAAAAAATGGATTCAGGTTCCATTACAAAAAACGGGGAACTTAAATTAGGATATCTTGAGCAGCACGATCCTTTTCAGCCGAACGAGACTGTTCTTGATTTTTTGATGCGTTATACCGGGAAGGAAGAGTGGCGATGCGCGGAACTGGCGGCAAAATTCCATTTAACGTTCGATTTTCTTGAGAAGAAAATTACTGCACTGGCCGGCGGCTATCAAACCCGTTTGAAACTCGCCGCGATGCTTTTGCATGACCCTAACTTCCTCATTCTTGATGAACCAACCAATTATCTTGATTTAAGCACCTTGATCTTGCTGGAACATTTCCTTCAGCAATTTAACGGAGGCTTTGTGATTGTTTCGCATGACCGCGAATTTTTAAAACGGACCTGCGACCATACGCTCGAAGTTGAAAATGGGCAGCTTACGTTGTATCCGGGAACGATTGAGGAATATTTCGAGTTCAAAGAGGTGCAACTTCATCACCGACGTGCCCACAATAAAGCCGTTGAAAAGAAAAAAGAGCAGCTGCAAGAGTTTATTGACCGCTTTCGCGCCAAAGCATCAACCGCTTCACGGGCCAAATCAAAAATGAAGCAGCTTGGACGCCTCAAGACCATTCAAATTGAGCACCCGATGGGCGGTGTCCGGATTAGAATTCCGCAGGTAGAACGGAAAACGGGCCTTGCTTTATCCTGCAATAACCTCAGCATTGGCTACCCTGAGAAAGCAGTGGCCAATGCGATTAACTTAGAAATCGAAAGAGGTTCCCATATTGCTATTCTGGGAGATAATGGGCAAGGCAAAACCACATTGATGCGGACTTTGGCCGGGGAGCTTCCTGCAAAATCTGGAAGCTTCAAGTGGGGTTCAGCCCTTAAAATTGCTTACTATGCCCAGCATGTATTTAGCAAACTTCATCCTCAGGATGATATTTACACTCATTTACAAAGAGAAGCGGCATCGGGTGTAACCAGCCAGGATGTTTTAAATTTAGCCGGTTCTTTTTTATTTAAGGGGGATGATGTTAAGAAAAAAGTTTCCGTTTTAAGCGGCGGTGAACGCGCCCGGCTTTGTTTGGCCGGGCTCTTGCTGACCAAAAGCCATGTGCTTTTGCTCGATGAACCGACGAACCATTTAGATTTTGAAACCGTGGAGGCGCTTGGTCAAGCTCTGAAGAAATTTTCTGGCACCATCTTTTTTATCAGCCACGACCGCACGTTTGTTAATTTAATTGCCACGGCGGTCATCGATATCAAAAATGGCTCGGTCAACCGCTATCCGGGCACTTATGAAGATTATGTTTATCATCTTGAACTTGAGGCTACCAATGAATTTGGCCAAATAGAGCCAGCTGAAGAGAGAGTCACTGTTAAACCTTCCTCTGCAGCCGAAGGGGTTTCTGGCGCTTCAGATTTACAAGTGGAACCTAAGCCTCCATCCGTTAGCGGAAAAGAAAATAGCGACTATCTGAAGCGGAAGGAAGCGAAAGCGCAATTGGCAAAGGTAAAGATAGAGAGCAAACGATTGGAACGGCAGACGGAGCATCTGACGCAGGAGCGGGAGAAACTGTTTCAAGAAATGAAAAATAACCCCTTTCATTATTCAAAAGAGCGGAATGAAAAGCTTAAGAAATTGACGGCAATGCTTGAGGAAGCAGAGCATGCCTGGCTTAATTCCCAGGCTAATTTTGACAGGCTAACAAAAGAATTGGGTTAGACAATTTCATGAACGTTAATTAAAATGATTTTATGCTGAACATTTCAAATCAAACACGGCTTCTAATTCGTAAGGCGCTTCGAGAAGACATTGGCAGGGAAGATATTACGACCCGGCTGCTCATTCCTCGCATGCTTTCAGGAGAAGCTTATATTGAAGCGAAGGCCGATGGGGTTTTATCTGGGGGTTCGGTCGTTCGGGAAGTATTCCATGTCGTTGATCCGCGTCTAAAAATTAAACAGAAATACGCAGACGGTTCACGTATATTAAAGAACAAAA
Source organism: Omnitrophica bacterium RIFCSPLOWO2_01_FULL_45_10b (assembly GCA_001804205.1). Classification (GTDB taxonomy): domain Bacteria; phylum Omnitrophota; class Omnitrophia; order Omnitrophales; family Danuiimicrobiaceae; genus 01-FULL-45-10b. Next base: position 6,958 of record MHFM01000011.1, read on the forward strand.
AAGTATTTTTCATTTCTGGCCCCATTCAGTCCATTTTAAAAGCAGAGCGAGTCGCTCTTAATTTTCTAAGTCATCTTTCCGGAATCGCCACCTTCACTCAGCAGTTTGCGCAGAAAATCAAAGGAACACGCGCGAACATTTATGATACTCGAAAAACCACGCCGCTTTGGCGTGAACTTGAAAAATATGCTGTGAAGACTGGAGGGGGTGAAAATCATCGCTTCGGCCTTTGGGATGAAATTCTCGTAAAAGACAACCATTGGCGCGCCATTCACCGCTTACTTGAAAAGACGCATTGCCGTTATTTTGGCGACAGGCTCAAAGCCCAACGATGGAATAGGAGAATTCCGATTGAAATTGAAGTCGGAAGTTTAAGAGAATTGTCTCATCTATTAGAAGGGAATTTTCTTCCCGACCGGATTCTCCTGGATAACTTTTCACTTCACCAGTTGAAACAAGCGGTTCAGATGGCGCGGCGAATTCATCCGAAGCTTTCGCTTGAAGCCTCAGGTGGTGTGACACTTGCGAATGTCCGCCAAATTGCAAAAACCGGTGTGAACCGAATCTCAGTCGGCGCTTTGACCCACTCAGCCCCCGCCCTCGATTTTTCTTTGGAAATCGCCCGAGTTTTTTCTAAGTGAATCTTACGTTTTTCCAATGACAAGCGCTCCCTTTAAATTGGTTTCGAAAATGAAACCAAAAGGGGACCAGCCTCAGGCCATTCAAAAGCTGATCGAAGGTTTGAAGGCCGGCCTTAAAGAACAAGTTTTGGTTGGGGTCACTGGTTCCGGAAAAACATTCACGATGGCCAATGTGATTGCCAGATGGGAAAAACCCGCACTTGTCATTTCTCATAATAAAACATTGGCCGCTCAACTGTACGGTGAACTTAAAGAATTTTTTCCAGAAAACGCCGTCGAGTATTTTGTTTCCTACTATGATTATTATCAACCCGAAGCTTATGTGCCGCAGACAGATACTTATATTGAAAAAGATGCTTCCATTAATGATGACTTAGATCGTCTTAGGCTTGCCGCAACCAGTTCAATTCTTTCACGCCGCGATGTAATTGTGGTTTCAAGCGTCTCCTGTATTTATGGTTTGGGTTCGCCCGAAGATTGGCAAGGGATGTTGATTCAGATTGAAGAAAATCAAGAACTTGCGCGAGATCAATTTTTATCAGGTTTGGTCGGGATTCAATATGAACGCAATGATGCCAATTTGAAACGAGGCACATTCCGCGTACGGGGTAATCTCATCGATTTATTTCCATCTTATGGGGAAAGCTCCTACCGGATTCAATTTTCGGGAGACCGAGTGACTGAGATTTCACTTTTGGACGCGGTCGAATTTCGTTCGATCAGGCGCCTCACCCAGCTTGCTATTTATCCGGCCAAACACTTTGTCACACCGTCGGAGCGGCTTGAAAGTGCGATGAAAGCAATCCAAGAAGAATTGGTTTTGCGCGTCAAAGAATTAACAAAATTAGGCAAGGATTTGGAAGCTAAGCGGCTTGAATCGCGCACGCGTTACGATTTGGATATGCTGCGCGAAGTAGGGTATTGCTCCGGGATCGAAAATTATTCGCGGCATCTTTCAGGCCGTGCACCGGGTTCAAAACCTTATACGCTTTTGGATTATTTTCCGAAAGATTTTCTCGTTTTGATTGATGAATCCCATCAGACGGTTCCACAGGTGCGCGGAATGTATCAGGGAGACCTTTCCCGGAAAAAAGTGCTGGTGGAACACGGTTTTCGGCTACCATCCGCCTTGGACAACCGGCCGCTTAATTTTGCCGAATTCGAGCGAATGGTTGACAAGGTTATGTATGTTTCGGCAACTCCGAGCCCTTATGAAATGACCCGAGCCAATCAAGTGGTGGAACAAATTATTCGCCCAACAGGTTTGACAGACCCAGTGATCGAAGTTCGTAGGAGTGAAGGCCAAATTGACGATTTGATTCGAGAGATTAAAATACGCGCGAATAAAAAAGAACGTGTTTTGGTCACAACCCTTACAAAACGCATGGCCGAGGACTTGAGCCGCTATTTGAAAGATGCCGGTATTCAAGGCCATTACCTTCATTCGGAGTTTGACGCTTTCGAGCGGGTTGAGATTTTGAGGGATTTAAGGCTTCAGAAGTACGATTGTGTTGTCGGAATCAACCTGTTGAGAGAAGGACTGGACCTTCCGGAAGTATCTCTCGTCGTGATATTAGACGCGGATAAGGAAGGTTTTTTGAGAAGTGATGTTTCGCTGATTCAAATCTCAGGGCGGGCGGCTCGCCATATAAATGGCACCGTCATTATGTATGCCGACAAGGTTACAGATTCTATGCGAAAGGCAATTGAGGAGACCTATAGAAGACGCAAGCTTCAGGAGGAATTTAACCGAACAAATAAAATTACGCCAACTTCGATTAAAAAAGAGATTCGTTCGGGCATTGAGCGCTGGCGCGACGCCAAAACACTGACCGAAAAAGTTGTGGGCGAGACAACAAGTGATCATGAAGTAAAATCTTATTTGGCCTATCTTTACGAACGGATGCTGCAAGCGTCGAGCATACTTGATTTTGAACGGGCGAAGCGGCTTCGGGATGAAATCAAGGAGCTTGAAGTGAAGCATGGGCTTGCGAAGGAATCAAAACTTAAACTTTTGAGGAAATAGGCCGAAGAATTTTAAAAAGGGGATAAAAACCTCAGTTCGGGTTTGACATTTGCAAACGTTCCACTATAATTAATTTTTGTGAGGTGTGTTGAAGCAAAATGGATGAACCGCTAAAATTTATTGAAGAACAAAAAATAATCGCAGTGATTCGCGCCAGCGAACACGCGGATGCCGAAGCGATCGCGAAAGCACTCATCGATGGCGGCATTAAAATCATTGAAATCTCTGCCAATGTTCCTCAAGCGACAAAACTCATTGAGTCTCTTGTTAAATTAGATCAAATTTTGGTAGGCTTCGGCTCGGTGACCGATCCCGAACAAGCCTATCGAGCCATCAATTCGGGTGCGAAATACGTCAGTTGTGATTACACCGACAAAAATATTTTTACGGTCTGTAAAAATAATAATGCTGTTGTCATTCAAGGATCCGCTACGGTTACCGAGGTCATTGAAGCATACAATTTAGGAATCGATCTGATTAAAATTTATCCAGCCAATTTCTTGGGAGAAGTCCCCTTTCTTAATGGCCTTAAGCGTTCTTTCCCATTTTTGAGACTTGCCCCTTCTGGAGGGGTTAATTTAGATAACTTCCTTGATTACATCAAAGCGGGTGCCACAGCTTGTGTGATCAGCCGTAGCCTTTGCGACAAAGCGACAATTCGAGCCCATCAATGGTCCGAAATTACCGAGCGTGCCAAGCAGTTTACCCAGAAACTTGAATCCCTGAAAGTCCCCCGCTAGCCCTCAGAATTCCACTTTCCTCGTTTGCAGTTACTCGAAACGTCGGGTACTCTTTAACTTAAGGAACGCACTTTCTAAAAACTCGAAATTTCAACTGTGAATAGTATTTCCTTTAATTCAAATGTTTGCCGCAATTTGGATCAAGCCCTCAAAAAAGAGTGGCTTGAACGCAACCGCCTTGGGGGATATGCAGCCTCCACAATCGTTTCTGTTAACACCCGCCGTTATCATGGCCTTTTGGTGGCAAAACTCCATCCGCCGCTAGAGCATCTGGTTTTACTGAGCAATGTCGAGGAAATTTTGTACGTGGATGAAACCGCCTACCCGCTTTCCACACTGCTTTATCGAGATACCATTAATCCTGAGGGTTATCGAAATCTAAACCAATTTTTCCCACTCCCATTTCCAACTTGGATTTTTCATGTTGAAGATCTCATTTTCGCCAAAAGCCTTGTTTTTATGTATGATGAGCAAACCGTTCTTCTTCGATATCAAATTTTGTCTGGAGATGAGAATCTGGTACGTTTGGAGTTAAAGCCGCTTATGGCTTTTCGGGATTTTCATTCCCTCGGATTTCAGAATGACCGCTTGAATACCAAAATTAAACCTTCCGCCGGCCGCATCCAGTTCTCAGGCGCCTATTTCTATCATAATGCCGCCATTGTGGATCAGGCAGGGAACTGGTATTGCCGCGTTCAGTATCCGCAAGAAAAATCCAGAGGGCTTGATTTTGAGGAAGACCTCTATGCGCCTTTTCGCCTCGTTTACACATTCATAAAAGGCCGAACCGCTTTTTTTTGCGCTTCTTTGAATCGCTATGAAAAAGTTGACCCCGACGCACTTATTATCAAAGAATCTGATCGGCGGAACCACGTTCAGCACAACAAATCTCCATTAGATATCCGTTTTTAAGGCCCATTTCCGTTTTTCTTTCCACGCCTTAATCTAGGGCACTCCATGGCTTTAAGTCAATCCCTTCTGTTTTTCTAATCCGTTTGACAATAATCAATTTTGTTGATAGAATTAAGTCCTTTTTACAACAAGACTTACGAAAATTTTAACACGATCAAATGCTTCTTTAATCGGTTCTTTAATCGCGTGGGAAAACTGTTGTCTAATATGAAAATTAAAGCGCAATTTGGCGTTGGTTTTTTTCTGATCTTCTTCGGTGCCCTTTTTTATCAAGGAACAAGCTCGGCAACCTTCTTTGGAGAAGTGAAAACAGGGCTTCAAAATATATCAACGGATCGATACGGCTATTCTTTATTTGTACCCCCCGACTATACACTGGGCCGGAAATGGCCATTGGTAGTAGCGCTTCATGATGAGGGCGAATTAGGGGAAGATTATATAAAATTATGGACGGCTACGGCAAAGGAACACGGTGTCATTGTGTTTTGCCCTACGTATGGAGAAACGCACAGGCCTACGGCGCCCGTGGAGCAAGATAGTCGAATCCTGAGATTAAAGCATGAAATTGAAACGCAGTATGAAATTGATCCGACGCATGTCCTTGTCGTTGGTTTTGGTTATGGCGGACATTATGCTTTTTATCTTGGCTTGCGGTATCCGAAAGAATTCACGGCGATCGCGTCAGTTGGGAACGCTTTAAAAGGGGATTTGAAAAATTTGTTCTCACCTTCTTTTGCAGAGGCTCATCGTTTGCCGGTTTTAATCTTGATCGATCACGAGAAAGAGATTTCAGATTCTCCAGAGACGTTAAAGGAACTAAAGGTGTTTGAGGATAAAGGCTATCCTATTGAGTTGGTCGAAGCCGAAGCATCGAGCGATCCAAAGAATTTAAGTACCAATTCTTATATTTTGGAATGGTTTGATCAAATCAGCGCCCAAAGAGAGCAAGATTTTGGGAAGAGTTCCGCGAGCGTAATACAACAATTTTTCGAATGGATGGACAACTTGTTACAAAACCGGTAGCCTCAAAATAACATAAAAGTGAATCAATGGCCGAGCTGACAGGCGCACAAATTTTAATTGAATCGTTAAAACAAGAAGGCGTGGAGTACGTTTTTGGGCTTCCCGGCGGCGCCATTCTTCCTACGTTTGATGCGCTTTATGATTCCGGCTTGAAGTTAATTCTCGTCCGTCACGAGCAAGGCGCTACTCATATGGCTGATGGCTTTGGACGCGCAACCGGACGCCCCGGCGTTTGCATCGTGACCTCAGGACCTGCGGCGACAAATACGGTAACCGGGCTTGCTACCGCTTACATGGATTCCGCCCCGCTGGTTTGCATTACAGGGCAGGTGGCTACCCATGCAATTGGAAGCGATGCGTTTCAGGAAGCGGATGTCATCGGAATTACGCGTCCTGTAACGAAACACAATTTTCTGGTCAGAGACGTTCGCCAATTAACTCGTACGGTCAAAGAAGCATTTTATATTGCGGGCACAGGACGTCCCGGCCCGGTTTTGATTGATTTTCCGGTGGATGTAAGCCGCGCAAAATGTGAGTTTCAATATCCGAAAGAAGTGAATATCCGCGGATATCAACCCAAGAAGACGGCCGCTCCGGATTCTGAGCAAATTGAAAAGGCGGCGGAAGCAATTATGCAAAGCAAGCGGCCCTGTCTTTATGTTGGTGGCGGCGCAGTGGCTTCGGATGCTTATAAAGAAGTGTTGGAATTGGTTGATAAAACCGGAATTCCAATCACCACAACGGTTTTGGGTTTAGGTATATTTCCCGAAACTCATCCATCTTCTTTGCGTATGCTTGGAATGCATGGAACGGTATATGCGAATTATGCGGTTCAAGGGTCTGATCTTTTGATTTCGGTCGGCGCGCGATTTGACGACCGAGTAACCGGAAAAATCGACAAATTCGCACCGCATGCGAAAATCATTCATATTGATATCGATCCGTCCTCTATCTCAAAAACCGTTAAGGTGCATTATCCTATTGTTGGGGATGTGAAACCGGTTTTGAAAGAATTGAACAAATTGGTAAAAGATAAAAGGAAGCAGATTAAGGATTGGCTCACTCAAATTGAGGAATGGAAAAAGAAGCATCCGCTTAAATACCGCGAAGGCGATGGTCAAATTCGTCAGGAGTATATCATCGAAAAAGTAGGCGAATTAACGGATCACAAAGCAGTGGTGACAACCGGTGTCGGCCAGCATCAAATGTGGACGGCTCAGTGGTATCAGTTCTCTTCACCGCGAAGCATGATTACCTCAGGCGGCCTTGGTACAATGGGCTACGGCTTTCCAGCGGCCATTGGGGCACAGCTCGGCCGGCCGGGTGAGACCGTTGTTTGCATTGATGGCGATGGCTCATTTCAAATGACCATGTGCGAACTCGTAACCGCCTCGCATTATAAGATTCCGGTGAAAATTATCCTGATGGATAATGGGCATCACGGAATGGTGCGCCAATGGCAGGAACTTTTTTATAATCGAAGGTTTTCCGGCTCTCAACTTGGGCCGTCTAATCCTGATTTTGTGAAGATTGCGGAAGCCTGCGGCGTTTTCAGTTTGCAAGTTTCAGAAAAAGAGCAAGTCGTTCCGGCACTTGAGAAAGCTTTGAAGCACGATGGCCCTGTGCTCGTACATTGCAAAGTAGCAAAAGAAGACAATGTTTATCCAATGGTTCCAGCCGGCCATGCGCTGGACCAGGTAATGGATATGGCGTAAAAACAGCTGTCAGCTTTCAGTCATCAGCTATCAGCAACAACTTTTGCTTTTGCTGACAGCTGAAAGCCGATAGCTGACGACTTAGTTGAAGGAGAACTTATGAAACACATTATTTCAGTTCTTGTAGAAAATCATTTTGGAGTGCTGGCGCATGTTTCGGGGCTTTTTTCAGCGCGAGGATTTAATATTGACAGCCTTGCCGTGGGCGAAACAGACGATCCAACCGTCTCCCGCATGACGATTGTGGCCCAAGGCGATGACCGAATCATCGATCAGATTATGAAGCAACTAAATAAATTGATCGATGTCATTAAGGTTCAAGATTTGACCCAAGAAGAAATGATTGAGCGGGAACTTGTACTTGTGAAAGTGACGGCGACACCCGCTAGCCGCGCTGCGCTGATGCAAATTGTCAGTACATTTCGCGCAAAAATTGTGGGCGTAAACCCCAAGTCTGTAACGGTAGAAGTAACCGGCAATGAGAGTAAAATCGACGCGATGCTTGAACTCTTGCGGCCATTCGGAATTCGAGAAGTAGCACGCACGGGGACCATTGCAGTTTCCAGAGCCTCAGAATTGAGTACCAACGGCAAGGATGTTTCAAGCTCGTCTTCTAGCGCGAAAGTTTCCAAAAAATCAAAAACGAAAAAGAGTAAAAAGTAAAAATCTGAGGGAAACGGAGAAATTCATGGCAAAGGTTTATTACGATAAGGATGCGGATTTAAATTTACTCAAAGGCAAAAAAGTGGCCATTGTCGGTTACGGAATTCAAGGCCGCGGCCAAGGTTTGAATTTAAGAGATTCCGGAGTTGAGGTTATTATCAGCCAGCGGCCCGGCGGGAAAAATTATGATCTTGCCGTTCAGGACGGCTTTCGTCCCGTGAGCGCTGAGGAGGCGGCTCAGGAGGCGGATATTATTCAATTGTTGACGCAAGATCATTTGCAAGCGGATCTTTATCAGCAGTCGATTGTGCCGCATCTCAAACAGGGAAAAGCGCTTCTTTTTTCTCATGGGTTCAATATTCATTTTGGTTATATCAAACCGCCGAAAAATGTGGATGTTTATATGATCGCACCGAAAGGGCCCGGCGCTTTGGTTCGCTCCCAATTTTTGGAAGGCGGCGGCGTTCCTTGTTTGGTTGCTGTATTTCAAAATGCGAGCGGCAAAGCGCTTCAAATGGCGTTGGCGTACGCAAAAGCCATTGGCGGCACGCGCGCCGGTGTGATCGAAACCACGTTTAAAGAAGAAACGGAAACGGATTTATTCGGAGAGCAGACCGTTTTGTGCGGAGGCTTAAGTGAATTAATTCGCGCCGGTTTTGATACGTTGGTCAAAGCGGGCTATCAACCGGAGCTTGCTTATTTTGAATGCCTTCATGAAGTGAAGTTGATCACGGACGCTATTTTTGCGGCCGGAATCAGCGGAATGCACCGGCGCGTTTCTGATACGGCAGAATACGGTGATTACTCTCGCGGCAAGCGGATTATTACACAGGAAACTCGCAAGGAAATGGAAAAAATTTTAAAGCAAATTCAATCCGGTGAGTTTGCCAAAGAATGGATTGAAGAAAATAAAAAAGGCCGGCCCAATTACAACAAGATGCGCGCGGAATGTGATCAGCATCAAGTGGAACAAGTGGGCGATAAGCTTCGGAAAATGATGCCTTGGATTGGCGCTTCGTTGGAAAAGCCTCAGCCAGTTAATCGGTAACATTTTAGTTTTCAAATTTAGAGCTACGGATGCGAAATGAAATCATCGGCAAGACGAAAAATTTATGTCTTCGATACCACGCTCAGGGACGGAGAGCAATGTCCCGGCGCGTCTTTAACGCCCGATGAGAAGCTTGAGATTGCCAAACAGCTCGAGCGTTTAAACGTCGATATTATCGAAGCCGGTTTTCCCGCTGCTTCGGCTGGTGAAGTTGAAGCCATCCAGAAAATTTCGAAAGCCGTCAAAACACCCGTCATTTGCGCGCTTTCCCGCATGGTGCCAAAAGATATTGATTTAGCCCGTGAAGCGCTTAAATTCGCCAAAAAGAAGCGGCTGCACGTATTTTTGGCTACCTCAAAAATCCATCGTGAGTACAAACTAAGAAAGCGGAAATCGGAAATTTTGAAATTGGCCGTACAAAATATTAAGTACGGGAAAAAATTTTTTGATGATGTCGAATTTTCTCCGGAAGATGCCGCACGTACGGAACGCGCCTTCTTGGCTGAGGTCGTGCAAGCAGGAATCGATGCCGGCGCCACAACGGTGAACGTTCCCGATACCGTCGGCTACAGCATGCCCATTGAATTTGGCGATTTGATTGCTTTTTTAATCAAAAAAAGCCCTGCTTTGGGCAAAAAAGTAAATCTTTCCGTGCATTGCCATAATGACTTGGGCCTTGCCGTTGCTAATTCTTTAGCGGCCATTCAAAACGGAGCCAACCAGGTGGAATGTACCGTTAACGGAATTGGAGAGCGGGCGGGCAATGCCTCGCTTGAAGAAATCGCGATGGGAATTGATACGCGGCGCGATTTAATGAATGCTTACACCAATATCAATCTGAAAGAAATCACGAAATCCTCGCGGCTTATTTCCCATTTAACCGGCCTTGTGGTTCAACCCAATAAAGCCATTGTAGGGCGCAATGCGTTTGCCCATGAGTCCGGGATTCACCAAGACGGCCTCTTAAAGATGCGCCAGACTTATGAAATTATCGATCCAAAACGAATCGGCCTTTCCGGCAGCGAAATTGTAATGGGAAAACATTCCGGCCGCCATGCATTTCGTGAACGTTTGCAGAAATTGGGAATCAAATTAGATGCGGCCCAATTGGATCAAGCGTTTGAGAGATTTAAGGAACTTTCAGATCAAAAGAAGTATATTTTCGACAAAGATTTGGAAGCCATTGCGGAAGACCAAATCAGTCAAATTCCGGAAACTTGGCAGTTTGAGTTTTTGAAAATCGCAAGCGAAACCGGCTCACGCCCTGAAGCGGCCATTCGTTTGAAGCGTGAAGGGAAAGTAACGAGCGCCGCCTCCGATGGCGACGGCCCTGTTGATGCGTGTTACCGGGCCATTGAGAAAATCACGGGCATCAAAGCCCGCTTGACGCATTACGCCATTCAATCTGTAACCAGCGGAAAAGATGCGCTTGGTGAAGTCAATATCAAAGCGGTCATTGAAGGCCATGAAGTCAGCGGCCGCGGCACCAGCACGGATGTGATCGAAGCCAGTGTAAAGGCTTATCTTTTTGCGCTCAATAAAGTGTATGCTCGAATTGGGAAGAAACCGATTTCTCCTATTTAATGTTTGAGTAAACGTGCGCGCAGCGGGCGATCGTGACTTAAAGGTGTATGGAATATTTGGCTACCCGCTCAGCCATACCGTTTCTCCCGCAATCCAGAATTGCGCTTTTGAGTTTCATCGGTTAAAGGCTGTTTACTTTGCGTTTGAACGCCCTCCCGCAAGGTTTCGTTTTTTAATGCGAAACATTAAGTCTCTTGTACTGGATGGGTTTAACGTAACCATTCCTTTTAAGGAAGCCATTATTCCTTATTTGGATCAGCTCAGCCGTGAAGCGAAACTTGTAGGCGCGGTGAACACCGTTAAAAAACAAAACGGCCGGTGGATTGGTTACAACACGGATATCGAAGGTTTTTTGGCAGGCCTTAAGCAGGCTGGTTTTAAGCCGAGAGGAAAGTCGGCTGTGGTTTTGGGTGCGCGCGGTTCGGCGCGAGCGGTCGTTTTTGCTTTGGCACAAAACGGTGCACGAAAAATTTCGGTGGTGAACCGGACGAAATCTCGGGCCCAAAATTTGATCCGTAAATTTCGCCGATCCTTTCCAAATATTCAATGGGTGGCTTGCGATTTCAAGGCAAACGAGTGGAAGCACGCTCTTTCTCAAGCAGATCTTTTGGTCAACGCGACAAAAGTAGGTTTGAAGAAAAATGATCCTTCGCTTGTTTTGAAGAAACTGTTTCCCAAGCGTAAGATTTTAGTTTACGATTTGATTTATCAACCGCGGCAAACCGCTTTGTTGCGTTCGGCGGCTGGATCAGGACATAAAATTGTGAATGGGGAAACCATGCTGCTTTATCAAGGCGCAAAAGCGTTTGAAATTTGGACGGGAAAACGGGCACCAGTTTCCAAAATGAAGAAAGCGCTTCGTGATGCTCTTTGCGCTCAGTAGCATTTTCGTTTTTGTATTTGGCGCGGTTTTAGGAAGTTTTTTTAATGTGTGCATTTATCGCCTGCCGCGCGAGGAATCGGTTATTTGGCCGCCTTCCCATTGTCCGGCTTGCCAGAAATCGATCGCATGGTACGACAATATTCCTCTGATCAGCGTCCTTGCGCTTGGGGGAAAATGCAGGCAATGCGGCGGCCGTATTTCGCCGAGGTATTTTCTCATTGAGTTCATCACCGCTCTTTCTTATTTATGGATTTGGTTTTATTTTGGGCTTACGATTCAAGCGGGAGTAGCCATTCTTCTTTTTTCATTGCTTTTGATTGCAACCGCTGTGGATTTCGAACATCAGATTATTCCCGATGAAATCAGCCTTGGAGGATTGGGAGCGGGGCTCCTTTTGAGCGCTTTCATCCCATCGCTTCACGGCGAGACCATCTGGTGGCGATCTTTTATAGATTCTTTGATCGGTGCGTGCATTGGCGGCGGGATAATTTACATCACCGGCGTGATCGGCAGTTTCATTTTTCGCAAGGAAGCAATGGGCGGCGGGGATGTAAAGCTTCTTGCAATGATTGGTGCTTTTTTGGGTTGGCAAAGAGCCATTTTAGTTTATCTCTTGGCGCCTATTTTGGCTTTGCCTCTAGGTTTGTTTTTAAAATTTGTGAAAAAAGTAGGCATTTTTCCTTTTGGCCCTTTTCTTTCGTTGGCCGGCTGGATTAGTTTTTTATGGGGAAATCAAATGATTGCCTGGTATTTGGACGGAATGAGATTCTAGCGTAGAGCGTTTAGCGTATAGAAAAACATCATTTTGATTCTATACGCTAAACGCTATCCGCTGCACGCTAAAAATGCAAGGAGAACCTATGCTTCAATTTTTAACCTGCGGTGAATCGCACGGAAAATATCTGACCGCGATTTTAGAAGGAATACCGAGCGGCCTTCCGATCGATTTGGATTTTATTAATCAAGAGCTTCGGATCAGGCAAAGAGGTTACGGTCGCGGCGGCCGCCAGAAAATCGAAAATGACAAAATCGAAATTACCGGAGGAGTCTACAAAGGAAAAACGACAGGCGCGCCGGTCGGGCTTTTAATTGAAAATAAAGACGTCAAAATTGACGAGCTTCCGCAGCTTTTCCGCCCCAGGCCGGGGCATGCGGATTTAGCAGGTTCTTTGAAGTACGATGAAGGAATCAGAGAAATTTTGGAGCGCGCGAGCGCCCGAGAAACTGCCATACGGGTTGCGGTCGGTGCCGTGAGCAGGCTTTTTCTTTTGGAATTTAGCATTGAAATTGCCGGCCATGTGATTCAAATCGGAAAAGCCAAGCTTGATGAAGAAGTGGCCTTCGATCAGATTTTAAAAAGGCGCCAAGGTTCAGAGGTTAATTGTGTATCAAAAGAAGTTGAAAAGCAGATGACCGCTGAAATTCAAAGGGCCATGAAAAACAAAGATACGGTAGGGGGAAAATACGAAATTAGAGCTCGCGGCATTCCAATTGGGTTAGGTTCGCATGTTCATTATCAACGTAAATTGGACGGCCGTATTGCCCAAGCGCTCATGAGCATGCAGTCTGTAAAGGCTGTTGAATTTGGCCTTGGCGTTCAAGAAGCCGAAACCTTTGGTTCCGGAGCGCATGATGAAATTTTCTACGCCGCAAAGCGCGGGTTTTACCACAAAACAAATCGCGCCGGAGGCATTACCGGAGGAATGTCGAATGGCGCTGAAATTTTAGTCCGAGCCACAATGAAGCCAATTTCTACCTTAAGGCGCGAACTTCGCTCCGTGAATATGAAAACAAAAAAGGAAGAAAAAGCTGATTTCGAGCGTTCCGATGTCTGCGCGGTTCCGGCCGGATGTGTGATCGGAGAAGCCATTGTTGCTTTTGAAGTTGCCGATGCCATGCTTGAGAAATTTGGCGGCGACTCGATTCGCGAAACCAAACGTAATTACAAAGGATATTTGGATCAACTAGCCAAATCCTAAAGACGAGGAAATGAAGAATGAAGAACGTTTACCTCGTCGGAATGATGGGTTCCGGTAAAACAACAAGCGGCCGTTCACTCGCCGAGCTTCTCAAACTTCCGTTCGTTGATTTGGATGAGCGCATTGTCGAACATGCGGGACATTCGATCAATGAGATTTTTAAAACGCAAGGCGAAGCCCATTTTCGAAAAATCGAAAACGAACTTTTAGCCGAAGTTTCCGCTCAAATCGGCCAAGTTGTGGCAACGGGGGGCGGAATTGTGATAGCTCCTTCCAATAGAGCGTGCATGAAAAGCACCGGAACCGTGATTTATCTAAAGACCAGTTTAAAAGTTTTGTGGGACCGCGTGCAAAAGAAAAAAGATCGTCCTTTACTTGGAGTTACTGATCCAGAAAAAGCACTGGCCGGTCTTTTCTATGTGCGCTCTCCTCTTTATGAGGCAAGTTCAGAAAAAGTTTTTTTAACCGACGGAAAATCATCGGAAGCCGTAGCACTTGAAATTTATAAAGCGTGCTTTGAAAAACAATGAAAAAAATTACCGTTCGTCTTCAAGATCGTTCGTATCAAATTGTAATCGGCAGAAATTTGCTGCCTGCTTTAGGCCGGCTTTTAAAGCCGATTTTTACCGGCTCAAAAATTCTGATTGTTTCAAATCAAAAAATAGCGCGTTATTTTTTGAAGCTAGTTTCTCGTTCCCTTGCGAAGGCGGGCTTTCAAACGTCTCACTATCTTTCAAGTCATGGCAATGAACGTGACAAATCGGAAAAAGAACTTTTAAGGCTGTGGCAGGCGATGGCTAAAACCTCACTCGATCGAAGAAGCGCTGTTTTGGCTTTGGGAGGAGGAGTGATTGGCGATTTGGCCGGATTTGCCGCCTCTACTTATATGCGCGGGATTTCCTTTATCCAAGTTCCAACCACTCTTTTGGCTCAGGTGGATAGCGCGATTGGCGGAAAAACAGGGATTGATCTTTCAGCCGCGAAAAATATG
>MHFM01000011.1:21197-53771 GCA_001804205.1 Omnitrophica bacterium RIFCSPLOWO2_01_FULL_45_10b
TGATTCAGGATCCGGGGCTTTTCCGGTTATTGGAAGATAAGTTGGATTGGTTTCTTTCTTGCGTTGCCAGTCATTCGTTTGGAAGCAAACAATGGGCTTTTTTGGAAACGGTTATATGGCGCTCGGTGCGGATTAAGGCAAAGGTGGTAGAAGAAGATGAGCGGGAAATAAAGGGAAAACGCATGATTTTAAACTATGGCCATACGTTTGCCCATGCTCTAGAGGGGGTTTCCGGCTTTAAAATGCCGCATGGCCGAGCAGTCGCTTGGGGCATGGTTTTAGCTGGAGAACTTGCCGTCCGGATGGGAATTTTCCCGCAACAAGCTCAAAAACGTCAAAAAAAGCTGGTTTTTAAGCTTGGTTTTCCGTTACAATACCGATTCTCAGCCCGCAAAGCGTTGTCCTTTATGAAGCATGATAAAAAGGCTGTGAATGGAAAACTGAAGCTAATTTTGCCTCGCAAAATCGGCCGGGTGGAAGTCAATGATCAAGTTTCAGAGAAAGAGGTTTTGAAAGTGTTAAACCAGTTTGGGAGTACGTCATGAAAGGGAAGGTCATGCTTGTGGTTGGGTTCTTTATCGGCCTTGTGCTTGCGCACTGGCTTAAGATAGTAGGAACTCAATATCTTTGGGTTTTGTTTTATCATTAAAAAATGTGAAGGCAATGGAGCTTCAAAAAGCGGTCTGGACCCTCAATCAGCTGCCGGATTTTGGAATTCAGAAATTTAAACGTTTGCGCGAAACCGTCCGCGATTTAAACCAACTTTTTGATCCGCAGTTTAGAATTCCTTCCGAATGGACCGCAGATTTATCCTCAAAATTTCAGGAGCTTTCAACTTCAGATAAGTTTGAACAAGAAATTGACAAATGCCGAAAAGCCGGCATTCGAATCCTTTCGCTTTTAGATCCTGAATATCCGAAAAATCTTTCTGCCGTTTACGATCCTCCGCTTATTCTTTATATAAAAGGAAATTTCATTCCGGAAGATGAGGTTGCCATTGCGGTTGTGGGTTCGCGTCACCCTACTACATATGGCATTCGGATCGCAAACCGTTTGGCACGCGAACTTGCCGAAAAAGGCGTGACCGTTGTTTCAGGTTTTGCTCGCGGCATTGATGGCCAAGCGCATCGCGGGGCGATTTCTGCTAAGGGCCGAACGATTGCAGTACTTGGTTCGGGTCTTGACGTTATTTATCCGAAAGAGCACGAGTTGCTTTTCGAAGAGATTTCAGAACATGGCGCGCTTATCAGTGAGTTTCCGCTGGGCACGCCTCCTCAAGCATTTAATTTCCCAAAACGCAACCGAATCATCAGCGGTCTTGCGCGCGGCGTGTTGGTTGTTGAAGCAAGCCAAAAAAGTGGATCGCTTATCACAGCCCGCCTTGCGGCAGAAGAAGGCAGGGAAGTGTATTCTGTTCCTGGGCCGATTGATTCAATTGTTTCAAGCGGTACGAATCAGCTCATTCAAACCGGCGCGAAACTCGTGATGCAAGCTGAGAATATTCTCGAAGATTTGGCCCCTCAAATTCGCGCTTCTTTAGATTCATTAGAAGTTTCATCTGAGAAAGTGACAGCTGAATCGAAGATCAGTAACGTCGAAGACCCTTTGCTTAAATTATTGACGAATCAACCGCTTTCCTTTGATGAAATTGCCGTTGGTGTCAGCCAAAATCCCGCCCAGCTTCGTTCTCGTTTAACGTATCTTGAGCTCGAAGGCATTGTGAAACGTGTTTTTGGCGGCCGCTATGTCAGAAGTTGATATATTGCAATCACTTGCAAAGGTAAAAGGCATTCGTTATAATAAAGTTCGTATTTAGTGCTGTTATTTGATAGTTCTTATGTGATTAACAACGAAAGGAGCATAAGTCATGGCAAATGGAGGATCAGAAGTCCCCAAGGGAAAGCGCGTTATTTCTGCATTGGTTGATTTACTTGCTATTCCCATTCTGCTCGGCATTGTGGCGGGCCTTGTTTTAATTGCAGTGCCTGAAGGGATTCGCAATGTGCTTTTAATTGCGCTCAATATCGGATGGCTTATTTTTCGAGACGTTGTATTTTCTCCCGGCCGCAAAATGGTTGGTTTGAAAGTGACCGGTGTGGAGGGCGGCAAAGTCACAATCGGGCAAGCGTTTATTCGAAATATTTTACTGATGGTTCCTTTTATTTTAGTCATTGGTTATATCGTTGAGATCATTTTCGTTCTTACAAAGGGAAATCGGCTGGCGGATGGATGGGCCAAGACCCACGTGGTTAGCGCTTAAATCTTTATCTTGAGCTCAGAGCCGAGCGTTTCTAGCATCATTAGTTTTTCTTGGCAAAAAACGAAGGAAATCCTGCTTCCTTTCGAGTTTAAACGGTGGCTTAAAATCTTGGTCATCGTATGGTTGGCAGGCCATTCTGCAGGTTTGGGCGGCAATTACCGATTTCCTCAGCAGCCCAAACCCAATCCGCAACAGTCACAGGAAAAACAAGTCCAGCTTGTTAATCAAGGGACACCCAAGCAGCCTAGCGTACAAGGCGAGACAAGTCTTTCTGGAGATCCTACTGCTTCGGAGCAAAAAGTTGCCATCGCCCCCACGCCTTTATCCGTAAAGACAAGCTCCGATTTCAAATTATCCCCATCAGCGATAGTCGCAATCCTTATCGCTACTCCGTTTGTCATCGCCTTAGCTTTATTTTTTGGTTGGTTGAGTGCGCGCTTCAATTTTGTTTTTATTGATTTGTTAGTTCGCCGCGATATCCGTATTCGAGAATCATTTCGAACGTATAAGACTTTTGGAAATTCCTACTTTTTGTGGTCGTTGGGCTTTACCCTGATCGCCATCCTTGTTCTTGGATTAAGCATACTTGGGATTATTTTTTCTGCTGCCAAGGCCAAAGCACTTCTTTTGTTATTTGTTCCGCTTGCGTTATTCGCTCTTCTTGCAGCCCTTGTGGTTGTTTTGCTGGTGAGCGATTTTGTGTTGCCGATGATGTATCGCGAAAGTTCCTTGAATACAATGGAAGGATTAAAGAAGTTTTTTTCTTTTAGGGCAGGGATCGGGCGGATTGCATTTTATTTTTTGATTAAGATAGGGCTTGGTATTTTAGCGGGCATTTTTGCCTTAGTGATTGCTTTGGTGATTGGCATTGCTGCCTTTGTCATTGGATTATTGATTGCTTTGTTGGGAAGTTTGCTGCTAGGAGTTCTGCCGATTTTAAAACCAATTCTGATCGCTGTCGGTATTATCGGAATTACGGTTGGGGTGCTTGCGATTATTATCCTGCTCAGCTTCGCTACATTGCCCATTTCTATCTTTTTTGGTACGTTTACGCTGAGTTATCTTGCGCGTTTAATCCCAACTTATAATCTTCTCAACTCTCCGTCGTCCAGCTCTAACGCTTAAAGAAACCCGCCTCACATAAGTCTTTTCGATGCGAAGATTAAGTGAAAACTATAAACGTCCGATAAACTTGTTTACAAATTTAGGCAAAACCCATATAATCTGAGCCATCGGGGACAGATTAACTCCCCGATGGCTCATCCTGAGCCCGCCAACGATCTTTGGCGGGCGTAGGATTTCGATAAGGTAACCCTCTGCCAGCTTCATTGAACTTGAGTCTTAAATTTAATGAAGCTGGCGAGGGTGAGGGGTCGGAAAATATCTCGACCCCTCATATAATTTCAAAGTTACCGTTTTAGGTGAACATTGGAAGCTATAAGCGTTTGTATTAATGGTAAAAAGCGTCAAGTGCCTGCTGGCACAACACTTGGAAGCTTAATTGACCTGTTTCAATTAAAGAACAAATCAGTTGCCCTTGAACTAAACCACCAGGTGATTGAGCGGGAAAGATATGCTGCCACTCACCTTAACGAAAACGATGCCATTGAGATCGTTCAATTCGTCGGTGGGGGATAGAAAGGATTATAAGGATTGGCTAAAAATCTAGTGATTGTGGAATCACCCGCCAAGGCGGGAACCATCAATAAATTCCTCGGTAAGGATTATGAAGTAGAAGCTTCTTTTGGCCACGTTCGAGATTTGCCCAAGAGCAAAATGGGTGTGGACCCAACGAACGGTTTTATCCCGCAATACGTCATTCCCACAAAAGCCAAAAAGAGAGTCAGCGCCTTAAAGAAGCAAGCCAAGGGAAAAGAAACGATTTACTTGGCCACGGATCCGGATCGGGAGGGAGAAGCCATCAGTTGGCATCTGGCCGCATTGTTATCGGAGGATAACAATGCCGTAATTAAGCGGGTCATGTTTAATGAATTAACCAAGGAAGCAGTAAAAAACGCTTTCGAACACCCGCGCGGCATCGATCAAAATTTAGTCAACGCTCAACAAGCTCGCCGCGTTCTCGATCGAATTGTTGGATATGAATTAAGTCCTCTCCTTTGGCGCAAAGTCGGCCGCGGCTTAAGCGCTGGACGCGTTCAATCGGTTGCGCTCCGTTTAATTGTGGAACGGGAACGCGACATTCGAAATTTCAAGCCCGAAGAATATTGGTCGCTCCATGCGAAACTTTCTTCCACGCGTCCGTCTGAGGCAGAAAAAATATTTCAAGCGAAATTGGATCGCATCGGAAAGAAAAAAGCAGAACTAAAAAATGAAGCGGATACCTTAAAAATAAAATCCGCTTTAGAGAAAGAAACGTTCAAAGTCATTTCCGTCCAGAAAAAAGAGCGCAACCGAAAACCGCAAGCCCCTTATACCACCAGCAAACTTCAACAGGAAGCATATAACCGTCTCGGTTTCTCAGCGGCAAGGACCATGAAAATCGCTCAGATGCTTTACGAAGGAATTGAATTGGGCGAGGAAGGAAGCGTTGGGCTTATTACTTATATGCGCACAGACTCGGTCAATATTGCCGAAGTGGCGCGTAAAGAAGCCGCACAATTTGTTAAAGAGCACTTTGGCAAAGATCATCTTCCAAAAGTTCCTAACTTTTATCGTTCCAAAAAAGGCGCCCAGGAAGCGCACGAAGCGGTTCGGCCCACCTCCGTTTTTCGGGAGCCAGAGAAAATCAAATCGTTCCTCTCGGAAGAGCAATACAAATTATACGATTTAGTCTGGCGTAAATTCGTTGCCTCTCAAATGGCCGGCGCAGTTGATTTGGTTACATCCATTGAAATTCTTGCCGGATCCGAATATTTCTTCAAAGCCAGCGGAACCCGCAATTTATTTCCCGGCTTCCTTGCGGTGTTTGAGGATGCTTCGAAAGCGGCTAAAAAGAAGGAAGAAAATTCAGACGATGAAGAAGAAGGCGAGCAAGAGTTTCCTGAACTAGAGCAAAATGAATTGCTGAAACTCCATGAATTGATTCCAGCGCAGCATTTCACCAAACCCCCAGCACGGTATAACGATGCCAGCCTTGTAAAAATCCTTGAAGAAGAAGGAATCGGCCGGCCAAGCACGTACGCCCCAATTATCTATACGCTCGTAAGCCGCGATTATGTTGAACGAAAAGGGGGCGCTTTAATTCCCACAGAGCTGGCTGAAACTGTTATTGAGCTTTTGGTACAACATTTCCCTTATGTTTTAAATGTTCAGTTCACAGCTTTGATGGAAGAAGAGTTAGATAAAATTGAGGAAGGCGAACTGGATTGGGGCAAGGTGCTTCATGATTTTTATCAGCCGTTTGAAGAACATTTGAAAGAAGCAAAAGAGAAAATGAAAAATGTGCGCCAAGAACCAGTCCCGGCCAATGAAGATTGCGAGAAATGCGGCAAGCCCATGATGATCAAATGGGGACGGTTCGGAAAATTTGTGGCGTGTTCGGGCTTTCCAGAATGCCGCAGTACAAAACCCATTTCCACCGGTGTAGCGTGCCCAAAAGAAAACTGCGGCGGCTATCTCGTCAAGCGAAAAGGAAAAGGCGGCAGAAAGTTTTTTGGTTGTTCCAAGTATCCAAATTGCGATTACATTGCAAATCAACTCCCAACTCAAAAAGTTGCCGGCGAGGAATCAGAAGAAAAACCACCTGAAGCAGATGAGGTGGATGCAGACGTTTGATGTTGGGTTGTTTTGGTTTTCGTTATTATGAGTGAGTCACATCTGTCAGCAGAAAGTTTCATCGTGCGTTTTCTCAACTTCCTTGAAGCTGAGAAGAATGCCTCCCCTCATACCATTAAAAACTACAAAGCCGACTTGGTAGAGTTTTTCCATTTTCTTGGAAAAAGTCCCTTGACTGATGTGAATTATCTTTCCATCCGCCGGTTTTTGGCTTATTTGAGGGAACGAGAGTTTTTGAAGAGTACGGTATCACGCAAGTTGGCTTGTTTGAAGTCGTTCTTTAAATATTTAACGCGCGAGCATTTGGTTTCCTCAAATCCGGCGAGCAGCATTGCCACTCCAAAGCGGGAACGGCGTTTGCCCTCCTTTTTAGAAACAGGCGAGGTGGAACGTTTGCTTGAGGCAGCTAAAGGAGATTCTTGGGAACGAAAACGGGATTTGGCAATTTTGGAAACGCTTTATAGTTCGGGGATTCGAGTCAGCGAATTGGTCGGTTTGAATTCAGATGACGTTGATCTTTTAAGCAATCTTCTTAAGGTTCGCGGTAAAGGAAAAAAAGAGCGCATTGTTCCGATCGGCTCCTGTGCGGTGCAAGCGGTTAAAAATTATCTCGATGCTTTGCCGGTTCATCTTCAAAACGGTTCCGTGCCTGTTTTTCTTAACCGTTCTAAGAATCGCCTTACCGATCGCAGCATTCGGCGGATTATTTTAAGATGCGCAAGACGGGCGGAGATTAAAAAAGAAATTTCACCTCATACGCTTCGCCATACATTTGCAACGCATCTTTTAGACCGAGGGGCTGATCTCAGGAGCGTTCAGGAACTTTTAGGTCATTCTCATCTTTCAACGACACAAATTTATACTCATGTGACGGCACGGCGATTGCGTGAAGCTTATGATCAAGCGCATCCGAGGGCATAAGGAGGCCGAACAAAATTTATGAAGTGGCTTTACGATTTTTGTTTTTTAATCTTCGCACTTTTTTCAATTCCAAAATTTTTGGTTCGCTTGAATCAAGCGCACGATTCAAAAGAACTGATTTGGCAAAGATGGGGTATTTTTTCAAAAACGTTAAAGGGGCGATTTTCAGGGCGGCGAATTCTTTGGCTTCATGCGGTGAGCGTTGGAGAAGTAATGGCGGCCAGACAATGGATTCAGAACTTTCTGAAAGATTATCCAACATGGACCCTCGCACTTTCAGCCACTACGCCCACGGGCCGTCAAATGGCCGAAACGTTGGCTTCGGATCGAGTGGTCGTTTTTTATGCCCCATTTGATTTAAGCAACGTGGTGCGGCGGTTCCTTAATATTCTTCAACCCAAAATGATTGTGTTAATGGAAACGGAGCTTTGGCCTAATTTAATTTCCGAAGCCAGCGCTTTCGGAATTCCGATCGGTATTGTGAATGGCCGAATTTCACCCCGTTCGTTTAAGCAATATCAGCTGGTTTCTTGGTGGCTTGGTTCGATTTTAAGAAAGCTTTCTTTTTGTTTGGTTCAATCGGAACGAGATGGAGAATATTTCTCCAAGTTGGGCATGCCTCAAGACAAGATTTTTTGTACAGGGAATATGAAATTTGATCATTTTGGCGCTCCTGAAAAAGCGCCGTTTTCAACATCCGTGATCTCCGAAAGAGAAAAAAAGCTTGTTTGGGTTGCCGGAAGTACCAATTGGAATGAGGAAGAGGCGATTCTACGGGTGTTCAGCCGTTTGCGAAATAATTTCCAAAATCTTCAATTGATTTTAGCTCCGCGCCATCCGGAGCACCTTTCTAAAGTCATTGGCGCTGTTCGCCGGAACGGGTTTCAGTATCGCCTCTTTTCTGAAAATGGCTCGAATCATCAAGCTCCGGTGCTTTTAATCGATCGGATGGGTGTTTTGGCCTCTCTTTATTCATTGGCGGACGTTGTGTTTGTGGGAGGAAGTTTTGTGCGCCGCGGCGGACAAAATCCCATTGAAGCTGCTTGTTGTAGAAAACCTTTGCTCCATGGGCCGAACGTATTTAATTTTTCGGAAGTCTATCAACTCTTAAACCAAAACCACGCTGCGTTCCAAGTTCAATCAGAAGAGGAGTTGTTTCAGAAGCTCAAACTGCTTCTTGAACAACCCAAGCTTCGAGCGGACATGGGTTCTCAGGCTTGGTCTGTTGTTCAATCAATGAAAGGAGCTACGGCACGAACGCTGGATTATTTATCTCGTTGGATTGAACTCCGCGAGCAGCCCGTTGCTGTGGCATAAAAATATGACACCACGTAATTATTTTCGACTTCTTGCCGAGGATCATCTTCGTGTCAGCCGATGGGCTTGGTTGTGGAAGCCTTTTTTGATGTTGGCGTCCGCTTTTTATTCAATAGGACTGGATATCCATCGCACGCTTTATCAAATTGGAATTTTGAAGCGGCGCTCATTTTCTTGTCCGGTGATTAGCGTGGGCAATCTCACATGGGGCGGCACTGGCAAAACACCGATTGTGGAATATATTGCCCGGTTTTATTTAAACCGGGGGAATATACCGCTCATTTTATCCCGTGGTTACGGGGCGGATGAGAGCAGGGCGCTTATTCGCCAGCTTCCGGATGCATTATTTGGCATTGGCAAAGACCGGTATCAATCGGGACGAAAAGCTTTGGAACGACGGCAAGCGAATGTCGCCGTTTTAGATGATGGTTTTCAGCATTGGAACCTCAAACGCGATTTGGATGTGGTCGTGGTCAATGTGCTCAATCCGTTTGGTAATTTATGGCTGATTCCGCGTGGGATTCTCAGAGAGCCTTTAAGTAGTTTGAAGCGCGCTTCCATCGTTGTTCTAAGCGATGTGAATTTAACTCCCCGAAAAGATTTGGAGCATTTGAAAAATGCAATTCGAGCGGTTGCTCCAAAAGTAGAGTTTGTAGAAGCCCATCGCGAGGCGCTTTATTTTTATCGGCCCGGTTCCCGCGAACGGATATCGCCCGATCGGCTTCAGGGCCAGCGTGTCACCAGTTTTTCCGGAATTGGAACTCCCCGCTCATTTCAAATGTTATTGAATCAATTGGGCATGAAAACGATTCGAAATTTTGAATTTTCAGATCACCACCGTTATTCGGATCAGGAATTAAACGAAATTCTGAAGGCAAAGGAATCCAGTGAATCGGATGAAATTGTCACAACCGAGAAGGATTTTTTTCGCTGTGAAGAAGCGATGAAAAAAATTGTGAAGCCGCTTGTTTTGAAAGCACGTTTGCGCCTGACAACCGGCGAAAACATACTTCATCAATATCTCGGCCGTTTTGCGGCACCTTCTCAACCGAAGCCTTATATGGCAAGGCGAAATGATGGTGCTAGGGATTCGGCAAGAAATGATTCTGCCCAAGCCCACCGCCGGCCAAATCGTTTTCGCAGGCCTTCATCTAGGCCGCATTCCCCATTTGTCCCTCAAAAGGGTGATGCCCAACTTGCTCCAACTTCTGAAAGTACAGCGCTTCCCACAGAAAAGGGAACTTCAGACCCGTTACCGGAGAAGCCATTGGGAAAGGAAATATCAGATACAAAATTGAACAATCATGATGGATCAAATGCTGGTTTGGTATCTTAAAAGATTAAGTGCTTTTTTGCAGGCACTGCCATTGGAATGGGCCCTTGGTTTGGGACGTTGTGTGGGAATTTTTCTTTCTTGTATACATCCTCGCCGTGAAATTGCCTACGTCAATTTAAAAGCTGCTTTCGGAAGTCGTTACAGTGCCCGCGAACGAAAGGCAATTGTACGGAAACACTTTTGTCATTTAGGGCAAACGGCCGTGGAAGTTTTGCGTTTTCCAAAAATGGATCTGAATTATTTTGAGCGTTACATTCAAGTCGAGCATCGAGAACGTTATGAACAAATCGTCCAAAAAAATCAAGGCACAATTTTAATCACGCCGCATTTTGGAAATTGGGAATTATCGCAAATTTTATCTGCCATTGTTGGAAAATCTCTTTATGTTTTAGCGCGCGAACAAAAACATACCAAGCTCGACGATTTTTTAAATGAACTCCGCTCTTCCCACGGCTCCGTGGCCATACACAAAGGCGGCGGCGTGCGGGATTTGATTCGCGAACTTCGAAAAGGGGGGCTCGTAGGAGTCTTGGGAGATCTTTCCGGCGGGCGCACGGGGAATATTGTTCGCTTTTTTGGACGCAAGACCACCGCTCCACAAGGTATTTTTGAAATTGGGTTGAGAACTCATTCCACAATTCTTCCATGTTTTCTCGTGCGGCTCAAAGGTCCGCATCACCAGGTATTTGTTGAGGAACCATTTGCTTTGGCGCAATCCGGCAATGAAGCAAAAGATATACATGATAGCGTTCAGAATTATTACCGCCTTTTGGAAACATGGATTGAGCGATATCCGGATCAGTGGTTTTGGATTTATAAGCGCTGGAAGCATTGCTTTACAAAACGGATTGTGATGTTGCACGATGACCGTGCCGGGCATACCCATCAGTCTGAGGCAATCATGAAAGAATTTGAAGGACTTAAAGAATCGTTGCCTCATGACTATGAACTTGAACTCCGCTCTGTTCCTGTTCAGTTCAGAAGCGATTGGCACCGGAAGTTATTCTTTGTTTTTGCTTTTTTTGCCCGACCGTTTATCCAAGGCCGATTAGGCTGTTTAAACTTTTTTTTAGAACCCAATTGCGCTGTGACACTCCGTGATTTGCATGCGGATATTATCATTTCAGCAGGCTCTGGCCTTGCGCCTTTAAATCTTCTCTTGAAACGGGAAAATCTTGCGAAATCCGTTGTCATGATGAAACCGTCATTTCCTTATTTGGCACGTTTTTTTGATCTTTTAGTCGTTCCCCTTCATGATGCTTTTCCAAGGCACACGAACCGTACCATCCGGACATTGGTTACGCCAAGCCGTGTGGATGAAGATTTGCTTCAAGCTTCTCGGGATCAATTAAGTTCAAACGCTTCCTTGCATTCGAACGGTGCCGGCAGAGTCAGTGTATTTATCGGAGGAAAAACAAGATCGTATCAGCTAAACCCAGATGTTTTTCGTAAGTGGCTTTCTACGCTTAAAGCATGCGCTGCAGAGAAAAAATGGGAACTTTTAGTCACTACGTCAAGGCGTACAGCGCCTGAAATTAGCGCAATTATTAAAGAAGAATTGGCTGGGCACCCAGCGACTAAATTGTTGATCATTGCCAACGAATCCAATATCGAAAATGCCGCTTACGGAATGCTGGCGCTTTCTGAACTCGCTTTGATCACCGAAGACAGTATTTCTATGGTTTCGGATGCGGTCAGCGCCGGAAAAAATGTTTTGGTGATGCAGCTTGGAAATGGAAAACTTCCCAAGAAACATGCCCGCTTTCACCAAGCGTTGGAAGCAAATGCCCTCATTCAGCGTGCCGACGCTGCCAATTTTCTCACCCAATTAGCCGCTTTTAATGGAACTCGCAAGAAAGATACTGTTTTGGAACAACAGTCTCGTCTCATTCAAGAGGCATTGCGTAAATTATTATGAAGATTGCACAGATTCTGCCTCATCTTGATGTCGGCGGCGTTGAAACCGGAACGGTTGATTTGGCCAAGGCGCTTAAAAAACGCGGCGATCAACCTTATGTTATTTCCAACGGCGGTGTTTTGGTGGAAGAACTTGTGAAAGCAGGAATTCCGCACCTCAAGCTTCCCGTTCACCAAAAATCGATCACCTCACTTCGGTTGGTTCGCGAAATTGCGGATTTTCTGGAACGGGAGCGAATCGATATCATCCATGCCCGGAGCCGCGTGCCGGCTTGGCTTGCTTACCTCGCCGTCCGCAGGACCAATTGCGATTTTGTGACCACATGTCATGGCTATTATTCGAAACATTTTTTAAGCCGGGTGATGGGATGGGGCAAGAAGGTTATTGCGATTTCTCATTCGATTGGGCGGAGAATGATCGATGATTTTGGCGTTCCGCCAGAGCGCATCGCCTTAATTCATCGGGGTGTGGATTTGAGCCGTTACCCCTTTGTTCAAACCAAGTATGATCGGCCTAAATCTGGGCCGTTTAAAATTATTAATGTAGGACGGATTACACCCATCAAAGGGCATCAGGAATTTATTCGCGCCGTTCATCTGCTTTCAAGGCGCTTTCAGAATTTTGAAGTTTCCATTGTGGGGGCAGCCGATGATGACAAGGCCTCTTATTTTCGGGATTTAAAAATTATGGTCCAGCGCCTTGGTTTAAATTCACAAGTCAAATTTTTGGGGACTCGGCGGGATATCCCCGAACTTTTAAAAGAAGCTGATCTTCTTGTTTTATCTTCCAAGATTCCGGAAGCGTTTGGGCGTGTTTTGATTGAAGCGGGTGCCTGCGGTACCGCTGTGATCGCATCCCGGATTGGCGGTATTTTAGACGTGGTTAATGACAATGAAAACGGCCTTTTGTTTTCTCCTGAAAATTTCGAAGAAATGGCGGTTGCGATGGAACGCTTGCTTCGCGACCGCGCGCTTGCGAAGAAATTTTCTTCCAATCTGCGTCAAAAAGTGGAGCGTGAATTTTCGCTTGACCGAATGGTGGAAAAAACCTGCCAAGTCTATGATGAGGTGAAACATCAAAAAAGAATCCTCGTCACTAAATTAGGAGCGGTTGGCGATTTGGTGCTCGCGGTTCCCAGTTTTCGAATGCTTCGGAAAAGATTTCCGAGCGCCAATATTTCACTTTTGGTTGAATCTAAATTGATTCAGCTGGTCGAACGCTGCCCTTATCTTGACGAGATCATTGTCTTTGACCGGTCAAATCAAAAGGACCAGTGGCGGCGTCTTTTGATATTGGGCAAGCGGTTGAAACAAAGGGGATTTGATATTTCCATCGATTTGCAAAACAACTGGAAAACCCATTTGCTTGCTTTCTTAGCCCGAATTCCCAAGCGCTACGGTTACAAGCGTGGCTCCGCAGGCTTTTTGTTAACTCATCCCATTACATTTTGGGATCAAAGTTTGGGCCCTATCGAACATCAATTTCAGGTGCTCAAACGCGCAGGTGTCGTCCATTTTGAAGATGCCATCGAGCTTTGGCCGGGGGCAGAAGAGGAAGCTTCCATCGGCGCTCGATTAAAGCAGGCTGGTAGAGATTCGGCAAAACGACTGGTGGGTTTCATTTTAGGTTCGAGCCCTAACTGGCCAACGAAACAATGGCCGATTGAGCGTTTTGTGGAGCTTTCTAAAAATTTACTTCAAAGATTCGACTGTCAAATCGCTCTGATTGGAACTAAGGAGGATGAGAAGCTGGCCCAGTCATTTAATCCCTTGAATTCAAAGCATATTTTCGACTTTACCGGAAAAACATCTCTGGGCGAATTGGCCAGCTTAGTCAAGCATCTTGACGTGATCCTTACAGGGGATACGGCACCGCTTCATATCGCAAGCGCATTTGAAACGAAGATCGTAGCGCTGTTCGGTCCTACGGAACCCAAGCGCCATATGCCGCCCGGAAAAGATCACATCGCTTTGGTGAAACGTATTCCATGTCAGCCTTGCTACAGTGGAACTTGCAAAAATTCAGAGAAATTGCTCTGCATGCGCGAAATCAGCGTTTCTGAAGTTGTGGATGCGGTAAGCCGGCAATTGGAACAATGTTCCGCCGCTTTAGGCACGACTCATTAACCATGAATATTTTGGTGGTTACAAAGAATTGGCTCGGGGACGTTATTTTTGAAACGCCGGCTCTTCGTACCATCAAGGAAAATTTTCCCCAAGCGCATTTAATCGCAGTAACTCCTAACCGCTGCGTTGAGATTTTGCAGGCTTGCCCTTATGTCGATGAAATCATTCCTTTTGATGACCGGAAGAGAAAAATGGGTTTTATTTTTAGATGGGGCCTCATTTGGAGCCTTAGAAAACGTAAGATCGACAAAGCTTATTTATTTCATCAGGCCCGTAAATTTGCTCAGATCGCTTTTCTTTCCGGTATTCCCGAGCGAATCGGTTATCAAACCAAACGGCGCGGCCATTTGTTAACCCATGGTTTTCCGGAACCTGAAGGGCCTATTCATAACGTTCAATATTTTTTAGACCTTTTGCGCTTAAAAGGCCTTAAAGTCAGCGGGGATTATTGGTATGAATTTCGTTATTTGCCTGAAGATGATGCTCGAGCCTCTTCTTTATTAAAAGAATGTAACTTTGAACCTGGCAACATCGTTGCGATCAACCCTGGCGCAAATTGGGCTCCCAAGCGCTGGCCTGCCGAATCCTTTCGCGAATTAGCCCATTGTTTGATGGAAAAATATGGGGTTCAGATCGTCATCACGGGAACTGAAGACGACCAACCGGTAGCGCGCGCCATTTTAAATTCGCACAACGGTACTTCCCTGATGGCTTCGGTGTGCGGAAAGACCTCCGTTCGCGAATTGGGGGCATTGTTTGCGAAATGCCGGCTTGTGATTTCCAATGACACAGGCCCGCTTCATATTGCGGCTGGAGTTGGAACAAATGTGATCGGTATTTTCGGGCCGACTCAGCCTTTGGAAACGGCTCCTTTGGGCTCTGGACGGAATATCGTGATTCAATACGCTCATGAAGGCGTGAAATTGCCTTGGATTGGTGAAAATTTTCCTGCGCCTTGGATGGAATGTATTTCTGTAAATGATATCCTCCGCGTCATTGAGAAAGAAAAGCTGCTTTCATAATGGCTTCTGTTAATTCGAGTAAGGTTCAAAAAATTCTCGTCATTTCGCTAAGCAATATTGGCGATATCATTTTGACGACGCCTGTTATTTCCATACTTCGCGAACGCTTTCCAAAAGCTTCCTTGTCTGTACTGGTGGGCCCAAAAGGAGTTCCTCTTTTTACCAATAGCTCTACGGTTGATGAAGTCATTTGTTTTGATAAGCATGCCTCCTGGCCAGAAATGCTTCGGCTGATTTTTCAATTACGGGAAAAAAAATTTAATCTCATTGTCGATTTACGCCACACGGCAATTCCTTTTTTGCTTCAGCCAAACTACCGGACGTCGCTTTTTGTAGATCGTTCTTCAACTTCTATGCGCCAGAGGCATTTGGACCGACTATGTTTACTTTTAGAAGTCGAATCTTGCAAAAATCATTTTAATTTTTTTACGGATGAAGAGAAAAACTCAGCTCGATCAAAGTTAAACCGGTTCAGTTCAGTTCCCGGCACAAATGATTTTGTTGTGCTTGCCCCAGGCGCCGGAAGTGCGCTTAAGCGTTGGACTATTTCTGGTTTTGTTGAACTTACCCATTATTTTCTTAGCTCAGGCAAACGAGTTGTTTTGATAGGGGATGAGCACGAAGTTGATTTGGGTAAGGAGTTAGAAGAAAAGGTTTCTAAGTCTGTCACAAATCTCATTGGTTTATTAACTTTGAGGGAATTGGCAGGATTGATTCATGAGTCTTCATTGGTTGTTGCCAATGACAGCGCTGTCATGCATTTAGCACATGAGTTGAACCGGCCCACCGTATCTATTTTTGGGCCGACGAATGATAAAAAATATTGGCAAGCGGCCGCCGGCCGAAAATTAGTCCGTTTAAATTTAGATTGCACCCCTTGCGAACAAGCTCAATGCCGCTTGCCACGCCGTCTTTGTTTGGATGATTTACCGGCGTCATTAGTGATCCGAGCTTGCGAAGAACTTTTGAACCATGTACCCCATTAATCGTTCAGCCATTAAACGGATTTTGATTACGCGGACAGATCGAATCGGTGATTTGGTGTTATCAACCCCCATTTTTCCGGCCATTAAAAAAAGATATCCCGAAAGTCATGTGGCCGTGTTGGTATTTCAAGAGACAGAACCTATCGTGCAAGGGAATCCATGGATTGACCAAGTGATTCCATACGATAAACAAGGCCGCCACCGAAGTTGGTGGCAAACGTTACTTTTTGGATTGAAATTGAGGAAAGAAAACTTTGATGTAGCCATTCATCTTCATGCGACCAATCGTGTCAATATCATTTCTTGGCTTGCGGGCATCCCAGTAAGGATCGGTTACCATATTCAGTTGGGAAGCCATGGAAGACTTGATTCGTTTCTGACCCATACGATTGATGAAAAAAAATGGCAGGGGAAGAAACATGAAGCAGAGTACAATTTTGATCTTTTGGCTTTGATTGATGTGCCAAAACCAGAGCCGTTGCAGCTTCATTTTCCTCTTGAAGTTTCAAGCCGTGAGACTTTGAAACGTATTTTGCCTGAGCGCTTCAACCAGCGATACGTTGTTTTTCATCCCAGCGCGAGCTGTGTTTCTAAACGCTGGTCTCCTGAGCGCCTCGCTTCTGTTGCTGACAAGCTGGCAAGGGATTATGAAGTTTTGCCCGTGATTATCGGCGAAAAAGAAGGAGTGTTTCACGCCGCACAAATGCAGGAATTTATGAATGAAGATGCGCTTAATTTAGCCGGGAAATTAAGTTTGGGGATGCTGGGGTGGCTTTTGAAAGGCGCGCGGCTTTTAATTTCCAATGATTCCGGCCCCGTTCATATTGCAGCAGCAGTGGGGACTCCGGTGGTTTCGATTTTTGGAAGAAACCAGCCCGGCCTAAGCGCTATAAGGTGGCGCCCTCTTTCTCAAAACAGTTCTTATCTTCAAAAAGATGTGGGCTGCGTCGAATGCCTTGCCCACAATTGTCAGATTGATTTCAAATGCCTCAAAGAACTTACGGTAAACGATGTCCTTCACGAAGCGAGAAAATATGAGCCTTTTTTGGTTTAACGGAGCCATTCCAAAACAAGGATATCTTAAGCGCGTGTTAATCGTTCATCCTCATGGCATCGGCGACGTGCTTTGGATCACCCCCGTGATTCGCGCGTTAAGCGAATATGGCGTCAAGCGTATTGATTTGCTTCTCGGGAGTCGGACACGCGAGATTTTTGAACGCAACCCCCATGCAAATGAAATGTTTGAATGGGATAAATCGCCTGTAGCAAATATTTTTAAAAAGTGGTCCCGGTTTAAAAAGTTGGCGGTCACTTTTTGGAAACTTTGGCGCAATCATTATCAAGTGGTTCTTGATTTTTCGCTTGGTTCGCAATATGCGTTTTTATGCCAGTTCTTTTTTTGGATTCCTGTACGGCTTGGTTTTAATTTTAAAGGCCGAGGAAGATTTTCAACCCATCGCCTTGAGCTTCCCGATGGCTACACTGACAAGCCGGTGGCCGATTACTATCTCGATCTTCTCAATATTTTAAACATCCAACCCACGCATAAGCGAACAGAACTTTTTCTGGACGAAAGGGATTTTCAAAACGCAGAAGCGATTTTAAAAGAGCTCGGGCTTCATTCTGGAAGTTCTATTTTAGCGATTGCACCAGGCGGGGGAGAATCGTGGGGGAGCGATGCGCGTCTTAAACGTTGGCCCGTTCAATATTTTGTTCAGTTAGTAAAGGAATTGCATCGGGATTACGGTTCTTTGTGTGAGGCGATTTTCATTTTAGGAGGGGCCGCTGAATCTCAGCTGGCCCAGCAGTTTTTAGAAGCGTTTCCTGAGAGATCAGTTTATAATCTTTGTGGCCGTGTTTCAATTCGGACAGCAGCGGCTTTAATACAAAAAGCTTCGCTTATGCTTGCCAACGATGGAGGCCTTGTGCATGTGGCCCATGCAATCGACACACCAGTCGTCGCTATTTATGGCCCGGTGGATCCTAAGGTCTATGGGCCTTATCCGGCTAAAAGCGCAGCACTTTCACTTACTGCCAGCGGCCCCGCTTGTCGGCCTTGTTACCAAAGGTTTCGTTATCAAGCGGCATGTAAAGGAATCGAGTGTTTAACCATGTTAACACCCGATCGGATTTTAGCGCGCCTTCATTCGGAACGTTTTCTCGAACGATTGTCTTCGGTAGGAGTTTCCAAATGAGGCTTAAAAAACTTTCCGTATGCGCCATTTTAGCCGCAGGTCTTTTATTTGTTTTACAGGGGTGTAGTGGTATTCAAACGAAAAAAATCAATTCGTCCGCGGAACTGCCTGCACCGAAGGTGATTGAAAAATTGTCCTCCAGCATTCGCGAGGGAGAGAAACTAAAATTTAGCGTTAGATGGCTTGGCATGGAAGTTGGAACGGCAGAGGCGACGGTAAAGGGGATCGAAGAGATTCGCGGACGAAAAGCATATCACATTGAAGCTCTCGCGCGCTCGAATTCGCTCATCGACCTTGTTTATCCAGTGCGTGACGAACATCATACGTATCTTGATACAGAACGTTTTCATTCACTTCGTTATGAAAAAATAATACAAGAGGGCCGATATCGGGCGGATGAAGTGATGGAATATGATCAAGAGAATCATACGGCTACCTACTATTCACGGAAAAATAAAAGCCGAAAACAAATGTTTATTGCAAAAGACGTTAAGGACCAACTTGCAGCTGCCTATTGGTTCCGGTTACAGCCAATGGCCGTTGGTGATACCGTGCATATTCCTACCGAGGCGGATGAGAAGAATTGGGATTTAGAAGTTAAAATACTTCAAGTCGATGAAGTTGAATTGGACAAATTGGATACGTTCCGTGCATTTCAAATTGAACCTATGGCGACCTTTCAGGGAATGTTCATTCGCCGCGGAAAAATTCGCGGTTGGATAAGCGCAGATGAAAAAAGGCTCCCTTTGATGATGAAAACAAAAGTTCCTGTCCTCGGAACTGTTACCGTCGTGTTGGTGGGCTATGAAGGCTGGTAAGATCAAACGGCTGTTGTTAGGGTCGGTCTTCGCCATAGTTATTTTTGGCGGAGTTGCTTTTTTTATTTTGCCCCCAAAAGGTTATATTCCGGTGTTGATGTATCACTTTGTTGTTCCAAAAGCTCAGGTTGGTTCGACCTCACTTGATGTTAGCGTTGAGAATTTTAGCCGTCAAATGTGGTTCTTAAAAACTTTTGGATTTAGAACAATTTCATTGGATGAATACGAAGCGATCAAAACCGGCCGAACGAAAGCTCATGGCCGGGAAGTTTTGATTACCTTCGATGATGGGAATGAAACCTATATTCAGTATGCGTTGCCGGTATTGGAGCGCTATCAGATCAACTCAGCTAATTTCCTGGTTTGGAATTTTATGGTACAGAAGCAGTACGGAAGCATGAGTTTGGAAGATGCAAAGCGCCTTTCTTCCCATCCATTGATTACGTTCGCATCTCATTCTTTATCTCATATTCCTTTGGCCGATTCGCCAGCCGAAGAAGTGAGAACAGAGATTTTTGAATCTAAAGCAAAGCTCGAAGAGGCGTTGGGAGCAAAGATTAACTATTTTTGTTATCCTGAAGGCTCGCATGATGAACGAACAATAAAAATGGCGGAAGAAGCAGGTTATCGGCTTGCTTTTACGACCTCAAGGAAACAGCTTCAAGGCCGTCCAGGAACTCTCTACTCCATCGTCCGAATAAAAGTTTCTCCTACCCAGAATTTATTTGTTTTTTGGATTAATGTTTCCGGTTTTACTGCTTGGGGCAAGGAAATCGACTCTTTTTTCCATCAATTGACAGGTCAAAACTACAATGGTACACTAACACCTTATAAGCTGAATCCAAAAACATCATAAGTTATTTTCCTGAAAGGATTTAAGTTAAATGCGCACGTCTGAAAAAACCAATCGCCTGAACGGCAAATACACCCAAGGTTTAAACCGCCTTGTGGACCGCCTGACAGACGCTAAAGTTATGGTTGTTGGCGATTGGATTTTGGATGAGTTTGTGTGGGGGACTGTTGATCGAATTTCACCGGAAGCGCCGGTGCCCGTCGTCAATGTTACCCGCGAGTCTTTTGTTCCTGGAGGTGCCCTGAACGTTGCCAATAACATCAGGACCTTAGGTGGATCCGTTTATCCATGCGGACTTGTGGGTCGAGATCTCCGTGGCCGGATGTTGGTAAAAGCAATGCGCAGAGAAGGCATTGATACCAGCGGTGCTATTTATGACAAAACCCGCCCCACGACATTAAAGACGCGCGTCGTAGCCCATTCGCAACAAATGGTTCGTTTTGACCGCGAAGACAGCCGAAATTTGAGCGGGGATCATTTAAAAAAAGTGTTGGTTTTTATTGAAAAGCTATTACCAAAAGTTGACGCGGTCGTTATTGAAGACTATGGCAAGGGGATGATTACTCCCGCATTGCTCAGCCATATTTTGAAGCAAGCCAATGCCCTTAAAAAACCGATACTCGTCGATCCGAAAGAGAAGAATTTTGCTTATTACCGCGGTGTTACAGCAGTGACCCCAAACCGCAGAGAAGCTCTGAACGCTTATGGCCAAAATGTTGACAGCGGTGCGCCAAACATAGATAAAGTTGGCCGAGCGTTGCTCAAAAAATTTTTGTGCCAAGCGGTTTTAATTACGCTGGGTGAAGAAGGAATGATTTTGTTTGAAAAAAATGGAGCGATTACCAAAATCCCTACGGCTGCTCAGGAAGTTTATGACGTTTCAGGAGCCGGCGATACAGTCATCGCAGTTTTTGCAATGGCTTTAGCCGTAGGCGCAACAATGAAAGAAGCTGCAGTACTATCCAATTGCGCGGCAGGAATTGTGGTGGGAAAATTAGGGACCGCTACCGTAACCCCTCAAGAGTTAAAAGCTTCTCTTTCCGTTTCATCGGGTCGAATGAGGAAGCGAGCGCTTTCCGATGTTTAAAGGGGAAACCGTCTGCGTCATTCCGGCGCGGTTGGAATCGACTCGGTTTCCAAAAAAACTTCTTCAAATAATCGAAGGAAAACCTTTACTCCAGTTTGTTTATGAGAATGCAAAGAAAGCAAAAAAAATTGAGCGGGTGATTGTAGCCTGTGATCACGAAGCGATTAAAGAATGCGTGGAATCCTTCGGGGGAGAAGCAATGCTTACTTCGCGAAACCACACGAACGGAACGGAACGGATTGCGGAAGTGGCCGAGCGGCTTTCTTGCGAGGTCGTTGTTAATTTACAGGGAGATGAGCCATTGATGCATGCGGATGTGGTTGATCAAGTCGTAGCGGTATTACAGAAAGATGCGACATGCGACATGTCAACGGCCTGCATTTCTAAAAGTGACCCTGAGGAGTTTTTGAATCCAAATGTTGTCAAGCTGACGAAAGATAAAAATGGTTGGGCCCTTTATTTTTCCCGCGCCCCCATTCCGCACGACCGAGATGGCCGCACGAATCGTTATTTTAAACACTTAGGAATTTATGGTTACCGGCGTCAATTTTTAATTCAATTTTCCACACTCGCGCCTTCGGTTTTAGAACAGCGAGAGAAATTGGAACAGCTTCGGGCGCTTGAAAATGGTTATCGAATTAAAGTGGTTGAAACAGTGCATGATTCCATTGGCGTTGATACGGAAGCGGATTTTAAATTGGTCAAAGAAAAATTGATTTCTCTCGGCCGGGTAGGTGCTTCTCATGCCTAAGCATATTTTTATTACGGGCGGCGTTGTTTCTTCGCTTGGCAAAGGCATTGCTTCGGCTTCGATTGGAAAACTTTTGGAAGCAAAAGGTCTTAAGGTTGCCATGCAGAAATTGGATCCTTATATCAATGTGGATCCGGGAACGATGAGCCCGTATCAGCACGGTGAAGTGTATGTGACCGAAGATGGGGCAGAAACCGATTTGGATTTAGGCCATTATGAGCGGTTTACCAATAGCCCAATGGGAAAATTAAATAACGTTACAACGGGCCAAGTTTATTTCTCCGTGATCACAAAAGAACGGCGCGGCGACTATTTGGGCGGAACCGTGCAAGTGGTCCCTCATATTACGGATGAAATCAAAGAGCGCATTCGAGCCGTCTCCCGCGGCAAACGCTACGATGTTGTGATTTCTGAAATCGGCGGAACTGTCGGCGATATCGAATCGTTGCCATTTTTGGAAGCTGCGCGTCAATTCCGCCATGAAGAAGGCCGCGAAAATGTAATTTTCATTCATTTAACTTTAATTCCGTTCATCCGCGCCGCAGGTGAATTAAAAACGAAACCCACTCAGCACAGCGTCGGAACTCTCAGGGAAATCGGTATTCAGGCGGACATTCTTTTGTGCCGCACTGAAAAAAGATTATCAAAAGACCTGCGCTCAAAAATCGCTCTTTTTTGTAACGTTGATCTTGAAGCTGTCGTTGAAGCCCGCGATGTGCGCTCCATTTATGAAGTGCCGCTCATGTTTAAAGAACAAGGGCTCGATCAGGTGATTTGCGATTATTTGCACATGGAATACAAGGCCGGCAGCTTGAATGATTGGAAAAAGGACGTTGTCGACCATGCGCTTTTTCCAAAATATCAAGTGACGATCGGTGTGGTTGGAAAATATGTTGAACTTCCCGACGCGTACAAGTCACTTTACGAAGCTTTGCGCCATGCGGGTATCGCCAATGATACGCGCGTGATCATCAAACGAATCAATTCCGAGCGCTTAATTAAAGGCCGTCTCGAACATTATTTGAGCAAGGTGGACGGCATTTTGGTGCCTGGCGGTTTTGGCAACCGCGGAGTTGAAGGTAAAATCCGCGCCATCAAATACGCGCGGGAAAATGGAGTTCCTTTTTTTGGAATTTGTCTCGGAATGCAATGCGCGGTCATCGAATTCGCGCGCAATGTGATGGATTTTAAGGGAGCCAATTCAACGGAATTTAATAAGAAAACGCCGTATCCTGTGATTAGCCTGCTTGAAGAGCAAGAAAATGTTGCCAATTTAGGCGGAACGATGCGGCTTGGCGCTTATCTGTGTGAGCTCAAAAAAGGCACAAGGGCCCATGAAGCTTATGGAGCCGATGAAGTCTCGGAGCGTCACCGCCACCGTTACGAATTCAATAATAAATATCGCGAAGCCTTTACCAAAGCCGGTCTTCAAATTTCGGGTGTTTATCAAAATGGCAAATTGGTTGAAATCGTCGAATTAGAAAATCACCCCTGGTTTGTTGCCGGTCAATTTCATCCAGAGTTTAAATCCAAACCGGATAAGCCCCACCCGCTTTTCAAAGCGTTTGTTGGAAAATCGCTTGAACTGAAACGCAGCGGCTTACCGAAGGAAGCAAATCATAAAACAGAAGAGCCTCGTCAGGAGAAAGTTTATGAATCTAGTCCGATTGGGTAATATTACTTTTGGCGATCCCAATCAATTTGTTTTGATTGCAGGGCCTTGTGTGATTGAAGGTGAAGAAATTACGTTACGCCACGCTGAACAAATTTCAAAAATTGCTCGCGACTTGAACATTCCTTATGTATTTAAATCCAGTTATGACAAAGCCAATCGTTCTTCGGTTCATTCCTTCCGCGGGCCTGGTTTGACAGAAGGGCTTAAAATTCTTACAAAAGTTAAAAAGGAATTTCAAATTCCGGTTTTAAGCGACGTCCATTCTTCAGAAGAAGCAACTCGAGCAAGCGACGTGTTGGATATTCTTCAAATTCCAGCTTTCCTGTCCCGACAAACGGATTTGGTGCTTGCCTGCGCAAAA
Source organism: Omnitrophica bacterium RIFCSPLOWO2_01_FULL_45_10b (assembly GCA_001804205.1). Taxonomy (GTDB): domain Bacteria; phylum Omnitrophota; class Omnitrophia; order Omnitrophales; family Danuiimicrobiaceae; genus 01-FULL-45-10b. The sequence goes on from MHFM01000011.1 coordinate 44,559, forward strand.
ACCAAAAAAATAGTCAATGTAAAAAAAGGCCAATTTCTTTCGCCGTGGGACATGAAAAATGTAATTGAAAAAATTGAATCGGCCGGCAACAAAAATATTTTGCTCACGGAACGAGGAAGTTCATTCGGCTATCAAAATTTAGTCAGTGATTTTCGGTCCATTCCGATTATGCAAAGTTTTGGTTATCCGGTTGTTTTTGACGCCACTCATTCGGTTCAACTACCGGGTGGTTTAGGAGATGCTTCGGGCGGCCAGGCTGAATTTATTCCAATCTTGTCGCGTTGTGCCATTGCTGCCGGCGCCGATGCGATTTTCATGGAAGTTCACGAAAATCCGAAAACCGCCAAATCAGACGGGCCTAACAATCTCGCGCTTTCGGATTTGAAAGAACTGCTCGTTACGTTAAAGCAAATTCGCCAAGTAGCTCCTCTGTCTTCTTCTAAAAGCCAAAAGCAAACCGTTTCATCTAAGAAAGTCGTTGGCGTATGAGACAAGATCTTGTGCTTGCCAAAAAAGTGTTGAAAATCGAATCTCAAGCGATTCAAAAGCTGAGCGCCAGAATCGGCCGAAATTTTGAACAAGCCCTTGATTTGCTCAAGTCATGCACAGGCCGTGTTGTGGTAACAGGCATGGGCAAGCCCGGCTTCATTGCACGCAAAATCGCCGCTACGTTTGCTTCTACCGGAACGCCAAGTCTTTTTCTTCATCCTGCCGAGGCCATTCATGGAGATTTAGGCATGGTGACCAAAGCGGATGTGATTTTGGCCATTTCCAATAGCGGCGAAACGGAAGAAATTACGCGGCTGCTCTCCACCATTAAAAAAATCGGCGCGAAATTGATTGCGCTGACCGGAAATATTCAGTCTACCTTAGCAAAAAATTCAGATGTAGTTCTCAATATAGGTTTGGAGCAGGAGGCATGTCCCTTGAATTTAGCACCCACCGCTTCCACAACTGCCGCACTTGCTATGGGAGATGCGTTGGCTGTATGTTTGGCCAAACGAAAAGGTTTCCGTGAAGAAGATTTTGCATTCTTACATCCGGGCGGAAGTCTTGGGAAAAAATTGATCAAAGTTCGTGATTTGATGAGGCGCGGAAAATTAAATCCCATTGTCCGTGGAACAGCCACGGTAGAAAAAGCGCTGTTGGCAATTACAAGCGCTCGCGCGGGTTCTTGCACCATTGTGGACAAGCAAGGAAAATTAAAAGGTATTTTTACCGATGGTGATCTGCGCCGCCACTTAAAACAAAATGGAGTTTCCATTCTCTCAAAACCGATTGAACCCTTCGCCACGAAAAGGCCGATTGCCATTCAAGATGAAAAATTAGCGGCGGAAGCGCTTCAAATTTTGCGCGATCGAAACATCGACGAATTGCCCGTTGTGGACCGAAAAGGCCGGGCGGTTGGCCTCTTGGACGTCCAGGATCTTTTGAAAGCGGGATTTGTATGAAGAGGTTTGTTCTTGAGTAAGACGCGAAAGCACCGATTTTTTTTGTATCTTGGGCTTGAGCTGTTGAGGCATTTGGTTTTAATTTTGCCCAGATGGTTGAATCATGCGATGGCCAGCGGCATTGGGTTCTCTGCTTATTGGATTCTTCCAAAAGAACGGGCCAAAACGGTCCGGCATCTAAAGGAAGCATTCGGAAACGAGAAAAGCGAACGCGAATTTCTCAAGATCGGCCAAGAAGCTTTTATCCATTTATCGAAATCGGCAATCGATGTGCTTTGTTTTCCAAAGCTCAATCAAAAACGAATTGAACGCCTTGTTCGTTTTGATGTGGGACGAAGCCTTTTAGACGATGCTTTAGCGCGGGGCAATGGGGCTATTGTTTTAACGGGGCATATCGGCAATTGGGAGCTTTTGGCCTCCTATTTTCGATTTTTAGGTTATCCGGGTTCTTTGGTTGGTCGCCGAATTTATTATGAGCTGTTCAACCAGGTTTTAGTTTCGCTTCGCAAGAGCGCTTTGGTTTCGACCATTTATCGAGATGAATCGCCGCGACAAGTTTTGGCGGAGCTTAAAGCCAATCATACGATTGGAATGTCCGCCGATCAGGACGTTGATAGCATCGAAGGTATTTTTGTTCCTTTTTTTGGAAAACCGGCATGGACACCCACTGGCCCGGCCAAGATCGCCTTGGCGAGCGGAGCGGCGATTGTGCCGGCTTTTATGATGCATGAGGGAGATCATTACCGTTTGTTCGTGGAAGAGCCAATTTGGCCATCTCAAGAGGAGTCAAAGGAAAAGGCTGTAAAAATGATGACTGAAGCATGGTCGCAGATTGTGGAGCGGTACGTCCGGCTTTTTCCGAATCAATGGGTATGGATGCATAACCGTTGGAAAACCAAAGCGGAACCGCAAACAAAATCAAAAAATTTTGTCGGCTTGGAACGAGTAGCTTCATGATCCGAAAACTGATTTTAGCCTGCGTTATTTTGGTCCTTGCTTATGTTGCTTTAATCCAATTCAAAATTTGGATGCACACACGTGCCGATCGGAAAGGCCATGGTAAAGAGGAGCAGGAGCAGAAAAGTGAAGTAGCGCAGCGGGTTTATAGTTTTTCATTTTCTAAATACACAGACACCGGTGAAAAGGAACTGGAAATCGAAGGTGACTCTGCGGATATTTTTTCTCAAAATGTTGCCCTGATCAACGTTATTGCAAAAGCTTATGCCGAAGAATCACCGGTGACCATTACGGCTGACCAAGGTTCCATTGATCGCTCAACGAGCGACGTTCAGTTGCATAAGAATGTTGTGGCAACGACCGAAAATGGAACGCGCTTGATGACAGATCAACTGAATATTCATCCGTCGGATAAGCGAATGGATACAGATTCTGAGGCGAAAGTGAAGAAAGACAACATCAATATTGAAGGTACTGGCGCGAGCAGTGATTCACAATTAAGCAAAGTGACCTTTAAGAAAAATGTAACCGTTGTGGTACAAGACCCGGATTCCGAGTCCAAAGTACCAACGGTGATTACCTCAGACGGCCCCCTTGAGGTTGATTACAAACGTAATATTGCGCACTTTTCAAAGAACGTGGTGGCCCATCATGCTCAAGGGACCCTGAACGCGGATTACATGGATGTGATTTACGAAAAAGACACGCGCAAAGTTTCTAAAATTGTTGCCCGCGGCAATGTCATTATCGTCAGTAAGGAAGGAAATAAAACCTATAGTGACATCGCCGTTTATTTGGCCAAAGAGGGCAGAGTGGTGTTGGGAGGAGATGTGGATGCCAAGTACCGCTCTGACGAATCCGGCCTAGGGAAATCTTTGTTTTAGGGAGACCAAAATGAATTTGCTTGAAACCCATGGTTTAACAAAAAGTTATAAGGGCCGTTGCGTGGCCAATCAAGTTTCCATTCAAATTTCACGCGGTGAGATTGTGGGACTTTTGGGCCCTAATGGAGCTGGAAAAACAACGACATTTTATATGGTTGTGGGTGTGATTAAAGCCGATAGCGGGCAAATTCTTTTTCGCGGCGAAGAAGTGGCGCAGTTGCCGATGTACCGGCGCGCCCGCATGGGAATGGGTTATTTATCGCAAGAACCCTCCATTTTTCGAAAATTGACCGTTGAGGAAAATATTATGGCCATTCTGGAAACATTGGATATTCCTCAATTGGAAAGAAAAAAACGGTTGGAACGCCTTTTGGAAGAACTTGACATTACTTATGTAGCTAAAAATAAAGCGTACACACTTTCCGGCGGAGAACGCAGGCGACTTGAAATTACGCGAGCGCTTGTGACCAATCCATCGCTTCTTTTATTGGACGAGCCCTTTAGCGGCGTAGATCCAATCGCGGTATTTGAGGTTCAAAAGATTTTGCGAAAATTGAAATCTCAAGGCCTCAGCATTTTACTGACCGATCATAGCGTTCGAGAAACTCTTTCCATTACGGATCGGGCTTATATTATGTGCGAAGGAAAAATAGAAGTTTCCGGGTCGTCTCATTTTCTGTCGACCGATAAAAAAGCCCGCGAAATTTATTTGGGCGAACGTTTTGTTCTTGCTTAATCAATCTTAACATTGTGACGGAGGAATGTGAATGAAGATTTCTGAAACTTTGGATAAACGCGCAATTAAAATCGGGCTTAATGCTACAGCGAAGGAAGATGTCCTCAAAGAGTTGGTCGATGTTTTAGCGCAAGTTGAGAATATCGGCGATGCCAAGGGAATTTTAAAGGCGCTTATTGAGCGCGAAAATTTGGGTTCAACCGGTATTGGGCAGGGGATTGCTATCCCCCACGGGAAAACCGACAAGGTAACGCGCCTCGTTGCTGTTTTGGGAATCAGCAAATCGGGAGTCAATTTCGATGCGTTGGATGGAGAGCCGGTCTACATTTTTTTTCTATTGGTGGCACCCAAAGCTACAGCAGGCCCTCATTTAAAAGCATTGGCTCAGATTTCACGTCTTCTTCGAGATAGTTACTTTTGCGAATTAATTCGTAAATGTAAGACAGAAGAAGAACTATTTCAACTCATTAAAAACGAAGAAGAAAAGAAACATTAACTTCTGTTTTTCAATCACATAACATAACCTATCCATGGCGTACCTTTCCGTTCAAAACTTCTACGATGGGATGAAGGATCAGTTAAAACTGAGCCTGATAACTCCCACTGTTCCCTTGACCCGTAAGATCCATTCTCCCGAGATCCATAGGCCGGGCCTGGCTTTTTCGGGTTTTTATGATTACTTTGCGTTTGACTGCCTTCAGATTCTCGGAAAAACGGAAATTCGTTTTCTTAAAAAATTACAGGGCCACGCCCGACGGGTAAATTTAGGCCGTTTTTTCTCATTCCGAATTCCATGCATTATTGTGTCGAAACAACAAAGCGTACCGCGCGATTTTTTAGAGCAAGCGGTTCGTGCCGGCATTCCGGTTTTTCGCTCGCCGTTCCGCACCGCGCGGGTAGCAAGCCAGGTAACTGTTTTTATCGAAGAAGCAAGCGCGCCGGAAGCCAGCATTCATGCAACGCTTGTCGATGTTTATGGCGTAGGGACGCTTCTCCTTGGAAAAAGCGGGGTTGGAAAATCGGAATGCGCCCTTGAGCTTGTGGAACGTAAGCACCGGCTTGTGGCGGATGACATTGTAGAAATTCGAGTTGAGAATCACGAACTCATCGGGCGCTCGAATGATGTTTTGCATCATCATATGGAAATTCGCGGGTTAGGCATTATTGACGTTCGAGCTATTTTTGGAGTGGGTGCCGTGCGGAATCGTAAACGCATTACTTTAGCCGTGACGCTTGAACATTGGAAAAAAGAACGCGAATATGAACGGCTTGGCCTTGAAGGGCAGGAATATGAACTTTTAGGCATGAAAGTTCCTCATTTGATTATTCCTGTGCGACCAGGCCGAAATATTCCAATTTTGGTCGAGACAGCCGCTTTAACTCAGCGGCTTAATAAGATGGGCGCTAATCCGGCGAAAGAATTTAACCAAAGATTAATTCAATCGATGGGGTCTGCGGCCCAAGCCGGCAACGGATTGGAAACATGAAATTTTTTAGATGGTTTTATCCCGGAATTGGGATCAAGCGATGGGTTATTTTGGCTGCATTTGGCCTGGGTTGCATGGTGGTGGTCGGGCTTTCCGCAGTCAAAACTATGTCTCAGCATAGTGTTCTGCTGGCAAGTTTCGCCACAGCATTTTTGATCTTTGGCATTTTTCTGGTGTATACGGCTCTTAAAAATATTGTCCGGATTTTTGTTCGAGCTTTAATGCCGGCGCCATCTGAAGATTTAGCCAATCTCGTTTATCAAAGTAGAAAAAGGAATTTTTTGGCCCGCGGGCCAAGGGTTGTTGTAATTGGAGGCGGAACCGGCTTAAGTGTTCTTTTGCAAGGAATTAAGGCCTATACCAATAATATTACCGCTGTTGTGACGGTGACCGATACGGGCGGAAGTTCAGGGCGCCTCCGTGACGAACTGGATATTCTTCCACCTGGCGATATTCGGAACTGTCTTGTTGCCTTGGCAGATGCTGAACCTCTCATTCGGGATTTGTTTCAATATCGTTTTGAGGAAGGACAAGGGTTGAAAGGGCACAGTTTCGGAAATTTGTTTATCACCGCTCTTTCCATGGTGACAGGCGATTTTGAAAAGGCGATTCGTGAGTCGAGTAAGGTTCTGGCCATCCGAGGGCGAGTTCTTCCTTCCACTTTAGATAAGGTAACCTTGGTAGGTGAATTTGCGGATGGCACTGTTGAGGAAGGGGAAACCAAAATTACCGATGCCAGGAAGCCATTGAAACGTATTTTGCTTCGCCCGGCCAATTGCCGCGCGACAGAGGAAACAATTGAGGCCATTCAAAATGCAGATCTAATTGTCATGGGTCCCGGTAGTCTTTATACGAGCATCCTACCCAATCTTTTGATTAAGGATATTTTGAACGCCGTTTTGGAATGCGACGCTTATAAGGTTCTTATTATTAATGCAATGACGCAGCCTGGAGAAACTGAAGGATATACGGCCTATGACCATCTTCGTGTGCTGGTTAGCCATACGGATCCGCATATTGTTGATGCTTGTTTTGTCAGCACTCAATTGATTCCTGCAGAAATTTTAGAACGGTATCGTAAGACCCATTCACATCCTGTTGAAGTGGATGCCGCAAAGATTCGAGAGCAAGGCTGTGAAGTAATTGACGGCGAAATTCTTAGGATCGATACTCAAGTGCGGCATGACTCTGCAAAACTGGCAAAACGAATTATCGATCAATATTTTGAAGTGCTTCGATAAATCATACCATTTCATGGAATCAGAAAAAGTTGTTGAGAAAAGAGTGGTCATTCAAAATAAACTAGGGTTGCATGCGCGGCCTGCAGCTCTATTTGTCCGTACGGCCAACCGATTTAAAAGCGAGATTACAATTCTAAAGGGCAAACATAAGGTCAATGGAAAATCCATTATGGGTTTGATGATGCTTGCTGCGGCTCCGGGAAGCCATCTAATCATTCGGATCGTGGGCCCTGATGCGGAACGCGCCATGGAAGAAATTGAAAAATTAATCGACCAAAATTTTGGCGAAGAAGCAAGCGAGACTTAATTTGGAAACACTTCACGGAATCCCCGTTTCACCAGGCGTTGCCATTGGGAAAGCCCTCATTTTGCATAGTGAGGACTCTTTTATCGTTTCAAAAACGGAAATCCGGCCGGATGAAATCCCAAAGGAAATTGTGCGATTTGAAGAGTCACTTACCAAAACACGATCCGAACTTTTTGGTATTCGGAAGAAAATTGCCCAGGACATCGGTCATGAACATTCCGATATTTTTAGCGCTCATTTGCTCATTCTGGAAGACCGCACCCTGATTGAAGATGTTTTTTCTAAGATTAAAAACGAAAATGTACCGGCAGAATATGCTTTTTCAGTTGTCATTCAGCGTTATTTTCACGCCTTCGCGCAGATTGACGATGAATACCTGAAGGAACGCGTGGCCGACATTAAAGATGTGGCCCGCCGCATCATGCAAAATTTGCGCGGCGAGAAAAAAGATTCATTAATGCATCTTAAGGATGAAGTGATCGTTGTGTCCCACGATTTATCTCCTTCCGAAACTGCCATGATGGATCGCGAGCACGTCATTGCTTTCGCTACCGATATTGGCGGCCCAACTTCTCACACGGCCATCATGGCCCGTTCTATGGAAATTCCCGCTGTGGTAGGGCTTGACCGGATCAGCAAAGAAGTTTCCAACGGCGACATGATGATCATTGATGGTAATCGTGGGATCGTTGTGATTGACCCTGATCCGTTGACGATTGATCGCTACGGCCGCGAAGAACGCCGCTTCGTTGAGCTTGTTACAGAGCTTGATAAATTAAAAACACTTCCCGCCGAAACCTTAGATGGCTATAAACTTCAGTTGGTTGCGAATATTGAATTTCCTGACGAAATTCCATCCGTGATTGCACATGGCGCGGAAGGGATTGGGCTTTACCGGTCTGAATATTTTTATATGAATCGCACCGACCTTCCTTTGGAACAAGAGCAATTTGAGGCCTATCGCAATGTGGCCGAGCAATTGGCCCCGAAACCCGTTGTGATTCGTACGTTGGATTTAGGAGGCGATAAGTTTTTATCGTCTCTGGATATTCCGCAAGAAATGAATCCCTTTATGGGATGGCGCGCCATCCGTTTTTGCCTGGCACGAGTCGATATTTTTAAAGCTCAGCTGCGCGCGATTCTTCGAGCAAGCGTTTATGGCAATTTAAAGCTCATGTATCCCATGATTTCCAATGTAGTTGAATTAAGACAAGCAAATCAAGTATTGGAAGAAGCGAAAAAAGAATTGCGTGAAGCCAAAATCCCTTTTGACGAAAAAATTCAGGTAGGGGCTATGATTGAAATCCCATCTGCCGTTTTAATCAGCGATATTCTGGCCCACGAAGTTGAGTTTTTTTCGATTGGTACTAATGATTTAATTCAATATTCACTCGCCGTGGATCGGGTGAATGAGAAAATCGCTTATCTGTACGAACCGACTCATCCAGCAATCCTTAGATTAATTCGGCACACGATTGATAATGCTAAAAAGGCCAAGATTTGGATCGGCGTTTGCGGAGAAATGGGGGGAGACCCCGCCATGGCCCTTCTTTTATTAGGACTTGGGATTAATCAATTAAGCATGAGCGCTTTTGCGCTTCCCAAGGTGAAAAGGGCCATTCGCGCCGTGACGTTTAAACAAGCCCAAGAAATTGCCTCACGCGCTTTGGAATTTACAACAGGTGAGGAAATTAAGCGCTTTGCCGAAGCAAAACTTAAAGCCGTTACCCCTGAACTTTTCGAGGAATAAAAAATGAATCTTTTGGACCAAAAAGAAGCTATCGAGCGCGTCGACCGGCAGAATATGAGGAAGTTAATTCACGACTTTTCCGCTCAAATGAGACAAGCTGAAGAAATTGGTACCGCTCTTCATATTGATCCCGCGCTTGGAACAGGCTTATCAAAAATTGTTTTTTCAGGCTTGGGCGGTTCTGCCATTGGAGCCGATTTCATTCGGTCTTACCTAGCTTATGATTTTCCGATTCCTATTTTTGTCAATCGCCACTATCAGCTTCCTGAATTTGTGGACAAAACCACACTTCTTGTTGCCAGTAGCTATTCAGGAGATACGGAAGAAACACTTTCTGCGCTGAAAGACGGAATGAAGCGGGGCGCTCGTATTTTGGCCATTACTTCCGGCGGAGAACTTA